>CAYMLL010000020.1:0-11219 GCA_964390645.1 uncultured Planctomycetia bacterium | reverse complement strand
GGGGGGGGGGGGTTATGGTTGGCGTGGGGGGGTGTGTTTTGTGTGGCGGGGGGGGGCCGGGGGGTGTTGGGGGGCGGCGACGGCGGTCATGCGCGCCAGGAGGAGAGCGTCCAGGCGTGAGATCACCGGCTTCGTCGTCTTGTTCGGCTCGGCGAAGAGGTTCCTGCTCTCGTGTGGGTCGGTCCGGAGATCGAAGAGCTCGTCGCGCCCGTGGTTGAGGAAGTCGCGTACGAGCTTCCAGCGTGGTGTGCGGTACATCCGCATGTGCGTCTTCGACTGGTGGTGCGTGCTGTACTCCGCGTAGAGGTCGTCGTCCCAGTCGACGGAGACGCCGCGAAGCAGCGGGGTGAAGACGCGGCGGCGGACGACGACACCTTCTGGTACGTCGAGGCCGACCATCGCGAGGATCGTCGGGTACCAGTCCAGGTTCGAGATCGTTCGGCGGATCACGGAGCCGGGCCTCACGACGCCTGGCCAGCGCACCGCGGTCGGTACACGGAGCGAGTTGTCGTACATGTTCGGGCGTTGATTGGGTGGGATGTTCGTCGTCGCCGCGGGGGACCTGTTCAGCACCCAGTGGCCGTTGCCCTTGTGCCAGATGCCGTTGTGACCCATGTTGTAGCCGTGATCGCTCGTGAAGATCACGATGGTCCGACGGTCGATTTTCAGCGTCTCGAGCCTGGCGAGCAGGAGTCCGAGGTTGCGATCGACGCTGCGCGTGCTCGAGAGGTACTCGCGCATCATGCGCTTGACGCGAGCCACGTTCAGATCCGGGTAGTCCGGGTTCGGGATTCTCGGATCGAGCTTGTCGTACGGGGCCGAGTCCTCCGGCGCGACGGGCAGCCAGCGAGCGTGTGGCGCGCGGTAGTGGACGCAGAGGAGAAAGGGTTTGGCGTGATGCCGGTCGAGAAACGCCAGCGAGTGGCGCGTGATGACGTCCGCGGTGAAGCCGACCTCCTCGCGCACGACGCCGTCGATTTCCATCTTCGGGTTCTTCGGGCTGTTGCCACCCGTGCGAAAGCCGACGAACTCGTGGAAGCCGGTCCGGGTCGGGTGGAAGCGATCCGGCACGCCGAGGTGCCACTTGCCGAAGAGGCCGTTCGTGTAGCCTCTCTTCGCGAGCACCTCCGGCCACGTGATCGTCGTGGGATCGAGCCCGAGCTCCGGCTCACGCTGCGGGTGGATCCAGTCAGTGATTCCGAGCTCGCTTCCGTAGCGACTGGTCATCAAGCTGGCGCGTGAGGGGCTGCAAACGGGTGTGACGACGAACGAGTCCGGGAGATACGCGCCGTCACGAAACAGGCGGTCCATGTGCGGCGTGATCGCCTGCTCGTTTCCCGACGCGCCGACGGCCCACGGGGCCTGGTCGTCGGTGAGGATGAAGACGATGTTCGGGGTCTCGGCGTCGATTGCAGTCTTGGTGGGGGGGCCCCGGCCCCCACCGACCAAAAAAAACCACGACCAGGAGAGGAACGGCGACGAAGGGCGGAGTTTTCATGGTCGACAGGGCTCTGTTCGAGGGCCGGTGGTGGGGCTTCAGGGCAGTGTAAGGGGGTTGGACGAGTCTCATTCTGACGGCACGGATCCGGGGTGCAAGGAGCTGCGGGGAGGACCATGTTGTCGGAGTTGACACCGACGAGACACGGGTTACGATCCAAGTAAAGATAGTGACACGACCAGACCGATCTCGAGACGCACGCAGGTCTCACACGTCTTCCTCGTCCTGGCTGTGGGCGGGGGATTCGGGTCGGGCTCGGAGCCGACTTCACGGCGAGTTGCTCCGGGAGCGCGAACGCTGGATTCGCGCCTCCACGCCGAGAAAGGAGGTGGTCCCTGAATGTCTGATGCAAAGGTGATTTGCGAGGTGATGACCTCCTGAGAGAACGGCCTTCGAGGCCGGGTGAACAAGTCCTCCGGGTCCGCTGGAAGGCGGACTTCGAGATGCTCTTGTGAGCTTTTCGGGAGGAGCCAGGCGTCACCGAAACCCTGATGGCCCGCATGTCACCTGCGGGGCAGCCCCGGCTGGCAGACCATCAGGGTTTTTTTTGGTCTCCGGGCAAACCCGGCGGCTGAACCGGAGAGCAGGCCGCACGGTCATGACCCGGGAGAGGCTTGCCCGCTGACTTCCATCTCGCCGAGCGCCTCTCTCACTCCGGCGAGCAGTGCCTCCATGTCGCTCTCGAAGATGCGGCCGATGTTGCCGATCCGGAAGCAGTCGGCGTCGCTGACCTTTCCCGGGTAGATCGTCAGCCCTCTGTCGCCGAGACGGCGATACAGCTCGCCGAAGTCGAATCCACCGTGCTGCGGGTAGCGGAACGACGTGATGATGTGCCCCTGGTCCTCGGGCGGAAGATACTCCTCGAAGCCGAGCGCTCGCATGCCCGCGACCAGCGTCTCGTGGTTTCGGCGGTAGCGCGCCGCTCTCCCCGCGACGCCTCCCTCCGCCTCGATCTCCCGCAGTGCCTGCGCGAAGGCGAGGATCGTGTGAGTCGGCGGCGTGAATCGGAACTGTCCGTTGGACTCGAGCCCTGCCCACTGTGCGTGAAGGTCGAGGCTGAGGCTGCGCGCGCGACCTTCACAGGCCTCCAGTGCATCGCGACGACAGATCGCGAACGAGAAGCCGGGCACGCCTTCGACACACTTGTTCGCGGACGAGACGAGAAAGTCGACGGCGGCTTCCTCCAGGTTGATTGGCACGGCGCCGAAGCTGCTCATCGCGTCGACGATGTAGGTGCGTCCCGACGCGCGGACCTGACGCCCGAGCTCCTCGATGGGATTGATGATGCCGGTGGTCGTCTCACAATGGACGGAGGCGACGTGGGTGATCGCGTCGTCGGACTCCAGCTTCTCACGGAGGTCCGCGACCGTCGGCTTGGAGCTCTCGGCCCAGCGAAGAGCCGTCGCGTCGATGCGGAGCACCTCGGCCATCCCGGCGATGCGCTCGCCGTAGGCGCCGTTGATGAGAACGAGGAGCTTGCCGTCCCGGGGGATCGTTGACCCGAGGACGGACTCGACGCCGAAGGTGCCGCTGCCCTGCATCAGGACGGTCTCGAATCCGGCCTCCTTCGAGACGTCTGCGAGCCGCAACAAGCCATCGCGCACCTCGCGGACCGTCTCGATGAACTCGATGTCGCGTGAGCCGAGGTCACGCAGCATCTCGAGCTTCACCGGAAGGCTGGTCGTCAGCGGGCCCGGCGTGAAAAGGGTCTTGTCCCTGGCGCGTGGAATGCGGACTTCGTCGTTCATGGTCTCTTCCTGTCGTGCTCGAGTCGCACCTTCTACCAGGGCATCGAGAACGTCTTGACGTAGCTCATTCCCTTCATCGCCTCGATGACGCCTTCCTTGATACCGAGTCCGGAGTCCTTCACGCCTCCGAATGGCGAGCACTCGATCCGGTAGCCGGGGACCTGGTTGATGTTCACCGTGCCCGTGCGGATCCCCTTCACCGCGCGGATCGCGGCCTCCATGTCGCGTGTGACGACTCCGGAAGAGAGCCCGAATGCGGTCGAGTTCGCGAGGTCGATCGCGTCGTCGAGACCGTGCACGGAGAGGATCGGCGCGAGTGGCCCGAAAGACTCCTGGACGACCATCTCCGCGTCGCGCGGCACCTCGGTGAGAACGGTTGGCGTGAGCTGTGCGCCGTGACGTGTGCCGCCGAGCAGCACGCGTGCGCCGGCAGCGACCGCGTTCTCCACGCGCTGCTCGAGGCGGATGGCCGCCTCCTCGTCGATGACCGTTCCGACGCGAGTGTCCGGATCTGTCGGGTCGCCGATCGTGTACTCCTTCGCCTTCTCGACGAAGCGTTCGGTGAAGTCTTCGCGGATGTTCTCGTCGATGAGCAGACGCTTCACTGCAGTGCAGCGCTGCCCCGAGTTGCGGAAGCAGCCTTCAGCGGCCAGCGTCACCGCGAGGTCCAGGTCGGCGTCGGCGAGGACGATCAGTGGCGAGTTGCCGCCGAGCTCGAGTATGAGCTTCTTGTAGCCCGCCCGGGCGGCGATCTGCTTGCCGATCTCGGCGCTGCCGGTGAAGCTCACCACCTCGACGCCCGGATCAGTGAGCAGCGTTTCGGCCACCTCCGAGATCGGACCGACGACGACGCTGAGCATCCACGGCGGCAACCCCGCTTCGTAGAGAAGCTCGACGGCACGGACTGCGGTCAGCGGCGTCTTCTCCGACGGCTTGAGGATCGAAGGGGCGCCGATCGCCACCGCGGGTGCGAGCTTGTGGAGCACCTGGTTGAGCGGATGATTGAACGGGGTGATCGCGGAGACGAGACGGCAGGGCTCGCGCAGCGTGAAGATCTTGCGCGCCTTGCCCTGCGGCGACACGTCGCAGGAGAAGATCTGCCCATCGTCTCTCAGCGCCTCCATCGCGGCGAACTGCAGCACGTCGCACGCACGACCCACCTCGTACGTCGATTCACGTACGCAGAGACCGGCCTCGGCGGTAATCAGCCTGGAGAAGTCGTCCGCGCGCTCCAGCAGAAGCCGGCGCGCCCTGTCGAGAATCTCGAAGCGCTGGTAGCGATTCAGCGGATCTCCGCCGCGGAGTGTCGTCTCGATCGCCTCGCACGTCTCTTCACGTCCGACGCTGGTGACCGTGCCGACGGTATCGCCGTTGTACGGGTTGAGGACCGTCAGCCTCTCGTTCGAGGTGACGGCGCGTCCGGCCACATAGCAGGGAAGCTCGATCATCGGGCGATTCCGTTGACGGTGAAGTCGAACACATCGAAGTTGCGCGGATCGGCCGCGGCCTTGCGCGCGTAGTCTGCGGTGAGCGGACCGGAGAGGACAAGTGGGACCATCTCCTCGTAGCGTCCACCGTGCGAGCGCAGACCCCGCGCGACCGCGGTCAGGTCGTGCTGATCGGGCGTGCGCCCGATGACGACGTCCCGACCGGAGAGCGCGACGATGTCGCCGATGCGGTCGTGAGGGAGCTCCAGCTTGCGCGCGGCAGTGTCGCGATCGTGGACCTCGGTGATGCCGTCGAGCTCGAGCACGCGACGCGCGACACTCGCGGACACATCGCTGTCGGGAAGATGGACGGAGGCAAAGGATCCGAGTGCGCCATGATGTACCACGTAGGGGTCGGTGATCGGCAGGATCACGCGGATCGCGTCGTCGACTTCCTCGCGCAGAATCGTCTCGAGGTAGATGACGTTTGGCGATCCATCCGGCAGCTGCTTCGAGTTCATGCCGTGGTCCGCCGTCGCGCCGATCTCGCAGCCGAGGTCGACAAGGTGCCCGAGCTCGCGGTCGATCGCCTCGTGGAAGTCGAGGGACTCCGGTGTATCGGGCGCGAACTTGTGCTGCATGAAGTCGGTCAGCGAAAGGTAGAGAAAGTCCGCACGGCCCGCGTCGACCAGGGCGACCCCCGCCTCGAGCACGTAGAGACTTGCCGCGGCGCTGTAGATGTCGGGGGTGCGCTTGCCGACGAGCTTCTCGACGTCGTCGATTCCATGGGTCTCCCGCCGTGCATCGCGGGCCTTCTCCGTCGAGAAGGCGATGCCGGGCGCGTCGTCCTGGAAGAGACCGTCGGAGAGGATGCCGCGCAGCTTCTCCTTCGCAGTCACGACCGCTACCTTGCGACCGGCCCGCGCGGCAGCGGCGAAGATGGTCCCCGCGCGCAAGTACGTCGAGGAGTTCATCATCACCTCCTCGCCGCTCTGCGGGTCGAGGAAGAAGTTGCCGCTGATGCCGTGGACGGAAGGCGCGACTCCGGTGGCGATGGACGAGTTGTTGACGTTCGTGAACGAAGGGAGCGCGCCGCGCACCATTCCCCGATAGGCGCCGTCGGCGATGAGTCGTGCGAGTCGCGGCATGCGGCCGCGTGCGAGCGACACGCTGAGGTACTCATCCGCGCAACCGTCGATGCAGATGACCGCGATCGGCCGAGCGGGCGGCCGGTAGACGCGGTCGTTGACTGCGATCTCGGTAGTGGAGAACGGCATGTGGTCTCGAGGACTGGGAGGGCCAAGTCGACGGTCTTGCGGAAAGCTACTGGAACGCGTGGCGGTGGTCAAGAAGCGCGGTTGACGCCAGGCGAGTCCGGATTCAGGAGTCCAGCTCGCCGTCGTCGGTGGGTCGGGGTAAGAGGCCGAGTCGACCCGGTACGTCTCGACCCGTGAATCCGGCTATCGACCCGTGGCGCTGCGACGAGGCCTGAGCGTCTCAGGAAGTCGGCGATCCACCGCGAGTGGGTGGCCCGTGCTTGTTCCAGGGAGACCGAGTCGTGCAGGCTCAGGGGCGGTTCCGGAGCGGTTCCGGAGTCGCCACCCGGGCCGTGGGTGCCCGGAAACCCGTCGGAAGAAGGGGCGCTCGTCTTCCGGGAGCCGTGAACACGGTCGCGGACCGGGTGGGTATCGTTGCGGCTGCGGGTGGCCGGACGTCCCGATCGTGGAATAGAATGAACAGCCATGCTCGTCGTGTCTTGCAGGAGGTTCGTCTTGAACCAGTCCTTCGTGAGGGCCTCATTTCTCCTGTCTCTCGTGCTCGGTTCCGATCTTGCTCGGGCGAGGGAGGTGATCTACGAGCGCGACGTGCTGCCGATTCTGCGCAAGCGCTGCTCCAAGTGTCACGGCGCGAAGTCGCGTAAGGGGAAGCTGCGGCTCGATACGCTCGAGGGCATCGCGAGCGGCGGCGAGCGGGGCGCGGTCGTCACGGCCGCCGAGCCGGCCGAGAGTCGTCTGCTCGTGGCGGTCTCGTGGCAGGACGACGATCTTCGCATGCCGCCGAAGAGTCGTCTGCCGGAGGACGAGGTCGCCGTGCTGAGTCAGTGGGTCGAGCAGGGGGCTCGTGAGCTCGTGAGCCTGCGGCGCCCTGCAGGGGACGCGAGTCGATTCCGCGCGGAGGACCGATCCTACTGGTTTTTTCGTTCTCTGGAGCCGCCGTCAACGCCGACCGGCGACGGTGAGAATCCGATCGACGCGCTTGTCCGGAAGCGTCTGGAGGTCGCGAATCTCGCGATGGCTCCGGCGGCCGGCCGGCGTACGTTCATCCGCCGTCTCAGCTACGACCTTCGCGGAGTGCCGCCGAGTCCGGAGGAGATCACGGCGTTCATCGACGACGATGCTCCGGGGGCGTACGAGAAGATCGTTGATCGCATGCTTGCATCGCCGCGTTACGGTGAGCGCTGGGCGCGGCACTGGCTCGATCTGGTTCGCTACGCTGACTCGAACGGCTATCGTGCCGACGAGTATCGACCGCACGCCTGGCGCTATCGGGACTGGGTCGTTCGCGCGTTCAACGACGACGAGACCTACGACCGTTTCGTCAGCGAGCAGCTTGCCGGGGACGAGCTTCACGGCGACGATCCGGATGCTCTCGTCGCGACCGGGTTCTTGAGGCTGTGGCCATACGAGTCCAACCAGAAGGATGTGCGACGGCAGTGGAGCGACATAGTCAACGATATCACCGACGTGACCGGAGAGGTCTTTCTGGGCCTTTCGATGCGGTGCGCACGCTGTCATGACCACAAGTACGATCCGGTTCTGCGGGAGGACTACTATCGCCTGCGTGCGTTTCTCGGGTCGATTCTTCCGAAGCGTGGATTGACGCGAGGCTCACGACGCGAGAAGAGCGAGTATCGGGCGGAGCTCGGCGAGTGGCTGGAGAAGACGCGATCGCTCCGCGAGGAGATTCGCGAAATCGAGACGCGACATTACACGAAGCCGTCGGAGACGAGCATCATTCGCTTTCCGGAGGACTTTCAGTGGGTGTTGCGTGCAAGGTACGAGACACTGAAGCCACTGGAGAAGCAGCAGTGGACGATCGGTCGCTGGCAGGTCGAGAAGGAGGCGGGAAGTGTCGAGAAGGCCGTCAAGGGGGTGGACGCGGAACGGCGCAAGAAGCTCGTTGCCGAGCTGCGGAAGCTTGACGATCTGAGACCCGAGCCCCTCCCGGAGATCATGGCGGTCGTCGATGTCGGTCCGGAAGCGCCGGTCAACCGGATTCCCGGAAGGGCGGGGCTGGCCGATGTTCTGCCGGGATACCTGTCGATTCTCGATCCAGCTCCGGCGGTGATCTCGCGCGGCGAGGTGAGCGCGCGCTCTAGCGCGCGGCGCGCGACACTCGTGCGGTGGCTGACGCGTAAGGACAATCAGCTGACCACTCGTGTCATCGTCAATCGCCTGTGGCAGTACCACTTCGGTCGCGGGATCGTGGCAACGGCGAACGACTTCGGTCGACAGGGCGAGTCTCCGACTCATCCGGGACTGCTCGACTTGCTCGCGACGGAGCTTGTCGAGCGTGGATGGGGTCTGAAGGATCTCCACCGCTTGATGCTCCTGTCGCGGTCGTACCGGCAGCGATCGGTCGTGCCGAGGTCGCGCGAGGCGAGGGAGGCGGATGCCGCCAACACGCTGCTGTGGCGTATGCGTGCGCGCAGGCTCTCGGCGGAGCAGCTGCGCGACGCGATGCTGACGGCAAGCGGCGAGCTGAGCACGCCCATCGGCGGGGCTGGCGTCGGGGATGCCTCGACGAGGCGGTCGATCTACTTGAAGGTGCTGCGAAACAGCCGCTCACCGATGATGGACGCCTTCGACGGACCGGACGGCTTCAACAGCTGCGCCCTTCGGGACCAGACGACGACGGCGCCGCAGGCGCTCCTGCTGCTCAACGGCGCCTGGACGCTGAAGCGCGCCGCGGCCATGGCACGTCGCGTCGAGCGTGAGGTCGGAGGGGACCCGCGTCGATGCATCGAGCGCGCTTACGAGGTCGCGTTCGGTCGATTGCCGGACGACGACGAGACGGATGGCGCGCGGACCTTTCTCGAGCGTCAGGCCGAGCTCATCACCGTACGCCGGGAGGACAGCCCGCAGGATGGCGCCAGGGGTGCGCTGGTCGACCTCTGTCACGCTCTTTTCAACGCCAACGAGTTTCTCCATGTGGACTGATGCATCACCCCACCACGAGGGGGCGAGATCGCGGCGTGATTTTCTGACGCGAGCCGGCGGTGGTTTTGGCGCGGTGGCGCTGGCTCATCTGCTCCAGAGTGATCGATCATGCGCCTCGGAGTACGCGGATCCGAGGGAGCCACGACAGCCCCACGTGCCCGTGCGGGCGAAGAGCGTCATCTTCCTCTTCATGGAAGGCGGGCCGAGCCACATCGACATGTTCGACCCCAAGCCGGCTCTCGCGGGGCTTCACGGCAAGCAGCTGCCGCCGAGCTTCGGGCAGGTTGTCCTGCCGATGGGCGAGCAACGTAGCCCGCTTCTGGCGTCGCGACGGACCTTTCGATGTGTCGGTGAGGCGGGGCACCCGGTGTCCGACTGGGTGCCGTACATCGGTGAGGTGGCCGACGACATCTCGTTGCTGCAGTCCTGCTGGTGTGACGGGCTGAACCACGTCGGGTCAGTCTGTCAGATGAATACCGGCAGCACGCTCGCCGGGCGTCCCAGTCTCGGCAGCTGGACGACGTACGGTCTCGGCACGATGAATCAGAGTTTGCCTGCCTTCGTCGTCCTCGCCGATCGCAAGGGTACCGTCGCTGGCGGGCCGCGCAACTGGGGCACCGGTTTCATGTCGGCGTCTTACCAGGGAACGATGCTACGCAACGGGCCCGAGGCGATTGCCAATCTGCATCCGTCGAAGGGCGTCGGCAAGGATCGTCAGCGCGGCAAGCTCGACTTTCTCCAGCGTATCAACCGCAGGCACCTCGAGGAGCGCAGTGACCGCGGCGATCTCGAGGCGCGCATCGCCTCGTACGAGCTCGCGTTCCGCATGCAGGCCGAGGCGCCCGAGGCGGTCGATCTGGACGGTGAGACTCTCAGGACGAAAGAGCTCTACGGTCTCGACAGGAAGCATACGCTGGGTATGGGCCGCGCATGTCTTCTCGCGCGGCGTCTCGTCGAGCGCGGTGTGCGTTTCGTCCAGGTCTACAGCGGCGCAGGCAGCAAGTGGGACTCGCACTCGGACCTCGAGAAGGGCCACGGTGATGTCTGTCGATCGATGGACAGACCGGTCGCTGCTCTGGTACGGGATCTCAAGGAGCGAGGCCTCCTCGACGAGACGCTCGTCGTCTGGGGCGGCGAATTCGGGCGCACGCCGATGAGCGAGAAGGGCAACGGCCGTGACCACAACCCGTACGGGTTCACGATGTGGTTCGCCGGCGCCGGGGTGAAGCCTGGAATTCGCGTCGGCACGACCGACGAGGTTGGCCTGCACGCCGTCGACGATCGTGCTCATGTCTTCGATATTCACGCGACGATTTTCCGGCTCATGGGCCTCGATCATCGACAGTTGACCTTCCTGCACAACGGCCGGGTCGAGAGGCCGACGATCAATCAGGGTGAGCCGATCGCGAAGCTGATGGCCTGAAACCTGATCGTCGGCGATTCATCTGTCTCGAGCGGTACCGGCCAGGTCTGGACAGCGTGGCGAGAACCGTTCGAGGGCGTCGATGAGTGGCGTACCGGCTTGTGGCCGAAGCTGTCCTCGCTTCCTGGAGGCCTCGAGTGGGCCCATTCTCGCGGCGGTGTCCGGCGACTCGTTCGGGCAGAGGCGCCGGCTCGTGGAGTGTGGTGCCGCGTGGCTCGTGAGAGGCGTCCGCCAAACCGATGGTGGGGAGGGGGTCTGCCCGACGAGGCGTTCGATGCGTTCATCGGGGGCGAGCGTTGTTGTCGCCAGGCGTGCGCACGAACCCGCAGGTGGAGCCGGAGCCGGTCCGGGACCGGCCAGTGGGTTACCGCGCAGCAGGCGAGATGGATCGGCGCTGCCGGCGGCGGAGAGATCGATGTCGCCGTGCAGATTGCGGTCGTCCGTGGTGATACGGTCCCGGAAACGGGCGAAGTCCGCGGTCGGCATGTTGACGCGGGCGCGAACATGGATGTGCTCGAGTCTGCGATCGGCCGTGAGACCGTCGAAGATCACACCGAAGCCGTCGGCGTCTGTCGACGTCAACGGAAGTCCCCGGCACGAGCGGAGAGCGGCGGCTCGTCACGCAGGGGCGGGGTCGCTTGCGGCGAAGCTCAGCTCATACGGTGACCGGGCGCGATCCGGTCCAGGTAAGCGAGGCTACGCCGGATGCCGTCGACGACGTCGTGAAGAGGCTCGTACTCGATGAGGTAGACCCCGTCGAAGCTCATGCTCCGGATGAGGGGGCCGTAGTCGAGATCGTCGTCGCCGATTGCGACCGCCACCCACCCATCCCCCTGGCGCTTCCAGTCCTTCAGGTGGCAGTAATTGATGCGACGGTGGAGGAGGTCGAGGCAGTAGCACCTG
>CAYMLL010000019.1:23178-46762 GCA_964390645.1 uncultured Planctomycetia bacterium | reverse complement strand
TCTTGGCGGAGGGGTTCTTGGTCCCCTTCCCGGAAGGTGTCTTCTTTGTAGCCTTCTTGGCGCTCTTTCTGGCGGGCGATTTCTTGACGGCCTTCTTCTTGGTCGAGGCTCTTGGTTTCGCTGCCATTCGAGCGGCTCCGTCCCGTTCTCGTTCGGTCTCTCTCGTTGGATCAGAATCCGTGCAGGCAGGTTCTCGACAACACGAGGACCCCCCCGGAACAGACCCCGGGCAGGAAAATACGGCGCAGAAGTCTACGGGTCTTCGCAGGGAGCGTCAAGTCAAAACCGTCGCCAGGTCCCGGCGTCCTCGCTTACCAGAACGTCCACGTCAGCAGGCGCTTCGGGGATCTGCCGCAGGGCTTCGAAGCGGTTGGCTCGCCGCCGTCACGGTCGAGCGTCGGAGCTCGGCGGCGAAGGGTGGGCCCGGGGGCGGGAGCGATACCGGGTGATGGGCTCGCGGTGCTCCGAGGGCTGCTTGCTCTCGAACGGTACTTCCTCTATGAAGGTGCGAGCGTCCTGTCGCCGCGACAGCGGCGTGCCCGGGCGTCAGCTCGGGACTGGAGTTTATCCCTCTGAACCCGTCACGAACGCCGATGGAGCCCGTGGACGCCAGCAGCGTGGTGAGCTCGGTCGAAGATCTTCGACCACCGAGTCGCCTGCGGATCAACGCATCGCTGTTTCTCAAGCTCCGCTGGGCTGCCGTGGCCGGACAGCTGGCGACGATCTTCGTCGTTCACGTCGGGATGGGCATCACGCTGCCGATTCTCGAGCTGCTCTCCATCGTCGCGGTCGCGGTCGTGTCGAACGCGGCACTGGAGCTCTGGGTGGCGCGTCAAGTCAGAGCGGACCGTTGGATGAGGTGGGCAACGGGGGGGGAGCTCGTCCTCGGCGGCGTCATGGTCCTCGACATGTTGTTGCTTACCGCGCTCCTCGCGGTGTCGGGGGGACCCGCCAACCCGTTCGCCATCTTCTATCTGGCGAACATAAGTCTCGCGTCGGTCATGTTCGGTCCACGCTGGCTGTGGTCGCTCAGCGGCCTCGCGATCCTTTGCTACGCCGGGCTCTTCTGGGTCCATCGATCCTTGCCGGTGCTCGGTGACCTTCACGCGAGGCCCGGCTCTCAGCAGGAGGTCGTCGTTGGCAGTGCTTCGCTGCGGCTCCTGGTCGGAGGGAAATTCGTGGCTTTCACCGTGGCTCTGTCGATTACCAGCTACTTCATGACGCGGGTCACGACCGAGCTTGCCCGTCGTGAGGACGACCTGCGCAAGGTACGCCGTCTGCGGGAGCAGAGCGAGAAGCTCGAGGCCCTCGCGACTCTCGCTGCGGGTGCCGCGCACGAGCTCGCTTCCCCTCTGTCGACGATCGCGGTCATCGCTCGCGAGCTCGAGCTTCATCTCGAGACGGGCGCCCATCTCGACAACCCCGTCGAGGAGGCGAAGGTGATTCGACGCGAGGTCGACCGCTGTCGGATCATCCTCGACCAGATGGCGGCCGGCGCCGGGGAGGCGACCGGGGAAGAGCTCGTGACGCTGAAGGTCAGGACACTAGTCGAGGAGTGCCTGCGGGAGTTGCACGGGCGTGAGAGAGTCGAGGTTGTATACGAGGGCGAGTCAGGGGAGGTCGAGCTCTTCGTGCCGCCCACCGCGTTGGCACGTGCCGTGAGATCCCTGCTGAAGAACGCGGTCGACGCCTCGGACGTGGTACAGCCGGTGCGCCTCCGGACCGCGTCCGGGGAAAACGGCTTGCGGATGGTCATCGTTGATCACGGCGCGGGAATGACGCCGGAGATTCTGGCGCGCGCCGGTGATCCGTTCTTCACGACCAAGGATATCGGGAGCGGCATGGGACTCGGGATCTTCATCACGCGAGCCGTGGTCGAACGTCTCGGTGGTACCTTGACGTTCCGTTCGAGTCCGGAGGAAGGCACAACCGTCGAGGTGTGCCTGCCTCACGCGGGGTAAGGGCTGGCACCCATGGAGCGACGAACGCTCGTGAAGTACAATGCCAGCATGGTAAGCGATAGCCACTCACCCAACTTGCTGATCGTCGATGACGACGGCGTTTTTCGCGAGCGTCTGGGACGCGCTTTCACCCGACGTGGATTCGAGGTGCGTACGGCTGGCGACTACGACGAGGCCGTCGCCCTCTCGCGGGAGGAGTCTGCGGAGCTCGCAGTTGTCGACCTTCGCATGCCCGGCAGGAAATCCGGTCTCGACGTGGTGCGAGCCCTCAAGCACATCGACGAGATGACACGAGTCGTCATTCTGACCGGGTACGGCAGCATCGCGACGACCGTCACCGCGATGTGCCTCGGTGCGACGAACTATCTGCCGAAGCCCGCCGATGCCGACGACATCATCCGGGCCTTCGAGCGAGGTGAGCGCGAGCCTCCCGCGCAAGAGGAGTCCCAGGTCAGCGGGGTCTCCAGAAGTACCGCGGACGATACGATCGGCACGCCGACGCTGGCTCGCGCGGAGTGGGAGCACATCCATCGGATTCTCGCGGACTGCGACGGCAACATCAGCGAGACAGCCCGGCGTCTCGGGATTCATCGGCGATCACTGCAGCGCAAGCTGCAGAAGTTCGCGCCCGAGGATCGCGATCGCCGACGGGGACGACCGTCTTCCGCGTCGCCGTGACCGCATGGGCCGCCATCGTTCCGGGAAGCGTTCTGGCTACTCGCAGGCGCCCCGGTGCTCCAGATTGACCCCTGCAGCAGCGGCCTCGCAGGGGTTGCCGTAGGTGAGCCCGTCGCAGCCGCAGACCGGGTCGAGGACGTCGGGACAACGCGGAGGCCGAGGGCGGCAGGCTCCGGGTCCGTCACAGTCATTCCTGTCTCTGGCGCAGTACGAGCCGCGTGGACAGTCGACGGCTTCCGAGCAGCTGTCCTCGCAGTCACCAGGACGAAGGACACTGACACCGGCGGCACGTGCCAGGCACTCGTTGGCGTAGGTACGCTGGTCGCACCCGCAGACAGGATCGAGAATCCGTGGGCAGACGTTGGGCCGCCGGGCACAGCGACCGCGTCCTTCACAGTCGCTGGCTTCCTTGAGGCAGAGGTCCCCGCGCGCGCAGTCCGTGTTGTCAACGCAGTCTTCTTCGCCGCACTCACCGTCGCGCAGCACACTGACGCCCGCAGCGGCGGCCTCGCAGGAGTTGCCGTAGGTGAGTCCGTCGCAGCCGCAGACGGGATCGAGGATCTCACGGCAGACTCTCGGGCGGGGCTCGCAAAGTCCCTCGCCGTCGCATTCGCCGTCTTCCCTGCGACAGTAGGAGTTGCGTGGACAGTCGGCGTTGGTGGCGCAGTCGTCGAGGTCGCACTCACCGTCGCGCAGCACACTGACGCCCGCAGCGGCGGCCTCGCAGGAGTTGCCGTAGGTGAGCCCGTCGCAGCCGCAGACGGGGTCCCAGACGTCCGGGCATCCGGCAGGGATCTCTTGACATCGACCCGTCCCACCGCAATCTCCGACATTCCTGGCGCAGTACTCGTTCCCGTCGCAACACTCGTTCGAGGTGCACGGAGTCGGCTCGTCCTTGCAGGGTTCGTAGCGCTCACAGCCGAGCCGATCGGGCGTCGGGTCGGGGCCACACCGGTCCGGACCGGGTGCCGGTGGAGGCAGGCCGCCTACGAAGAGCGCGCCGAACTTGAAGACGGCGTCGGCGATATCGTGGTTGCCGTCGTCGTTGCCGTCGGCGGCGTCGGCACAGGCCGGCCGCGAGCCTCCGGTGAAGAGCGCATTGAGATCGAAGACCCCATCGCTGATGTCGAGGTTGCCGTCCTGGTTGGAGTCGCCACGGCGAAACGTCGGCTCGGAGCAACCGCGGTCTCCGGCGACGAGCGCAGACGTGGCCAAGATCACGACCAGCGTCGACACGATCAGTGACAGGGGGGCGATTGGTGAACGAGTCATGCCGATGATCCTCACGAACGAACGGCTGTCACTCGATGTCGAGAAATGGAGAGGCTCACCTCTTCATCAACAGTCCACGGGCCCGAATCCTGTACGCCGATTTTAAGGCCCGTATCGTGGACCTGTCAACGTGGACGTCGTCTTGGTGCCCGCAGCCCTTTCCCGACGGTCCTTTGCGCTGTGCGGATGGAGCGATATCGTGGCACGTGAACGAGGACCGAGTCGAAAGGAACAAACGAGTTGAAACGTCTGCGTGCGGCGCTCTTCTGTGCTCTCGTGCTCGTCCTGTCGCGAGTCCCGACCTTCGCGTCGGAGATCGTGCGCATGGCGACCCGTCCGTCGCTGTCCCCCGATGGGAAGACGCTCGTGTTCTCGTGGCGCGGCGACCTCTGGCTGGTCTCGAGTGACGGTGGTCGTGCCCGCGCGCTTACGCGGCATCCCGCGCGCGAAGATCGCCCGGTCTTCTCGCCCGACGGTCGGCACGTCGCGTTCACGAGCGGACGCGACGGCTCGGAGCAGGTGTGGACGATTCCGGTGAACGGCGGCGCGGCGCGCCAGCTGAGCTTTCACTCCGAGGGCTCGATGCTCGAGGACTGGTTCCCGACCGGGGACTCGGTTCTTGTTCATGGAAAGCGCGACCACTTCTGGCGCGGCTCGCAGCGCCTCCTGCGAATCGCGACCGGACAGCGAGCCGCCGAGCGAGTCCTCTTTGACGCGTACGCCAGGGACGGTCGCGTCGGTCCTCACGGCCGACGCGTTCTGTTCACCCGCGAAGGGCGGCCGTGGTGGCGCAAGGGCTATCGCGGGACCGCGTCGAGCCAGATCTGGCTCTTCGAGCCCGAGGGCGGCGGCTTCACCGAACTGCTGAGGGAGGAGACCGGCGTGCGGTCGCCCATCTGGCGTGCGGACGGCGGCGGCTTCTACTATGTCAGCGCGAAGAGCGGGTCCTTCAACCTCTGGGAACGTGACCTGAACGGAGTCGAGGGTCGTCAGCTGACCTTCTTCGACGACGACTCCGTCGTCTTCCCGTCGATTTCGCGTGACGGATCAACCATCGTTTTTCGCCATCTCTTCGATCTCTACCGGCTGCTTCCGCGGAGCGGCGCGCCGCCGACGAGAATCGAGATCGTTCACGGTGGTGACCACGCCCGTGCGCCTACCGAGCGCAAGAAGTGGACGACCGCGACCGACGTCTCGTTCACGGCCGACGGTCTCGAGATCGCGTTCATCGCTGGTGGCGACGTCTGGGTCATGGACACCGAGCTGCGTGAGCCGCGGCGTGTCACTTCGACACCCGAGGAGGAGCGCGATGTTCTCTTTGCTTCCGACGGAGAGTCGCTGTGGTTTGTCAGCGACGCGGGTGGGCAGTGCGACATCTGGAAGGCGACGCGTGCCGATCCGCATGTCTACTGGTGGCGCAGCGACTCGTTCGAGCTGTCGCGAGTGACGGATGATCCGGAGGTCGAGTCACGGCCTCGGTGGAGTCCGCTCGGCGACCGGCTGGCCTTCGTGCGTGGGCTCGGGGACCTCTGGACGATCGACGCGTCGGGCGGTGACGCACGGTGCGTACTCGAGTCATGGAACCCTCCGGACTACGACTGGTCGCCCGATGGCAGATGGATCGTCTACGCACGCAATGACGACGACTTCAATCGCGACGTCTGGATTCTCCCGAGCGATGGCTCGGGGGAACCGTTCAACCTCTCGCGACACCCGGATGACGACTACGCTCCACGGTGGTCGCCCGATGGCAAGGTCGTCGCTTTTACCGGTCGGCGTGTCGATCGGGAGGTCGACATCTACTATGTCTTTCTGCGTCGAGCGGACGAGCAGAGTGGATCGCGGGGCCGCAAGCTCGAGGCGGCGCTGGAGAAGATGAAGAAGGCCCGCACCGGTTCAGGGGCGCAGAAGGCCGCCGCAGACGATGGCGCGAGAGCGGAGGAGGCCAAGAGTGGCGCCGACGATCCGGTCGCCGGGAAGCCCGGTGATGCGTCGAGGCAGGCGAGCCGCGACGAGTCGATCGAGGTGCGCATCGATTTCGAGGGCATCCACCGCCGCATCCACCGGGTTGTCATCCCCGGGAGCACGCCGCGCGATCTGCTCTTCTCACCGGACTCCGAGAGGCTCGCCTTCCGCGCGACGATCGACGGTAGGACCGGCACCTTCACGGTAGCGGTTCCGGACGCACCGGAGCCGAAGCTGCTGTCCAGGACGACGGGAAGCGGTGCACGCTGGCACCGCGAGGGCGACCGGATCCTCTGGCTCTCGTCGGGACTGCCGGCCGCGCTGTCAGCGCTCGGGAAAGCGACGTCATACCCGTTCTCCGTGCGTACCGAGGTCGACCGGAGTGCGAAGTACCGTGCTGCCTTCGATCAGGCCTGGCGAACGATGCGCGATCGCTACTACGACAATCGCCTCGGCAACCGCAACTGGAGCGCGGTGCGTCGGAAGTACCGCGACATGGCGGGAGCGTCGCCGGATTCGCACACGTTCGAGTCGATCGTCAACATGATGCTCGGAGAGCTCAACGGTTCGCACCTCGGTTTTCGCGGCAGCCACGGATCGCCGGATTCAGGGGTCAGCGAGTGGAAGGGTACGACGGCTCACCTGGGGCTGCGCTTCGACCAGCGCCACCGCGGTCCGGGACTCCTTGTCGCCGATATCATCCGCGGAGGTCCGGCCGACCGGGATACGAGTCGCGTCGTCGCCGGCGAGACCGTGCTTTCGATCGACGGAGTCGAGGTCGATCCGGCGGTAGATCTGACGCCCATGCTCAACGGTCCGCTCGATCGGGACGTGCGCCTGGCCGTCAAGGGCGCGGACGGCGAGACACGCCACGTGACGGTGCGCCCGGTGAGCTTCGACGCGGCACGTTCGCTCCTTTACGAGAGCTGGATCGAGTCGCGTCGTCGCGAGGTCGACAGGCTCTCGGGTGGGAAGTTCGGCTATCTCCATGTTCGCGGCATGAACTGGTCGAGCTTCCTGCGCTTCGAGAGAGAGCTCTACGAGGTCGGCTTTGGCAAGGACGCGCTCGTCATCGACGTGCGCGACAACGGCGGCGGCTTCACGACCGATCACCTGCTGACCGCGTTGACGCAGCCCGCGCACGCGATCACGATCGCGCGCGACGGGGGACAGGGCTATCCTCAGGACCGGCGGGTCTACGCGAGCTGGCACAGGCCGGTTGTCGTCCTCTGCAACCAGAACAGCTTCAGCAACGCGGAGATCTTCAGCCACGCGATCAAGGCGCTCGGGCGGGGTCATCTCGTCGGCGTCACGACCGCCGGCGGGGTTATCTCGACCGGCGGTCGGCGTATCCTCGATCTGGGATTCCTGCGCATTCCGATGCGTGGCTGGTACGTGCGCACCGACGGCGAGGACATGGAGCTTCGCGGTGCGGTGCCGCACCATCGGCTCTGGCCGCGGCCGGGTGAGATCCCCGCGGGTGTCGATCGCCAGCTCCGGAAGGCTGTCGAGGTGCTCGCGCAGGACGTCGAAGCGTGGAAGGTGCGCCGGGCTCCGAGGCCGAGGAAGGCGAGCGAACGGCCGGGCTTCGGACCGAAGCTGCGCGACTTCTGAGGCGTGGCTGTTCGGCCGAGGCTTCTTTGACGACGGCTCCGGGTCTACACTGGTCGCTCCGAGTGACTGTCGAGGAAGGAACCCCGATGTCGATATTCGCACGCACGTGTCTCCGTGGCTGGCTTCTGCCCCTCGTTGCCACCTCCGTGATCGTCGCGCAGGACGCGAAGCCGGAGAGTCGCTGGGAGAGGTCGATTCGTGCGTTCGAGGCAAAGGACCGTGAGGCGATGCCTCCGAGAAAGGCGGTTCTGTTCGTTGGCTCCTCGAGCATCCGGGGCTGGGATGTCGAGCGCTGGTTCCCGGAGCGCCGGGTGATCAACCGAGGCTTCGGTGGCTCGCAGATCGTCGACTCGATCGAGTTCGCCGATCGCATCATCACGCCTCACGAGCCTCGCGTCATCGTGCTCTATGCGGGTGATAATGACATCACGGCCGGCAAGACTCCGGAGGCCGTGTCGGGGGACTTCGGAGCCTTCGTGGCCGCGGTCAGGAAGAGTCTGCCGCGCGCTCGCATCCTCTTTGTCGCGATAAAGCCGAGCATCCGGCGCTGGAAGCTGGCGCCGAAGATGCGCCACGCGAATCGGCTGATCCGTGAGCAGATCGAGAAGCACGAGGAGCTGCGCTACATCGACATTGACACGCCGATGATCGGCGTGGACGGCATGCCGATGAAGGACCTCTTCGTCGGCGATGGCCTCCACCTCAGCGACAAGGGCTACCGGATGTGGAGCGACCTCGTCGAGGCAGAGCTTCGGCTGGCGGACAGGAAGCGCCTCGGCAAGGTGGAGGTCGCGACCTGTCAGTTTCCCGTCAGCGCGGATGTGGAGAGCAACGCCGATCGAATCCGTCGCCAGATGGACGAGGCCTACCGTGCCGGCGCCGACGTCGTCCACTTTCCGGAGTGTGCGCTCAGCGGCTACGCCGGCGTCGACCACGAGTCGCTCCAGGGTTTCGACTGGGAGCTCCAACGCCGCGAGATGGAGTCGATTCTCGCGCTCGCCGAGAAGAGGAAGCTATGGGTTGTTCTCGGTGCGGCGCATCGGCTCGCGCGTGCTCCCAAGCCGCACAACTCTCTCTACGTGATCTCCCCCCGGGGCGAGGTCGTCGATCGATACGACAAGCGGTTCTGCACCGGCGGCGATCTTCGGCACTACTCGCCGGGCGATCATTTCGTGACCTTCGAGATCAACGGCGTGCGGTGCGGAACGCTGATCTGTTACGACATCCGCTTTCCGGAGCTCTATCGGCAGTACCACAAGCTCGGGGCCCGGGTGATATTCCACTCCTTCTACAACGCCCGCCAGAAGGAGGGCTCGATCCACCCGAAGATCATGCCGCCAACGGCGCAGGCGCGCGCCGCCACCAACGGCATGTTCCTGTCGGTGACCAACTCGTCAGCTCCTCGCAGCTGGGCGAGCCTCTTCATCACGCCGGACGGACTGATCCGTCGTCGCCTCGGGCTCGACACTCCGGGCGTCATGGTCGAGCTCGTCGACACCACCCGAGGGTATTACGACGCGAGTCGCCCTTACCGCCTTGACTCGATCAACGGCAAGCTCAACAGTGGCGAGACCGTGGACGACCCGCGGTCGACGGACCGCACGAGCTACTGAGCCGCCGGATATGAGGGCTGCTATCGGGCTTCGGCGTTGTCGACCTCGCGTCGAGCCCAGCCGAGCATCCAGCCGCAGTCCTCACGCAGGCTTGACGACTCGATGGCCGCGAGTACGCGGTGAGCCTCGTCGAGACGACCGAGCCGAGCGTTGGCGATTGCGGCCGCCGGGTGCACGAAGGCTCGCTCGTGCGGGAGGACCGCGACCTTCGCCGCCCGGTCGATGGAGTCCATTCCGGCCGGCAGACCGTAGCGCGTCACCTGGACGAGTCCCCAGGCCGCGAGGGCGATCGCGTCACGGGGCGACTTGTCGAGAGCCCTGCGCGCCCTGCTCTCGGCCTCGTTCTCGGCCTCGTCGACTTCGGCGGCAAGCCCCAGCATGGCGACCTCGAGGTCTCGCGCGGGCTCGTCAGCCGCGACATCTCCGGCGAGGGAGCGAGCGTGACCCAGGGCCTCGCGGTACTCGCCGACCTGAGCCAGACCCTGCACGAGGCATCTCTCGAGGAGTTCGCTCTTGCAGCCGTCAGCGAGCGCTCGACGGCAAGCATCGACCGCGTCTGCCCAGCGCCCGTGTCGCGCCAGGCGCTCGAACTCGATGATGACAGGCAGCGCGATCTGCTGCTCGAAGCGGCTGGCGGGCTCGAAGAAGCTCGCGATCGCGCCCATGCCGTCGCTCCACATCTTGCCGCTGGCCGTGACGATGGAGCGAGGCACGAGATTCCACCCCGCTCCGAGGAGGGCCGCGAGGCATGCGGCCTGCAGCCCCAGAAGCGGAATCTTCTCGGTCGACCTGTAGAGGGGCTCGCCGATGGCCAGCCAGCAGAGCAGCACCAGCAGGAGCTCGACCCCGGGTCCCGCGAGGTAGATCAGGCTGCTCTTCCAGCGAACACCTCGCAGCGTACGTGGGGCAGGAAGGACGAAGCCCTCGATCGGGACGAGGCGAACCTCGACGTCCACATCGAGGACACGGAGGCTGCCGATCCGTGGCCCGAAGCCCACGACGACACGACAGACCCGCCAGCCGAGGAGCCTGGCACAGAACGCGTGAGCGAGCTCGTGGATGACGACGAGCGGCATCCACGCGAAGATGATGAAGAGCCCGGTGAGCTTCTTCGGCTCGTGGTCGACCACAACTTCCGCGATCAGGAGGCCGGTGACGAGCACCCCGAAGATGCCGATCGTCACGAGCTCGTGTGGCTGCAGACGCTGACCTCGATGCCGTCCGGGGGCGGACGCTACCATCACAGTGAGCCGGCGGGCCGCTTGCCGGACCGGATCCCGGTGTCGCGCTTGCGGGCGAGGCTGGTCAGGCGCTCGACGATCTCCGCGTGCTTCCCGGCAAGGTTCTTCGACTCGGAGACGTCGGTGCTCAGGTCGTAGAGCCGGGGAGCGCGTGCCTTTGCCCGGTTCGTCTTTGCGGTGCCCTTCCGTTTCGTGCCGTCAGTCGCTCGTGCGAGATGGAGCTTCCACTTGCCGCTGCGCACCGCCTCGAGACGTTTCCCACGGTAGAACAAGATCGCCTCGTGAGGTGACCGCGTGTCCTTGATGCCGGTCATCAGAGGCCAGATGTCGAGACCGTCGATCTTCGTGTCACGAGGCAAGGTTGCGCCCGTCAGCTTCGCGAAGGTCGGCAGGAGGTCGATGGTCCCGGCCGGCTCACGGCAGACGGAGCCGGCGGGAACCTTGCCCGGCCAGCGTACGATGCACGGGACGCGCATGCCTCCCTCGAAGGTGCCGAACTTGCCGCCACGAAGGGGCAGCGCGGTGCCGCCGGCCTTCTTCTTGCCCAGCCAGGGCCCGTTGTCGGATGTGAAGACCACGAGCGTGTGGCGGTCGAGGTCGAGCTCGCGGAGGGTCGAGAGAATCTCGCCGACGGACCAGTCGATCTCCTCGATGACATCACCGTAGAGCCCTCGCCTGGACCTGCCCTTGAAGTCGGCCGACGCGAAGAGCGGCACGTGCGGCATCGTGTGCGGCAGGTAGAGGAAAAACGGCCGCTCGCGGTTCTCGCGGATGAAGCGGACCGACTCTTCGGTGTAGCGCTTCGTCAAGGTGGCCTGATTCGCCGGGTGCTCGATGATCTCGGTGCCGCGCATCAAGGGCGGGCCCGACTTGCCGTCGCGCTGGATGCGCATGTCGTTGGAGTACGGGATGCCGTAGTAGTGGTCGAAGCCATGGCTGGTGGGCAGGAACTTCGGCAGATGGCCGAGATGCCACTTGCCGATGCACGCGGTCGCGTAGCCTCGCTGCTTCAGGGACTCGGCGATCGTCGTCTCGTCCTGATGGAGCCCGACCTCGTTGCGCGGGAAGAGGACGCCCGTGATGCCGACGCGCAGTGGATAGCAGCCGGTCAACAGCGCAGCGCGCGATGCGGAGCAGACCGGAGCGGCGACGTAGAAGTCGCGCATCATCATGCCCTCGTCCGCCATCCGGTCGAGGTTCGGCGTTCTGATGTCCGGCGAGCCGAAGCAGCCGACGTCCTGGTAGCCCTGGTCGTCGGTGAAGATCAGCACGATGTTGGGCGTGCGTGCGACGAGAGAGGCCCGGGAGACGAAGAGCGTGAACAGGACAGCAGCAGCTGCGAGCGACGACCGAGTATTCATGGCGCACCTCGGGTTGACGGCACCTGCGGATCACATCGAGGTTCCGTTTTCTGCCGGAACGCCGCGATGCTAACATGGCGCGTCATGAGACAGAACCGCACATCCCCGATGCTCGTCGCTCTCCTGCTTCCTCTCGTCCATACGGGATCTTCACTCGATGCGGCCCCACGGCCCAACATCGTCTTGATCCTCTGCGACGACATGGGCTACTCCGACCTCGGCTGCTACGGCGGCGAGGTCAGGACGCCGAACCTCGACCGTCTGGCGCGTCAAGGTCTTCGATTCACGCAGTTCTACAACTGCGCGAAGTGCAACACGACGCGCGCGTCCGTGATCACCGGACTCCACCCGCGCTTTCGCCGTCTGCTGACGCGCGAGATGGTGACGATTCCGGAGGTTCTGCGGACGGCCGGCTACCGTACCGCGCTCAGCGGCAAGTGGCATCTCGGATCGGGACCCGACCAGCATCCCTTCCGGCGGGGCTTCGACCGCTACTGGGGGCTTCTCGACGGCTGCTGCAACTTCTTCGATCCGGCGCAGAGAGACCCCGCCTTCAAGGGCGCGCGCATCCGCAAGTTCGGCCATGACGACAAGCAGGTGTCGGAATTCCCCGAAAACTTCTACATGACCGATGCGATCACCGACCACGCGATCGAGTCGATTAGACTCTTCGCGAACGAGAAGAAGCCGTTCTTCGTGCACGTCTGCTACACCGCTCCGCACTATCCGCTTCACGCCAAGCCGGAGGACATCGCGAAGTACAAGGGGAAGTATCTCGAAGGCTGGGAGAAGCTGCGCGACGAACGCTACCGGCGAATGGTGGAGATGGGTCTCGTCGATCCGAAGTGGAAGCGTCCCGGGCAGGAGCCGCGAGCGAAGCCGTGGGCCGACACGAAGCATCGCGAGTGGGAAGACCTGCGCATGGCGGTCTACGCGGCGATGATCGACTCGATGGACCAGAACATCGGCAGGCTGCTGAGGACACTGCGCGACAGTGGCGTCGACAAGAACACGCTGGTGCTCTTTCTCTCCGACAACGGCGGCTGTGGAGAGCAGCTGCGCGGCGACCGGCCGGAGAACCTTCCGGGGCCGAAGGAGTTCTACACGACCTGCGGGCCGGGATGGGCCTGGGCGCAGAACACGCCGTTCCGGCGCTTCAAGGCGTGGGTGCACGAGGGCGGCATCGCGACTCCATTGATCGTTCACTGGCCGGGAGTCGTCAAGCCGGGGACACTGACCGATCAGGTCGGCCACATCATCGACTTCCTTCCGACCTTCGCCGAGCTCGCAGGCGCCACGTACCCGCGGAAGCGCGAAGGCAAGAGCATCATTCCGGTCGAGGGTCTGAGCCTTGCACCGGTGCTTCGCGGCGAGAGACGAGCGGCGCACAAGCGGCTCTTCTGGCAGTGGTCCGGCAACCATGCGGTGCGTGAGGGGGACCTGAAGCTCGTCTGGGAGAAGCCGACGAAGCGTTGGGCGCTCTACGACATCGCGGTAGATCGCACGGAGACGAAGGACCTCCGCTCCGAGCTGCCGGAGCGGGCGGAAGCCATGGCGGCTGCCTACGTCGAATGGGCGAAGAAGGTTGGTGGACCGGTTCCGGGGCGCACGTCCGGGAAGAAGAAGACGAAGAGAGCCAGGAACGCGAAGAAAACCGACGAGGCGGCGGTGAGAGAGGGATGACACGACGGGACCGAGAGCCGCGAGAAGGTGGTCCTTGCGACGTGCGGATGACTCCCCGTCTCTGCGTCGTCAGGGGCTTTCGTCGAGTATTCCTGCTCCTCTTCTGCACCGTGCTCTACGTTGGCGGTGTCCACGCCGCGGTCGTGCGCATCGACATCACATCTCGGACGCCTTACGCGGACGGACGCGAGTTCGAGGGGCGTGGCGCGTACGAGATGCTGCGTGGCAAGGTCCACTTTGCGGTCGACCCGCGCAGCGAGCACAATCGACGGATCATCGACCTCGACCTGGCGCCCCGCGACTCGAAGGGGCGTGTCGAGTTCTCGGCGGACGTCGGCATCCTCAAGCCCGTCGATATCTCGCGATCGAATGGCGCGGTCTTCTACGACGTCAACAACCGCGGCAACCCGACCTGCATGGGCATCGTTGCGGGTGGCAGCGACCACTTCTTCGCGCGCCAGGGCTTCATCGTCGTCTGGAGCGGGTGGATCGCGGAGGTCCTGCCGAACGGTACGAAGTACGTGCTGCGTGCGCCGGTCGCGACCGAGGACGGCAAGGACATCGTCGGTGTCGTCCGCGCCGAGATGTGCCCGAATGCCGATGCGCAGAAACTCTCGATCTCGCAGTGGGGCGGCCACGGAAGCTACGAGCCCACCCAACGGGGCGAGCGCGAGGCGAAGCTGACCTGGCGCCTGGCCGAAAAGGACACGCGCACGGTGATTCCGCGCGCGCAGTGGAGGCTGGAGAAATCGTGGCCGACGCACGAGGGAGAGCCGTCGGCGCTGCCGCGCATCGATCTCGTCCTGGCAGGGGGCTTTCAGGCCGGCGCGATCTACGAGCTCGTGTACGAGGCCAAGGGACCGATTGTCCAGGGCCTCGGGCTCGCCGGAATTCGGGACCTCGTCTCGTGCTTCAGGTACGTCGCGGACGATCGCAACCCGCTGCGGCTCCAGAGCGGCGCGCCGGCCGTGAATCGCGCCCACGGCTTCGGCACCTCGCAGAGCGGCCGGTGCCTGCGCATGTTCGTCCACGACGGGTTCAACTGCGATGAAGCCGGTCGGCGCGTCTTCGACGGGATCATCCCGCACGTCACGGGCGGTGGTCTGGGCTTTTTCAACCACCGTTTTGCCTCGCCGACCCGGCACAACGCTCAGCACGATAACCACCTTTATCCGGCCGACGTCTTCCCCTTCACCTACGGCGACGAGCGTGATCCGTTCACCGGCAGGACTGACGGCATTCTGCGGCGCTCCCGCGCGAGCGATACCGTGCCGAGAGTTTTTCACACGCAGTCGTCGTCGGAGTACTGGCACCGCAGCGGCTCGCTCGTCCATACCGACCCCCTCGGTCAGCGTGACGCCGAGATTCCACCTGAGGTGCGTATCTACTCCTTCGGAGGCACGCAACACGGACCGGGCAGTGGATTGGCGCGATCGAGGGCATCGGGTCAGCTGCCATCGAATCCGGCGGACTATCGCCCCTTTCTTCGATCCCTCGTGCTGTCGCTCGACGCGTGGACGAAGAACGGCGTCGAGCCGCCGCCCAGCGTCTACCCGAGGATTTCCCGGGGCGAGCTCGTCGGCTGGCGTGCGCACGAGAGCGGCTGGCGTCCGCTACCGGGAGTGCGCTACCCGACGGTCATCCAGCAGCCGGAGCTCCTCGATCGCGGACCGGAATTCGCGACGTTGCGGCGAACGACGATCGAGCCGCCGGTGTCTCGCGGCGCCTACGTTGTCAAGGTGCCGGCCTACGGAGCGGACAACAACGAGCGTGGCCTCCTGATGCTCCCGAGCGTGGCCGTTCCAGTCGCGACGTACACGAGCTGGAATCTGCGACACCGCTCGATCGGATCGGAGACGGAGCTGCTGAGCCTCCAGGGCGGCTACATCCCGTTCGCGCCTTCCGTCAAGGAGCGCGACGGGACCGGCGACCCGCGGCTCGCGGTCGTCGAGCGCTACGGCAGTTTCGATCGCTACCTCGAGAAGTTCCGGGCGTGGACGTTGAAGCTCGTCGAGGAGGGCTACATCCTCGAGGAAGACGTCGTCAAGATGGAGCGGCTGCCCTGGAGACACGAGAAGCTCTTCGAGTGAAGACCACGATCTTCGCCGCCGTCGGGGGCGATCGCTCGTGCCCGTCGTGGAGCTGGGTGCGACCCGGCTCGATCAGATCCCGTCCGGGAGCTCGATCTTCAGTATCCGGCGCTTCCGGTCGAGGTTGGCGTTGAGCTCGTCGACGCTGACCGCCTCGCTTGCGACGCCGCCCTCGGGCACCTCGGCTCCCGCGACCCACACCATCGCGTTGAGCACGGCTCGGCGCTGCGCATCGTGGGCCCAGTTGCGGTGCCAGTGGCCTCCGGTGAAGCCCACGCCGCGACCACCGTCCGGGCGCTCTACCGCCCACATCAGCGTCTCGACCCTGCCGGACTGCTCTATGATGTGAGGGTAGGGCTTCGGCGGATAGCCGTTCTTCGAGCGCGTCTTGTCGCTCGGCTTCGCCGTGAGAATGGGCTCGACACCCTTCAGGCCGTCGCGGAAGCGGATCGAGAAGTACCACTCGTCGTGCACTGCTGTCCCCGTCACCCCGCGTCCGATCGGATGCTGCGCGTTGACGCTCAGGTCGGCGCTCCAGTGCGGGTTCGACGAGAAGAGGTGCTCGTAGTGTCCGCCGATCCAGCGCTTGAACGCGTCGCCCGGCTTGCCGACCGGCACCTCGACGCCGTAGTGCATGCACATGAGGCCGACACCGCGTCTGGCGAGCGCGTCGAACTCGTCGAGGTGGGCGTTGAGCGGATGGCGACCGCCACCGTCCGCGTAGATGACGACGGCATCGGCGTTGTCGAAGGCGCTCGGGTCTTTCGGCCAGCCGCGATCGTGGTACTCGGTCGCGATGATGCCGTGCACCGCACGCAGTCGCTTCGAGAGCAACGTGATGCCGGCGTTGTGCTCGTGTTGACCCGATCCGTGTGACGGCGCACCGGCGACGAGCACGACCTTCTTGTTGCCCTTCGTCAGCGCCAGGCGCTCGAGGCTGATGTCCTTGAACTGCACGGTCATCGCAGGCCCCGAGTGGATCTGCAACGCCAGCTTGCCGTGGAGGTCGCGATGCCCCGTCTCTTCATCGGTGACGTCCGCGGTGAGCGTGCCGTTGACCTCGAGGGTGATGCGCGGGCCACGTGCGACGATGCGGTAGTCGTTCCAGCCGTCGGGGTCGAATGTCGCCCGGCTGCCGCCGAGGGCCACGGTCGTGCGCTTGCCGTCGGCGGTGATGACTGTCTTTTGACCCGGGCTCGCCAGGACGCGTCGTCCGGTGTGCTCGTCGTAGAGAGCGCCGCGCCACTGACCGGCGAGGTCGAGGTCGGCCTGGTAGCCGCTCGCATGGCCGTCCGCGGCGATCTGCGAGCGGATCTGCACTCCGGAGTTCGCGGAGGGATGGCCGGTGATGCGGAACTTCAAGCGCAGGTCGAAGTCATCCAGATCGCCGCCTCTCCAGACGAGGAACTGGTTCTTCGTACACGGTAGCTCGGCCGAAGATCGGGCCGTGATCGCGCCGTCCTTCACCGACCAGTAGCGCGGATCGGGCGCCTTCCAGCCGGCGAGTGACTTCCCGTCGAAGAGCGACCGTGTCCCGGCGACGACGGGTGCGGTCAGAACAGAGGCGACGAGAGCGGTCGAGCACAGGGTCGCAACAGCGGCGCATCGTATCGTCATGGGGAGTCCTCGTCTTCGAGCCGGGTTGAGGGGGACGGCGCCATCGTGAGGAATCCATCTCAGGAGCGCAAGAAGACTCCCGGATTGATGGTATCGCCATCGCCGCTCTCGCTCAGGGGTCAGAACCCCATGCCCTTGGCGTTCACCCGGACCCGAGCCAGGTACATGTCGGCGCAGATGTAGAGCGTCGATCCGTCGTCGCCGAAACCGCAGTTGGCGGTCTTCTGTTTCGTGTCGATCGTACCGAGATGCGTGCCGTCGGGCGTCAGGACGATCACCCCGCCCGGTCCGGTCGCCCAGAGGTTGCCGCTCGTGTCGACCTTGAGACCGTCGGGGAGGCCGGGGCGCCCGGCCTTCACCCAGCCCGTTGCGTCGAAGAAGATCCTGCCGTTCGCCAGCGATCCGTCGTCCTGGACATCGAAGACCATCCAGTGGGCCCGGTCAGGGTCGGAGTTCGCGACGTAGAGCTTCTTCTGGTCGGGTGAGAACGCGATGCCGTTCGGGCGCGTCATGTCCTTCGTCAGCAGGATCGGCTCCTTCGCGCCCTTCGGCAGGCGGTAGACGCCCTGGAAGTCGAGCTCCTTCGCCGGGTCGTTGACGTTGCCCTCGAGGCCGTAGGGTGGGTCGGTGAAGTAGAGATCGCCGTTGCGGCGATACGCGGCGTCGTTCGGGCTGTTGAGGCGCTTGCCTCCGTAGTGGCCGACGATGGTCTCGTAGCTCCAGTCGTCCTTGCGTCGTGCGACGCGTCGGTCGCCGTGCTGGCAGAGGACGAGCTTGCCGTCCGGATCGAGGAGGAGACCGTTGCAGCCCACCTCGCCGCCACGGCGCTTCGTGCCGGTGTAGCCGGATGGGCGCAGGTAGATCGACAGTCCCTCGCCGTCCTTCCACTTCATCACGCGGTTGTTCGGGATGTCGGAGAAGACGACGCACTCGTCCTCCGGGAGCCAGACCGGCCCCTCGGACCATGCGAAGCCCTCGGCGAGCAGCTCGACGACGGCATTCTGCGGCACGAGCTTGTCGAAGCGTGGGTCGAGGCGCTCGAAGGCGTGATCCGGCAGCGGAACCACCGCGCCCGTCTTGACCGCCGTCCCGCGGCAGCCGACGAGCATGGCGAGGCCGACGAGGACGACGACGATGGTGGCTCTGCTGTCGTGACTCATGGTGTGTTTCATGGTGTGTTTCATGGTGTGCTTTCTGCGTGGCATTCTACAGCCGGCCGCGCACCCAGTACCATGCCAGACCCACCCACTCGTGAAAGACCCTCTCGTTGCTTGCCAGCGCCCAGTGGCTCGGCAGCCAAGACGCCAGGCGGTTGTGGAACTCGACGGCGCCGAGTCCGCAGGGCGCGGCGAGCACCTCGAGTCCCTGTCCCCGGAAGCACGCAGCAGCTCGTGGCATGTGGAAGCCCTCGGTGACGAGAACGATGCGCTCGATGCCCTTCTCGGCGAGAATCTCCGCGCAGTAGACGGCGTTCTCGTAGGTGCTGCGCGAGCGGTCCTCGATCCACAAGCTCTCCTCGGGTACTCCTTCCTGCTGCAGGTACTCGACCATGGAGGCCGCGAGGCTCATTTCCGGAGCCTGCTTGTCGGTCTTCCCGCCGGAGACCAGCACCGGCAGCCCGCGCCAGTTCTTGTGCAGCCAGGCAGCGTGACGACAGCGGACGTAGGTGTCGCGGCCGAGGACAGGCACCGGGCGGTAGGACCGCGCTTGAAAGACATTGCCGGAGAGCACCACGATGACGTCACCGTCGCCGTCGGGTCGCGGCTCGTGGGAGTACTGCCACTCGAGCGTGCCGGCAAGAACCCAGCTCAGCGGTGTCCAGGTCATCAGGATGAGCAGGGCTGTGAGGACGCCGAGCGCCAGTGGCATTCGTCGCCCACCTTCCGTGCGACGTCGGCGCCAGCAGAGTACGAAGCAGACGATGTTGACGGTGACGAGAATCGGTAGCAGCTGGACGAGTGAGGTCATCACTTCAGTGGATCGGTGTCTTCGGGAGAGACGGGACACGGCATACGGGTCGGCCCCGTGGACGCCGACCACCGCCGGAAAGGATACGTCGAATAGGAAGTCCGTGGCGAGCTTCCCTTGCCGGCGAATCGGGGACACCTTCGGGGAAGAACAGCCTCGGGACGCCCCTTCAACCTCCGGAGCGGATGTGGGAACATGCGGTCCTCGAGCTCGCGTTTCCGGTAGGGCCGGGTAGCGAGGTCGTCGGTCGCGAGCTTCCTCCGGCGCTCCGGATCGCTCGCATTCAGAAGCCCCCAGGATGTCGAGGATCGCCGTGCCTCTCGAGCTCAGCAAGCGGGTCGATCTGGTCGTCCAATCGGAGATCCGCAACATGTCGATCGAATGCGATCGCGTCGGGGGGCTCAATCTCGCGCAGGGTGTCTGTGACACCGAGGTGCCGATCGACGTGCGTCGAGGAGCACAGGCGGCGATGGACGGGGGTGTCAACAGCTACACGAGATACGACGGCATCGACGAGATACGGCGCGCGATCAGCCGCAAGATGCGCAGCTACAACAGTATCGACGCGGACCCCGACGGCGAGATCGTCGTCAGCGCCGGTGCAACGGGCGCTTTTTTTTCGACCTGTCTCGGGCTTCTCGACCCCGGGGACGAGGTCATCCTCTTCGAGCCCTTCTACGGCTATCACCTCAACACGCTTCTCGCCGTCGAGGCGGTCCCGCGCTACGTCGAGATGACGCCGCCCGACTGGACCTTCACCGAGGATGCGCTCGAGGCGGCTGTGACGCCGAGGACGAAGGCGATCGTCTGCTGTACTCCTGCGAACCCGTCGGGCAAGGTCTTCACCACCAAGGAGGTGGCGCAGGTCGCGGACCTCGCCGAGCGACACGACCTTTTTGTTTTCACCGATGAGATCTACGAGTACTTCCTCTACGACGGCCGCAAGCACGTCAGTCCCGCGAGCTTCTCCGGGCTGAAGGAGCGCTCGATCACGATCTCCGGGTACTCCAAGACCTTCAGCATCACGGGATGGCGTGTCGGCTACCTGGTCGCTGCCGCGCGCTGGGCGCGGGTGATAGGCTACATGAGCGATCTTGTTTACGTCTGCGCTCCGGCTCCCCTTCAACGTGGAGTCGCGGACGGTATCGACGCGCTCGACGAGTCCTTCTACGCGGCCTTGATCGGCGACTACACCGCAAAGCGTCGGATCATCTGCGACGCGCTCGCGGGGGCAGGTCTGACACCCTTCGTGCCGCAAGGCGCCTACTACGTTCTCGTCGACGCGTCGTCGTTGCCCGGGACGACGAGCAAGGACCGCGCGATGTATCTTCTCGAGAAGACGGGAGTCGCGACCGTTCCGGGCAAGGCGTTCTACCACGGCGCCGGCGGAGACCGGATCCTGCGCTTCTGCTTCGCGAAGACCGACAGCGAGCTCGACGAGGCCTGCCAGAGGCTCGGGCGGCTGCGCTGAGCAGCCGGGGGGCACCGTGGAGGGTCAGCGGTGTCGCCTCTCAGTCTCCACGTTGGTCAGCGATCTTCCACAGGTACAGGCACGCGACACTGCGATGGGGTGACCAGAGCTCGGCCGCCTTCTCGATCTCGCGGTGCGTCATCTTGCGGCCGACGACCCGCTCTACCCCCTTGCGCAGCACGAGGTCACCGACGCTGAAGACGTCTGCACGCCCGACAGAGAAGATCAGGAACATCTCGGCGGTCCAGACACCGATGCCGGGGACCTCCACAAGGGCATCGATGATCTGCCGGTCGTCCAGGAGCGAGAACTTCATTCGGCCGAGCCGACCTTCGTGGAACTCCCTCGCGAGTGCGCGCAGGTACTCGGCCTTGCGGCCGGACAGACCGCACTCGCGTAGCTCCCGTGTGCTCAGCTCCAGAAGTCGCTCAGGGCCTGGCCTGGTCCCGGGCGCGAAGAGCTCCGCAAAGCGTCCGTAGATCGTCTCCGCGGCTCTCTTCCCGAGCTGTTGTGAGCAGATCGTGCGGCAGAGAGCGCTGAAGTGGTGTCGTTGACGGCGCAGGGCGAGCGGTCCGATGCGGTCGATCCATTTGCCGAGTCGCGGATCCTGTCGGCGGAGCGCGCGAGCGCCCTCCTCGAGCGTCGTTCTGGTCAGCAGCTTCACTGGATCGCGCGGTAGACTCCGCGGTTCTCCCTGGCGAGCGTCTTCATGAAGTCGATGAACGCTGCGACGTCATCCGGAGGAGGCTGTGGCTTCGGTCCCGGTGGCAGACCCGGCGCCTTCGCGGGCCACTGGCCCACTCCCTCGAAGCCGAATGTGCTGATGCGGACCTTGCGCGACGCGTTCCGATCGCGCACGAACTCGAGGGTCCGGTCGATGACCGGTCGGGGAAGACGAGCGTCGCGCTTCATCGGCGCCCCGTCGGACAGCAGGACGATCGTGTCGACGTTGTGGTCGCTGAAGGCCATCGCCATCGCTTCGTCGGTGTGCGTCGCTCCGTGGGCGAGGAACTCGTTGACGAATCTCAGTGCGCTGGCGACGGATCTTCCGCTTGCCTTTTTCAGCGCTCTCTGCCAGGGAACGACCTTGTCCGAGAACGCGATGATGTTGAAGCGTGCCGAGCGTGGCAGCATCTTGACCGCCCTTGACAGCTGTATCTTCGCGCGCCGCATCCGTCGGCGTTCTTCCTCGACCTTGCGTCCGCGGTAATCCCCCTCATCGTACTTGATCATGCTGCCGGAGACGTCGATGACGAAGAGTACGTTGCGGCTAAAGATCTCCGTACCGAAGAACTCGACCGCCTTCTTCTTCCTGTCGACGATGACACGAGTCTTGCCGGTTTCCTTGCCCACGGTCTCCGGGTCGAAACCTTCGCGGTTGCCCTCCCACCACTTCCGCCAGTCGACGGAGCTGTCGAGATCCTGGCCGGTGATGGACAGGAGGCTCTCTCGCGCCTCGAGCCACGTCAGGTCGCGACTCTTCTCATGCGAGTTCACGGCGTCGATCAGGGCCGGCACCATCTCCTTGGTGGGCCGGACGAGCGCGCTGCGGATCGCCATGAGGCGCACATGGACGATCTTGTGGCCGACGTGGTCGACGAGGCACGCAAGGCTCGCCGGGTCCCGGCGAAAGCTGAAGGCCTCGAGGACGAGCACCTTCTGCTGGTAGCTCGTCTTCGACTTCCCGACGTGCTTGATGAGCGCATCGATCGACTCGGTGTTCCGGAGGCTCTTGATCGCCTCGACCGCGCGCTTGTAGTTCGTCGCCGAGGGAAGCATGGCTCCGGCGGACGGCAGGAGCACTGCGATCCTCGGGTGGTCGAGCTCGCCGACTTTGACGATGAAGTCCTCGAGGTCGACCGTGTTGCCGGTCTTCAGCAGAACCTCGAGCTCCCGCTCGTAACCGCGGATGGTCCGGGAGCTGACATCGGCGGCGCCAGGCGTGAGCGCCAGGAATACGAACGCGAAAGCGAGACTCCTTGGCTTCATCCCATCGTCCTCCGGACAGGTGCTCGCCGGCAGCAGGGTCGGGATGTCATGATAAGGGCGGGCCTTGTCGTGCGCGAGTCTGTGTGGCGACCGTCGGCAAATCATCGCGCTGATCGAGGTCTCGACCGACGATGCCTCCGGGCGTCGACGTTCGATCGCACGGCGGTCGATGCAATCTGACGCCCGCTCGTGAAGCTCGACGAGATCCGGGCGGGACTCGTGCTGCCGTCGGGGCTTCTGAAGGTGGTCCGTGGGAGCCCACCGGGCGAACGGGGTGCCCGGTCGGTCTTCGACGGAAGGAGCCCGGGTCCGGTCGGGTGGGGGACGGGCGAAGCCGACGAGAGAATTCCGTCGCGCGTCCGGGACTCGGAGGAAGAAGTCCGCAGGGAGAATCCCACCGCCCCGGAAAAAGGAGAGAATCTCCGGGACGGCGGGCAAGACATCGACCGTGTGGACGCTGACAGCCTGTTGAAGAGGTGCTCCGGATGCGAAGGCGAGTCACTTCCTCTGAGATCGCGACGCCGGAACGCGGGCGACGGAGTGCACTGTCGAGCCCGGGTAACGAGGAGCTCGGGCAGGACGGTCGCCCTCGCGCGGAATTGGTGTTTTCACCGGGCTGCTAGCCGGGAGTCACTTCTTCTCGATCTCGATGCGCCGGTGCGACGCTTTCGGGTCGGCCTTCGGGAGGACGACCTTCAGCACGCCGTTGGAGAAGGTCGCCTTGACCTCGTCGGCGAGGACGTCTCCCGACAGCGTAAAGGTGCGCTCGAAGCTTCCGAAGGCACGCTCGACACGGTAGGCCTCGTCCTTCTCCTGGCGCTTCTCCTCGCTCTTCTCGCCGCGAAGGACGAGGCTGTCCGGGGTCACGGTAAGCTCGATATCCTTCTCCTCCACACCGGGGAGCTCGGCGGTCAAGGTCACCGAGGTCTCGTTCTCGATGAGATCGACTCTCGGAGTGAACGCGGCGAGTCCGACGCTGCCGTCCGGGTAGGACGCCAGCGGCGAGCTTCCGAGGAAGCTGGACATCAGATCGCCGACATGCTTCTCGAAGGAGGTGAACG
>CAYMLL010000019.1:17327-23168 GCA_964390645.1 uncultured Planctomycetia bacterium | reverse complement strand
GTCGCGGGGGTTCGTTTCGACATGATCGGGTCTCCTTTCGGGTGGCTCTTTCCGGGGATCACTCGTGGGCCATCGGTCCTTCCGTCGCTCCTCCCCGGGGTCGCGTCGCGACGGGCTATCGGGGGCCGATGGGCTGCCCTCGGTGGGACGCTCGACGTTCGAAGAGAGCAAGAGCCGTTCCAAACCTCGCAAAAGTGCGACAACAACCTGTATCATAACGGTTTATGTCTCTTGCAAGGCGCGCGTGCGGCGTCACTCGCGGCCTCTGGAGTGCCATTATGGCGGTGATGACAGACCCGAAGGGCCATGAACGACTCCGGGGCGGGAGGTGACGGCCCCGATCGACCCGGGATTCCGGGCAGGGATCTGCCAAAATGGCGCGGCAGACAAGGGCCATGAACGACTCCGGGGCGGGAGGTGACGGCCCCGATCGACCCGGGATTCCGGGCCGGAGTCTGCCAGGATGGCGTGGCTGACAGGCCGACTCCGGGTCCGCCTCTGCGTCGCGTCCGTCGCGTCGGTCGCGTCGGTCAGGGTCGGTCAATCCGTGGGCGGTGTCGCGCTGTGGATGTCGAGCCCGACGACGTCGTAGATAACCCCGAGCGCGCCCTTCAGCCGGCGCTCGCGGCTCTCGGAGCCGTAGGTGTTCTGCGCCAGCTCGACATCGGTCGAGCGCAGATCGCGGCGCGCTTGCAGCACCTGATTGACGTTGACCCTGCCGGCGAGGTACTCGGCGCGCTGGCGGGACCACACGGTGGCCTGCTTGCGGCGCGTCGAGTCCAGCTTCTTGCGGTGCTCGTCGAGGTCGACGAGGCCCTGCGTTTCGATGGCGATGCGCCGGCGCATGAGGATCTCCTCCGCCTCGGTCGCGGCGCGAAACTGGCGGATCTCGGCCTCGGCCTTCAGGCGCGTTGCGTTCAACACGCGGCGGTCGTTGAGCCTGACGACGACGCCGCCTCCGACGGACCAGCCGTCGAGACGGTCGTCGAAGGTCGCTGACCCGAGCGGGAAGATCGTGCCTTCGAGGTAGGTGGTGACATCAAGGCTGCCGTCGATCGCCTGCTGACGCTGGAGCTCGGTGTTGGCGATCGCGTCCGCCAGGACGGTGAACGTCGGGTTGTTCTGGCGAGCCCGGGCGATCAACTCGCCGAGCTGCGTCGAGTCCTTCGCGTCGACGGCGTAGTCGCTGAGACGGTAAGGCCGCTTTTCGAGCTCGACCTCGGCGTCCGGCGGGATCGCGAGCTCGGCGAAGAGAATCGTCCGCGTCTCCTGTCCGCTGGTCCGGTATGCATCACGCTGGAATTCGGCGGCGAACTTCTGGGATTCGATGACTTCTCTGTCGACGTCCTCGAGGTTGTTCTCGGCCAGCAGCGCGTCGAGGTCGTCGATGTGGCTCCGGTACGCGGCCACGAGACGCTCGTGGTAGACGATGGAGATGTAGTAGCTCAGCGCGTTGTCGACGAAGTTGCGGTAGTCGTCGAGATAGTCGAGTTGAGCTTTGCGCGCCGTGGACTTCTGGAAGGCCTGGGCGATGACGCGATTTTGCCGTCGTCGAGAGCCGAAGAACGGAGCCTCGAAGCGCGCCCGCATGAGCACTCCCGAGCCGTCTTCGACGAACTCCCCGCTCGAGAGCATCTGATGATCGATGAGAAAGCGTGACATGGCACCGCCGACTTCGGTGCGCAGCACCGCACCTTCGAAGGTCTCCTTCTGCACGCCGACGACGGCCTCGACCTGGTGACCGAAAGCGCCGGAGCGATTCGGGAAATCGGAGAGGTCGGCACGCGTTTCGACGAAGGGCTCCAAGCGGTCGAGGTTGCGCCGGAACTCCTCGAGACCGAGCTGCGACGCGAGCATCTCCTCGCGCGCTGCGGTGACACTGGCGCTGCGTGAGAAGACGAGCTGAATGATGTTCTCGACGTTGAGAATGTCCGGGTGATCGACAGGAACCGCGTCGCCCGCCGGGACGGACTCGTCGGACCCGCCGCCTCGGTCCGCAGCAGGGGCGAAGTGGTCTCTCGTGCTGGTGGCGTCGAGCCGCTCGGGCTGGAGGCATGCCGGCAACACGCACACTGCCGGTATCAGGCAAGCGCCCACGAGTCCTCTGGGGATCCGCTTCATTCTCACGGTCTCGACGCTGCTTCTTCTCGGAAGGCCGGAATGGAAACTACACCCTAACGGAGAACCGTGAGACGGCCCAGATCAATATGACGCGCTTTCGCCGTGTCCTTGATCGCGTTCCGGGAGGCACGTATTCTGACCTGGACGTCGGCCTTGTGGGAGGGCAGCGTTCGTGTGAGCGACTCAAGAAGGAGCAAGATCAAGATGAGGAACCGATCCCGTCTCGTGGGCATCTCGACGGCCCTGGCGCTGGTGGCGCTTTGCAGCGTATCGACAGTCCGGTCGAACGGGAGCGACGAGGACACCAGGTCGCAGAGCGAGGGACCGCGGAGCGAGCAGCCTCGGAGGGGCGATCGCGCGCCAGAGGCGAACGAGGCTGTCGGGACACGAGCGAAGCTCGAGAAGGAGTTCGCCGCGACCATGACCAACGCGACGCTCGCCGGAATGTGGCGGTTGATTCGCGGCGACAAGATCGGTCCGGAGAGCGCCGAGTCGTACACGCTCGGTGAGGTGAAGAAGCTCGCCGACGGCAAGTGGCTCATCCAGGCGCGCATCCAGTACGGCAACAAGGACTTCACCGTGCCGGTGAAGGTCGACGTCATGTGGGCCGGGGACACGCCGACGATTCAGGTGACAAACTGGGGCGTGCCGGCGCTCGGGGTGGGTCCCTACACCGCCCGCGTCATGGTCTACGGTGGCTTCTACAGCGGCGTCTGGTTCGGCAAGGACGTCGGCGGCCTGATGAGCGGTCGTGTCGTCGAGGCAGCAAGTAAGGAGCCCGCAGCGTCAGGTCGCTAACGGGATGGCGGTCGCAGGGCGACCCGCGGAGGCCCCTTGCGGTGAGTTGTCATGGCCCGAATTGGCTGCCGGTGACGTCTCGGCTGCCGAGGGACGGGGTCAGCTCGGGTAGCTTCCCCGGTATTCACGGCGGATGAACGCGTTCGCTCGTGGACAGCCGACGGCCTTCAGCCTCTTCGCGTCCCAGACGATCTTCTCGCCGGTGCGCACCGCAAGGTTGCCGAGGAGCACCGCCTCCGTCAGTGGACCGGAGTAGTCGAAGCTCGACATTGCGGCCGGGCCACCCTTGCACGCGGTGATGAACTCCTTGTAGTGACCAGGCGACCGCGGCAGTGTCGGCTCCGGCGCCTCGAAGCCCGCGAACTCCTTCTTGGGGAGCAGGATCCCGTCGCCCCAGTAGTGCGGCACGTAGAGCTTCCCTTTGTCGCCGACGACGATCGAGCCGTTTCCTGTGGGCGTCTCGCCCTCGAAGAGCTCCCTTGGCGGCAGCTTCTTGCCGTCGTACCACGTCAGTGTGACCGGCGGCAGGTCCCCGCGAGCGGGGAACCGGTAACGGATGACGCTCCATGCAGGCGCCGTGTCGACGAAGACCTTCGAGCTCTTCGCCTCGACACTCGTCGGCGAGCCGAGATCGAGCGCCCAGAACGCGATGTCCCAGTTGTGGCACGCCATGTCGCCGAGTGCTCCGGTGCCGAAGTCCCACCATCCGCGCCACTTGAACGGCACGTAGGCGTTGTGGAAGGGGCGCGCGGGCGCCGGACCGAGCCAGAGATCCCAGTCGACTCCCACCGGAACCGGCGGCTTGTTCTTCGGACGCTGCAGGCCCTGCGGCCAGATCGGTCGGTCGGTCCAGACGTGGACCTCTCGCACATCGCCGAGCGTGCCGGCCCGGATGAGCTCGACCATGCGCCGCGAGCCGTGCTCGGAGTGTCCCTGGTTGCCCATCTGGGTCGCGACATTGTGGCGCTTCGCGACCTCCTGCATGCGTCGCGCCTCGAAGATCGAGTGGGTCAGCGGCTTCTGGCAGTAGACGTGCTTTCCGAGGGTCATCGCGGCCAGACTCGCGGGTGCGTGGTGGTGGTCCGGCGTCGAGACGGTGACCGCATCGAGGCTCTTCTCCTTCTCGAGCATGACGCGATAGTCACGATAGCGACTCACGCTCCGGAACTCCTTGAACGCGTTCGCGGCGCGACGGTCGTCGACATCGCAGAGCGCGACGATGTTCTCCGAGCGCACTCCACCGAGGTCACTCCAGCCCTTGCCGCCGCAACCGATGATCCCGATGTTGAGCTTCTCACTCGGCGGCGGACCGGCCTGCAGGATCCGGAAGCCGCCGAGGAGGGTGCTCGTCGCGGCGAGCGCGCCCGTCTCGAGGAATCGTCGTCTCGTCGTCGCTGTGGGCATCAGCGGCCGCTCCATTTTCGAGTGATGTTCGAGATCGGGTCATGCTCCCTGTCCCGGCTGCGCCTCGCAACGCAAAAGGTCCGCCTGCTGGAAATCTGACCGTGATCGAGTAGCCTGAGGAGGCGCGATTTGCGCGGACTTTCGCCCCGGGTCGTGATCAATCTCCATGCGCTGCTCATCGCCTACATTCACTGCATGCGTCCTGCTCGTGGCGATGCTCCGCAGCGTCGTCGTTCACGGTGGCGACGACAAGGTTGACCTCCGTCGTGACGTCCGCTCGCTGCTCTCGGATCGCTGCTTCGCTTGCCACGGACCCGACGCGAAGAAGCGCAAGGCCCGACTGCGTCTGGACACCCGCGAAGGCATGCTCGCCGAGCGTCAGGAGCGCGCCGCCGTTCGTCCCGGTGAGCCGGCGAGGAGCGAGATCCTGCGCCGCGTGTCAGCGGATGACGGGGACGAACGCATGCCTCCCGAGGATGCCGGTCCGCCACTGACCGAGAAGGAGATCGACCTGCTGCGGCGGTGGATCGACGCCGGTGCTCCGTGGAGCAGGCACTGGGCTTTCTTGCCGCCAGAACGAGCGTCGAGGACGGAGCTCGCATCAGGAAAGCGCGCTGTCGACTCCATCGACACTTTCGTTCTGGCACGTCTGGAGGCGGAGGGGGTGGAGCCATCGCCACCGACCGATCGGGCGACGCTGGTGCGGCGCGTCACGCTCGATCTCACCGGATTGCCACCGACGATCGCCGAGATCGACGCCTTCGTTGCCGACGAGTCGCCGGATGCTTACGAGAGGGTCGTCGACCGTCTCCTCGACTCGCCACACTACGGGGAGCGCATGGCGCTCGAGTGGCTCGACGCGGCGCGCTACGCTGACACCAACGGCTATCAGACCGACGGGGAGCGCAGCATGTGGCGCTGGCGCGACTGGGTCATCGACGCGTTCAACCGCAACATGCCCTTCGATCGATTCACGATCGAGCAGCTCGCGGGAGACCTGCTGCCGGAGCCGACACTCGATCAGCTGATCGCGACGGGCTTTCACCGCAACCATCGCGGCAACGGCGAGGGTGGCGTCATCGGCGAGGAGTACCTCGTCGAGTACGTGGTCGATCGCGTCGACACGACATCGACCATCTGGCTCGGCATGACGCTCGGCTGTGCGCGCTGCCACGAGCACAAGTTCGATCCCTTCTCGCAACAGGAGTTCTACGAGCTCTTCGCGTTCTTCCACAACGTTCCGGAGATGGGACGCGTGTTCAAGTATGGCAACTCTCCCCCGACGATTCCGGCGCCGACGAGGGCTCAGCGCGAGGAGCTCGCATCCGTCGATCGGGACGTCGCCGAGGCCGAGCGCGGGCTCCAGGCGCTCGCCGGGGAGATCCGGGTTGCGACGAGACGCTGGGAGGATGATCTGCGCGCGGCGAGAGACGACGTCGACATGAAGATCAGTCGGGGCTTGGTCGCGCACGTGCCGCCGGCAGAGGAGCCTGTCGAGGTGGGCGACGTCGCTGCCGA
>CAYMLL010000019.1:0-17317 GCA_964390645.1 uncultured Planctomycetia bacterium | reverse complement strand
CCTTCGGGTTCTACGATCGCTTCACGATCAGCGCCTGGGTGACGCCGAGGTCCACCAGGGGCGGCACGATCGTCTCGCGCATGATCGACGAGCCCGGTGGCACCGGCTACGCGCTGCGCTTCGCGGAAGGTCGGGTTCATGTAGACCTGGTGCGTCGCCCGCTCGACGATGCCGTGCGCTTGCACACGAGGTCGTCGATCGAGCCAGGCGAGCGGTCCCACATCGTGATGACCTACGATGGCAGCCGGCTGGCGTCCGGAGTGCGCGTCCTCGTCGACGGTGTCGAGGCTCCCTTCAACGTGGATCTCGATGAGCTCAACCAGCCCTTCGATGCAGAGGAGCCGCTGCGAGTGGGTCGAGGCGGCGGCGACGAGAGCGTCTTCGACGGACGTGTCGGCGAAGTGCGTGTCTTCGAGAGAGTACTGCGAGACGAGGAGCTGAAGGCGCTGTCGGTGGCCGAGTCACTGTCGACGATCGCCGCGATCTCGCTCGAGCGCCGCAGCGATGCGCAGAGCGCCAAGATGAGGGTCGCGTTCGTCGAGACACTCGGTCCCGAGTCCATCCGTACGGCTCAGGAGAGGCTCGTCCGGGCACGGGAGCGCCGTGAGAGCCTGATACGGTCCTTTCCGACGGTGATGATCATGCGCGAGCGCATCGAGCCCCGTGAGACCTTCGTTCTCGAGCGCGGCCGCTACGACCGCCCGAAGGGGCGCGTCGAGCCGGGTGTGCCGTCCGTGCTCCCGGCGATGTCGGAGGACGCGCCGCGCAATCGTCTCGGACTGGCTCGCTGGCTCGTCGATCGTCGCAATCCGCTGACGGCCCGCGTCACCGTCAATCGCTACTGGGAGATGCTCTTCGGCGTGGGCATCGTGCACACGACGAACGACTTCGGCTCGCGAGGCGGCGCGCCCAGCCATCCGGGGCTCCTCGACTGGCTCGCTGTCGAGTTCATGGAGAGCGGCTGGGACGTCAAGGCGACACTGCGAACGATCGTCATGAGCGCGACCTACCGGCGGTCCTCGTGGACCAGCGCCGCGAGTGCCGCACGCGATCCCGACAACCGGCTGCTGGCTCGAGGTCCGCGCTTTCGTCTGTCTGCACACGCGATCCGCGATCAGGCGCTTGCCTTCGGCAGGCTCGCCTCGGGCAGTCCGGTCGGTGGGCCTTCCGTCAGGCCTTACCAGCCTCCCGGTCTGTGGAAGGAGCTCAGCGGGCAGGAGTACGTGATCGGTCGCGGGTCCGATCTTTACCGTCGCAGCCTGTACACGTACTGGAAGCGCACCGCGCCGCCGCCGGCGATGATGACGTTCGATGCGGCCGATCGCGAGTCGTGCAGCGTGCGTTGCTCGCGTACAAATACGCCGCTGCAGGCGCTCGTGCTGATGAACGACGTGACCTACATTGAGGCAGCACGCGCTTTTGCCGAGCGTATGATGCGCGAGGGCGGCGAGGCCGACGATGAGCGTCTGGCGTGGGGCTTTCGAACCGCCACCGCACGAGTGCCGAGCACCGGCGAGCTGACCGTGCTTCGAGACGGTCTCGCGGCACACCGCGCGCGCTTCCGGGATCGACGAGACGCCGCCATCGGGCTGATAGCGGTCGGAGAGTCGGACCCGGACCGACAGCTGGATCCGCGCGAAGTTGCCGCGTTCACAGTGATCGCGAGCATGATCCTCAACCTGGACGAGGTGCTGACGAAGAGCTGAACGATGTCGACCGGTTTGACGGTGACAACTCGACGCGATCTCTTCGGCCGCGGCTCGACCGCCCTGGCCACGCTGGCACTCGCGTCGCTGCTCGAGCGCGAGGGGCATGCCCGGGGTGGCGGTCGTTCGCCGGGCCTCGCGGGCCTGCCGCACTTCCGTCCGCGCGCGAAGAGGGTGATCTATCTGTTCCAGTCGGGCGCGCCGTCGCAGATGGACCTCTTCGACCACAAGCCGAGGCTCGATGACCTCCGTGGCAGCGAGCTGCCCGAGTCGATCCGTCAGGATCAGCGGCTGACGGTGATGACTTCCCGCCAGCCCAGCTTTCCCATAGCCCCGAGCCGCTTCGGCTTTGCGAGACACGGTGAGTGCGGCGCGACGGTCAGCGAGCTGATGCCTCACACCGCACGCGTCGTTGATGACCTCGCCTTCGTGAAATCGATGCACACGGAGGCCATCAACCATGACCCGGCGATCACGTTCTTCCAGACCGGAGCCCAGCTTGCGGGACGACCGAGCATAGGCGCATGGCTCTCCTACGGGCTCGGCACCGAGAACGACGACCTGCCGGCGTTCGTCGCCATGATCTCGCAGGGCAGCGGGATCCCGGGACAGCCGCTCTACGATCGGCTCTGGGGGAGCGGGTTCCTGCCGTCGAGGTACCAGGGAGTGAAGTTCCGCTCGGTCGGCGACCCGGTCCTCTACCTTTCGAATCCGACGGGGCTGGAGGCAGCCGGCCGTCGTCGCATGCTGGACGACCTGGAGCGTCTCAACCGGCTCCGGCACGAGACGACGGGTGATCCCGAGACGACGACACGCATCGCGGCGTACGAGCTCGCCTATCGCATGCAGTCGTCGGTGCCGGATCTTGTGGACGTGTCGAACGAGCCACGCCGCGTCTTCGATCTCTACGGGGAGAGCGCCCGCAAACCGGGGACTTTCGCGGCGAACTGTCTTCTCGCGCGTCGGCTCGTCGAGCGTGGGGTGCGCTTCGTGCAGCTCTTTCACCGCGGCTGGGATCAGCACGCCAACCTGCCGTCCGCGATCCGCAAGCAGTGTGCGGACACCGATCAGGGCTCGGCGGCCCTCGTCACTGATCTCAAGGACCGCGGGCTTCTCGACGATACGCTGGTCGTCTGGGGCGGTGAGTTCGGTCGCACCGTTTACTGCCAGGGGAAGCTGACTGCGACGGATTACGGTCGCGACCACCATCCCCGGTGCTTCACGGTCTGGCTGGCCGGAGGCGGCATCAAGGGAGGCGTCACTCACGGGGCGACCGATGACTTCTCGTACAACGTCACCAGGAATCCCGTGCACGTCCACGACCTCCACGCGACGATGCTGCACCTGCTCGGCATCGACCACACGCGGCTGACCTTCAAGTTCCAGGGACGCGATCACCGGCTCACCGATGTTCACGGGGAGCTGGTTCCCGAGATCGTCGCATGAGGGGTCCGAGCCCGAGGCCGAATCCACGCTTGCTGGAGGACCATCTCCGTCGAGGCGGGCGACGGTGCGTCAGCGCTCCTCGCATACGGCGTCAGCAGCCGTAGCAGCGCGCTCCGTATCGGGTAGGACCACACGGCTCGACAGGGTGCGGCGAGACCGCGTCAAGCTGACGAGACGGCGGCGAGCGTCCGCCTCCGTGCGGGGGGTGTGAGTCGACACGAATCGACAGTTTCAGGGTCGTCACTCGGCAGTCTTGCCGGTAAAGTCACTGAGCGGGACACGACGGTCCCGGTGCGATCCACCCGAACCTCTGATCGAGAGCGCGACATGAAGACCTTTCTCGCCTTGCTGACCGCCGTGGGCGGTCTTGGTGGCGGCCTCTTGCTGGTCAAGATCAACGGCCTGATGGAGGAGATCGGTAATCTGGAGAGACAGCTCGGGATGAAGGCCTCGCGTGAAACAGTGGAGACCGTCTCGCGGGAACACGCGGATGGCAACGCCGCAGGCGTGAAGCAGCGCCATCAGCTCGAGGGTCGCATAGCCCAGCTGGAGAGCGCCCTGCGGGACGCTGGCGACAAGAAGGACGCCAAGCCGTCGCTTGCTTTCGCGAGCCTTCGAGAGGAGGTGGACGATCACTCCGAGGCGATCGACTCGCTCCGTGCTCGACTCGAGCGGACGGGTCGAACAAACAGCGCCATCAACAAGACGGCGGATCGATTGCTGTCGGCCGTCGGTCAGGCAAGCGGTGAGGATGACGGCGAGCGTGGCGAGGGGCTCGAGCGGCTTTTTGAGTTCGGCAATCTCGTGGGTAAGCGACCCGAGGACCTCACCGAGGAGGAGCGGGCAAAGCGCGAGGAGCTGACGGCGCGGTTCCGCGACCGTCAGGTCGACTGGACGCTGCGAGGTTTCGACCGTTCGCTCGAGGTCAAGCTCAGTGACGATCAGAAGCAGTCCCTCGGCGCATTCATCGCCGAGGAGAACCGCGAGCTGTCCGGGCTCCGGGATCAGGGCCTCGACCGTGAGGCCCGCTCCGCGAGGCAGAAGGAGATCCGGGCTCGCACCGACCAGCAGATCGGAGGGGTCCTCTCCACGGAGCAGCAGGAGTCGTGGACGAAATACCGTTCGCGCAGCGGTCGGGGACGCGGTTGGGACCGCATACGCTGATCGTGTCTGCCGGCCACGCCCGTCTGACGGCCCGCGGATCGGCGCCCGCGGATCGGCGCCGCTGACCACGGGTCGCGTCGACGACGTTCTTCCTGCGTACGGACGGATCACCGCGCGCAGCCCACCCGGTCTTGCCGGACGTGTCGGTGACCCGCAGCTCGCGCGCTGCTCCGGAATCCCCGGACGCTCGTCCGGGAGCAGCTCGCTCCGGTGTCTGTGCGGGACGTCTTCAGTCCTCCTGCTGCGTCACCAGCTGACGCTGATGGAGCACCCAGAGGGCGATTACGAGGCTGAGCGTGGCGTAGAGCAGGAGCGCGCCGATGCAGATCATCGGACTCTCTTCTCGCAAGACGAAGGCGTCAAGGCGTGACGGCGGCGCCTCCTCGGCGATGAGGTACAGAGAGTTCACGTAGAACGACGCGGTGATCTTGGAGACGACCGCGGGGATGCGGCCGATCACGAGCTCCAGGACGATCACGTAGATCAACCCGAAGACCATCGCGCGACGCAGGCAGAGGACGCCGAGGAGCACCATGACCGCGCCGACGGCCAGATTTGTCAGGAGCGCCATTCCGAGGAAGCTCCACCAGAGCGACGACAGCTGGCGGGTCCCTACGAGGAGGAAGCACGTTCCTATCCCCGCCCAGCTCGCCGTTGTCGCCCAGCTCACCGCGGCGCAGTACTTGCCGATCAGGACCGATCCCTTGCCGCGCGGGCGGATCGACAGGTAGGTCCACGTCTTGCCCTCGAGCTCACCGGAGATGACGGGTGTTGCGGACAGCAGCAGGGCGAGGGTGTTCGAGCAGCCGCCGGCCAGGATGTACACGTAGCCGGCCACCTTGAGGTACTCGTGCAGCTGTTGCGGGGGCGCTGTGACCGACGCCACAAGGGCGATCAGCGCCGGCGGGAAGGCGGCGAGGCCGACCCACCACGCCAGACGAGGGAACTTCATCAGCCGCTTCCACTCGAAGAGAAACACATCGAGAGTGCCACTGATGTCGATCACATCTCCCCCCGGTGGATCTTCAGCAGTGAGTCGAACAGACTCTGGAGAGACTCGTCGGGCGAGCGAATCTCGCTGACTCCGATCGACTGCTCCTCCCAGATTGGGATAGCGTCGTAAACGAGCTTCGGATGACGCGTCGCGACTACGAGCTCGTCACCTTCATCGAAGCGCACACCGTCCGTCGTCTTCGAGTCGATGATGAGCTTCGCGAGTTCCAGGGGCCGGGAGCAGCGGATGCGGATCTCGTGTGGCACGTCGGCCAGAAGCGAGCGCACCTCCTCGGATGAGCCGGATGCCAGCAGGCGTCCGCCACAGATCAGGAGAAAGGCGCTGGCGACCGCCTCCACCTCGTGCAGCACGTGGCTTGCCATCAGGAGGCACCTGCCCTGGCGCGTCCACTCCTTGATGCTCACCGTCATCTCGTGACGTCCGATCGGGTCGAGGCCGTTGAAGGGCTCGTCGAGGATGAGCAGATCTGGATCGTGCGCGAAAGCCTGCGCGAGCTTGGCTCGCTGGCGCATACCCCGGGAGTACGACCCCATCGGCTTGCGCATTGCGCGCGCGATGCCGACCTTCTCGAGCGCATGCGCGGCACGGGTCCTCGACTCCGAGCGGGAGTAGCCGTGAAGCCGCAGCAGGTGGATGGTCCACTCGAGCGCGGTGACGTCGGTGTACGGAACATCACCTGCCGGACAGAATCCGACACGTCGCAGCACGTCGGGGTTGTTCCAGGGGCTCTCACCGAAGGTGCGTACGAGACCGATCGTCGGCAGGAGCTGACCGGTGATCAGGTGCAGGAGCGTCGTCTTACCCGATCCGTTCGGACCGAGGAGACCGTAGGCCCCGGCCTCGAGGCTGACATCGATGTCGTTGACCCCGATGACCGATCCATAGAGCTTCGTCGTGTGCTGCAGGCTGATCATGGGCGGTCGCTACACGCGCATCGGCGCGGAGATCCTCCGGTAGAGCACGACGAACGCGAGGACCGTGACAACGCTCCAGAAGATCGCGCAGTTCGCCAGCTCCTCGGCGTCCTCGACGAATCCGAAGATCCACTTCTGGATCTCCCCGAGACTTCGATACGGTGAGATTACCGGCCAGGTGCGGTTGTCAGCGTGCAGGATCTGGTAGGCGGTCTCGCCCACGATCCAGACCGAGAACCACCCGAAGGTGGCGAATCGGTTCTCGGCCGTCATCGAGGAGAAACAGAGCGCGATCATCGTCGTCGGGATGATCAGCACGAGACTCGCGCCGAGGACACGGAACGGGAGATGCCAGGTTACCTGGAGCACGGACAGCTCCTGGGAGAGCATCGCTGCCTCGACGAAGAGAAGCAGTGCGGGAAGTGTCGTGATCGCGGCGGTGAAGCACCAGACACCGGCGGACTTGCCGAGGAGGTACTCCAGTCGCGTGATCGGTCGGGCGAAGTAGAGCAGGAACGCGCGACTGCGTAGGTCTCTCGAGATCAAGGGAGTCGCGATGAAGCCGATCAGGATGGCAAGCCCCACCGCTTGCGGCGTGCGGAAAAACGTCAGGATGAGGTAGCTCCAGTACTCCGACCGCGCGCCGTGGGGGTCGTCCTTCAGCGCCGTGATCAGGTCCGGCGGGACTTCCAGAAAGGTGTTGAAGGCGGTGGAAAGGGTGGCCAGCCTTCCGATGTCGTTGGGGTCCTGGGCGCGCAGCTCGAAGACGAAGAAGAACGTACCCCAGAGCAACGCCGGCAGCCAGGCGAACAGCAGCATGCGCTTGACCCAGGCGTTTTGCAGAGAGGCCGAGATCACCGACCCGGCGATGACGCTCCAGCGACCGGCCTCCGCGGTGCGCTTGCCCGACCAGGCGCGATAGCCGAGATCATGAATCGGCATCGGCGGCTCCCTTCACGGCGTCGAGGAAGACCGCCTCGAGCGAGTTGCGAGATGGTGTCAATCCGCGCAGCGTAACGTCGACCTCCCGCACAGCGCTCCAGAGGCTTCCGGGCATGGCCGCGCTCTCGCGGATCGTCAGAACGTTGTCTTCATCGACGGTAACCTCCTCGCCGAGCTGCCGGAGCCGCGCCACGAGATCGCTGCAGTCGCCGAGGGCGCGGACATGGAGCGCCGGGTTCACCGGGCGGCTGAGGACCTCGAGGCTCTCGACGACCTTGACGCGGCCCTCCGCAAGGATGACCACGTTGTCGCAGATCTGCCGCACGTCGGGGAGGATGTGGGTGCACAGGAGGATGGCCTTGCCCGCTTGATCGGCAAGCGAGCGGACCCTTCGCAGCAGCGCCTGGCGCTCCTCCGGGTCGAGCCCGCTGGTCGGCTCGTCGAGGATAACGAAGTCGGGATCGTGGACGATGGACTGCGCGAACTTGAGCTTCTGGCGCATGCCGGTCGAGTAGGTCTCGACGGTGCGGTAGCGCTCCTGCTCGAGGCCGCAAAAGTCGAGTATCTCATGAGCCCGCCGGAGCGCCTCGACCGAGGGCAGGCCCGAGAGGCGCGCAGCGAAGCGCACCATCTCGACGCCGGAGAGGCCGAAGATGAAGCAGTCGTCCTCGGGCATGTAGCCGACTGTTGAGCGGATCGCCCGAATGTCGCGGCGGATATCGTGGCCGAGGAAGACCCCTTGGCCCGCCGTGCAGCGTACGAGGCCGAGCATGACCTTGATCAGCGTCGATTTGCCGGCCCCGTTGGGGCCGAGGAGCCCGGTGACCCCGGCGCCGATCTGCAGATCGACGTCCGCGAGAGCGCGAAACCGACGGTACTTCTTGGTGATGCCTCGAAGATCGACGAGGACGTCGTCCACCCTGAGTCTCTCCACTTCGTTCTCGCTAGTCGTTCACCATGCAGCACCGAGCATAGACTCGATACGCCCGCGCGGCAAGTCGCGATTGGGTTCGCGGCGGATACGGCTGTGGTACAGTGTCCGCGTCCGCGAGACCCTGCATTCGAGGCTGAAGTGATGAAGAAGCTCCGCTTTCCGCACACGCTCGTGCTGCTGTTCTCGATGATCATCGCGGCGCAGGCGCTGACCTACGTCCTGCCGTCGGGTCAGTACGAGCGCGACGGCAGGAGGGTCATTCCTGACACGTACGAGCGTGTCGAGAAGACGCCTCTGGAGTTTCACGCTTTCCTGACGAAGATCCCCGGCGGAATGGAGAAGGCCGCCGACATCATCTTCTTTGTCTTCATCATCGGAGGCGCCATCGGGGTCGTGCGAGCGACGGGGGCGATCGACGCTCTGATCGGCACCTCGATCGAGGTGCTCGGAAGGAAGCGCATTCTCCTGGTCGGTGGCATGGTCGGGCTCTTCACTCTTGGCTCGGCGACGCTCGGCATGGCGGAGGAGTACGTCCCGTTCATGCCGATCCTCGTGACGATGTGCCTGGCGTTGCGCATGGACGCGATCGTCGCGATGGGAATCGTCTACGTTGGCTACGCGGTCGGCTACGGCTGTGCGATCATGAACCCGTTCACGGTCCTGATCGGTCAGGACATCGCCGGGCTCGATCCGGGCTCCGGCATGTGGTACCGGGCCGTGTTGCTCCTGGTTTGTACGCTGATCGGCGTCCACCATCTGCTGCGCTACGCCAGGCGCGTCGAGAGGGATCCGTCCAGTAGCCTCGTCGGTGACGTCGACTACTCGAAGGGCTTCGATCTGCCGGAGGACACGCGGATGACGCCGTCTCGCGGCGGCGTCCTCGGCATCTTCGCGTTGGCGATCGTGGTCTTCGTCTACGCTGTCGCGATTCTGGAGGAGGATTGGTATCTCGTCGAGCTGTCGGCGCTCTTCCTCTCCGTTGCGATCGTGGCCGGTTTCGTCGGTGGGCTCTCGCCCAATCGGCTCGCGGGGGAGTTCTGCAAGGGCGCCGGAGACTTGACGACGACGGCGCTGCTGATCGGCTTCGCCCGTACCATCGAGCTCGTCCTCTCGGACGGTCAGGTAATCGATACGGTCATCCACGGAGTCTCCGGCGTTCTCGGAAGCCTGGGCGCGGAGATGTCCGCTGTCGGTATGCTCATCGTGCAGACGCTCTGCAACTTCTTCATCCCATCGGGATCCGGCCAGGCCTACGTCACGATGCCGATCATGGCGCCGATCGCCGACGAGGTCGGTATCTCGCGACAGACCGCCGTTCTCGCGTACCAGATGGGCGACGGCTTCACCAACTCCATCATCCCGACGAATGCCGTCCTCATGGGGATGCTCGCGCTCGGGAGGATCCCCTATCAACGATGGCTTCGGTTCATGCTGCCACTACTGCTGAAGATCTACCTCGTCGGCGCGATCGCTCTCGTCGTCGCCGTCTGGATGGACTACTGATCTCGTCTCGCGTCGACCCCTCCGGAGTACGAACCCGGGGCTCGGCGTTGGACAGTCCGTCGAGCGAGTGCTTCGGAGGCCGAGGCGAGTTGTCTGATCCGAGATCGAGACACCGGAACGCGCGCGATGTGTCGTGTTGTCGAGTCCTGGAGAAACCGGTCCTGGTGACGAGGAACCGGGACCAAGCAACCCACACCGCCCGACCGGAGAGGACCGATACTCGAGGTGGACTTTCGCATGGCGCGAAGCCGCAACGGGAGGTGTCTCAGGCGGTGTCGATCAGAGCCACGAATCGATCGAGCCAGCGCTGCACGGTGAGCGCGTCGTGGTACCCCGTGCCGACCGGCACGCTCGCCTCGCCGCGAACCACGCGGACGAAGCGCCGCAGCTGCTCGGCGAGGAGTCCTGTGGGCGCCTCGGTGTCGGCGAGGATCTCGAGCTCGAGCGGCCACCGTGCCCGATCATCCCAGAGCTCGACCGGTCGCGGATTGGGAGCGACACGTACGGCCCATCCTTCTCCGTAGACCTCCATGCGATCGTAGCCGTCGCCGGGCATGCCTTCGGGAGTAATCAGCGATGCCGTGAAGGACGCCAGCCGTCCGTCCGGCCACGTGAGCTGCGCGAGCGAGACGTCGTGCTTGCCGTCCGGAGTGCGCCGGACCTGCGCGGAGAAGCCGGACGGCTCGTCACGATCCATCAGCGCGAGCGTCAGGTAAAGATCGTGGACCATCAGCATGTGGAAGGGGATCTCGTCCGGGAATCGCGGACGCAGGGCCGCTGGACGATGTCTCACGCAGTCGATGTAGACGGGCTTGCCGCGCCGTTCGACCTCCTGCGCGAGCGTGCGAAACTCGCTGCCGTAGACGTAGCTGTGGCCCAGCATCAGGTTGCTCGAGTCGCTCTTTACGAGAGGGGCGAGCGTCTCCGCCTCCGGGAGGGTCGACGCGAGCGGCTTCTCGACGAGGGCGGCCTTGCCACTCTCGAGGATCCTCTTCGCGAAAGGAACGTGGGTCGAGGTGGAGCTGGCGACGATCCAGGCGTCCGCCTCGACTCCCGCGAGCGCGGCGTCGAGGCTCTCGTAGCGGGGCACGTGGTCCAGGGCGTCGGGGACGGCGGCGTGCCGGGTCGTATCACGGTCGACGAGGGCGACCAGCTCCACCTCGCGCAGACCGTGCGCATTGACAGCGTGCTTCGGCCCCCAGACACCGAGTCCGATGACGCCGACCCGAAGCGGCTGACGGCTGTCTGTCGTCGAGGATGTCATATCGCTCCGTCCTCTTGCCGGGATTCGCTGCGACTCTCGTGCCGAGATTGTCGTCGTGTCTCGTCGGGCGTCAACCGGTCGGTCTCGAACCGAACGGCCTTCGCTGCTGACGCTTGCCGGGGTATAGTCGTCGGTGAGCGGCTTGCGGGCCGCGCCCACCGGCGGTGATTCATGATGGGCTCCAGCGAAGGGTCCGGCGCGGTTGCTGGCGTTCGCTGTGCTCGGCAAGTCCCGGCTGATCTCGAACGGAGCTGTGGGAACCGTGAACCGATCGCGTCGTTCGCCCACTCTTCCGCTTGTGGCCCTCTTGCTCTCGGCCTCGGCGACGAGCTGTGCGTCGCTGGGGTACTCCGGCTCGCGCAATCTCCGCGACTGGTACCTGGGCCGATCCGGCTTCGGCGAGACCTTCGAGCACGAGCGACCGGGACGCAAGTGCTCGTACTCGGGCATCGCAGTGCACCACGTCACGGAGCGACGGGCGCCGTGGTTCGGGCACTTCCGCGTGCCGGATCTCGTCATACAGCTGGCAGGTGGCGTTGACTACCCCGAACGCATCATCTGCGTCGCGGAGGAGACCCGCTCGAGGTTCGTCGAGATGCAGATGACGGACACCGATCCCCGCGCGCAGCTCGAGCCAGTGGGTGAGCCCATCTTCGTCGAGCAGAAGGTGTACATCGGCCACGGTGTTCGCTTTCCGCGCGGCAGCTCGGAGGCGCACGTCGCGTTCGATATGGTCGACGCGGGCATCATCGACTGCATCATCCCTTACCGGCTCTGGAACTCCGACGCTGACGGGCTCGACAAGCTTCTCTGGACGCTCGGTGTGCCGGTGAAGGCTCTCGGAAACGGCCTCTGTACGCTGATTCGCGCGCCGGTCTACGCCGTGCACGACATCGCCAAGCTTGTCGCGTTGCCGATGGCCGCACGTCACTTCGCCCGGTGAGCGCGTCGGCATCGACGAGTCTTCCGCGCTCCGCGGCTTTTGGCACTGACCGCCGCCGGGCGGGGGTTTACACTGATAAGATCGCGTGAAGGGCGCCCGCGTCCGCGCAGGCAGCAGACCGAGCTGAAGTCTCACCGGCATGAGTTCCACCCGAGGAAAGCTTTCGATCGTCGTGTACGCCGTGCTGGTCGCCGTGGCCAGCAAGGCGCGTGCGGAGGATGGCGTCCCGGTCCCGGCGAAGATCGAGTTCAATCGCGACGTCCGTCCGATCCTCTCCGACAAGTGCTTCGCCTGTCACGGTCCGGACCGCAACGCGCGCAAGGCCCGGCTTCGCTTCGACGAGGAGGCGAGCGCCAGGCGTGAGAGAAAGCGCGGCACGGTGATCGTTCCCGGGGACGCGGACAGGAGCCTGTTGATCGCGCGCATCCTCGAGGAGGATGTCGACGAGATCATGCCGCCTCCCGACACCGGCAAGGAGATCTCCGCGCGCGAGGTGGCGATCTTCAGGCGCTGGATCGAGCAGGGCGCGGAGTTTCAGGCGCACTGGTCGTTCGTGCCGCCGCAGCGACCGGACCCGCCCGTGGTGAAGGACGCGGGGTGGGCCCGCGGAGCGATCGATCGTTTCGTCCTCGCAAAGCTCGAAGGTGCAGGGACGAGCCCGTCGAGAGAGGCGCGGAGGACCACCCTGCTGCGTCGCGTCCACTTCGACCTCGTCGGCCTGCCACCCCGGCCGGAGGACGTCGATGCCTTCCTCGGCGACGATCGCCCCGACGCGTTCGAACGAGTCGTGGATCGTCTGCTCGCGTCGCCGCATCATGGCGAGAGGCTGGCGCTCCACTGGCTCGACCTGGTGCGTTACGCCGACACGGTCGGCTACCACGGCGATCAGGGTCACAACGCGTCGCCGTACCGCGACTGGGTCATCCGGGCGCTCAACGACAACATGCGCTTTGATGAGTTCACGGTCGCACAGCTGGCGGGGGATCTCGTGCCCGGATCCACCGAAGACCAGAAGATCGCGTCGGCGTACAACCGCCTGCTGCAGACGACCCACGAGGGTGGCGCGCAGATCGCGGAGTACATGGCGAAGTACGCCGCCGACCGCGTGCGCAACCTGTCGGGTGTATGGATGGGCGCGACGGTTGGCTGTGCCGAGTGTCACGACCACAAGTACGACCCGTACACACAGAGAGATTTTTACCGTCTTGCGGCGTTTTTTGCGGACATCGACGAGGTGAAGATGTTCCGCGCGTCGAACAGCGATCCGACCCGACGTGAGCCGGAGATCGAGGTCGTCTCTCCCCTCGATCGCGCGCGGGCGGCGAGGCTGGGAGAACGCATCGAGCAGCTACGGTCGCGGATCGACACGCTGTCGGTGACGACGTCGAGCGTTTCGGCCGCGTCGCCTGACGCGAAGGATCGTGCTGGAAAGCTCGAGAAGGATGTCGCCGAGCTCGAGAAGGAGCGCGTACGTCTGCTGGCGACGAGGCGTCGGGTGATGATCACGAAGGCGACGAAACCCCGCGTTGTCCGGGTGCTCCGTCGGGGCGACTTCCTCGACGACGAAGGAGAGATAGTCGATCCGGGCACGCCGGAGTTTCTCCGCGGGCGCGGTGTCGAGGGACGACGTGCGACGCGGCTCGACCTGGCGCGCTGGCTGACCTCGAAGGACCACCCGCAGACCGCTCGCATCTTCGTGAACCGGCTCTGGAACCAGTACTTCGGTGTAGGGCTCTCGAAGGTGCTCGCGGACACCGGATCCCGGGGTGGGTGGCCGACGCACCCCGCGCTCCTGGACTGGCTCGCGGTCGAGTTCGTCGAGAGCGGCTGGAACGTACGGCACATGATCCGGCTGATCGTGACCTCGAGCGCGTATCGTCAGTCATCCATCGCGACGCCGGAGTTGACGGAGCTCGACCCGGAGAACCGGCTCCTTGCACGGCAGTCGAGATTTCGTCTCGCTGCAGAGATCGTGCGCGACAACGCGCTCGCGATCAGCGGGCTGCTTGACGATCGTCTCGGAGGTGGCACGGCACGTCCGTATCAGCCGGCGGGCTACTATGCGAACCTGAACTTCCCCAGACGCTCGTACAAGCACGACGGCGATCGGAATCAGTATCGTCGTGGCGTCTACATGCACGTGCAGCGCCAGTTCCTGCACCCGATGCTGCGCGCATTCGACGCGCCGTCCCGGGAGGAGTGCACCGCGCGTCGACCCGCGAGCAACACGCCGAGCGCGGCGCTGACGCTGCTGAACGATCCGAGCGCCATCGAGGCGGCGCGCGTCTTCGCCGAGCGGATTCTGCTCGAAGGTGGCGTTGACACCGCGAGTCGTACAAGGTGGGCGTGGCGCGTGGCGCTGTCTCGTGACGCCGCCGAGACGGAAGCCGGCGCTCTCGAGGCGCTCCTGCTCTCCGAGCTGCAGGTCTTCCGCGCCGACCCCGACGCGGCTGGACGGCTGCTCTCGGTCGGGCTCTCGAAGCCGGCGGCGAGTCTCGACCCGGTCGAGGTCGCGTCCTGGACGTCGGTCGCACGCGCGATCCTGAACCTCAGCGAGACGATCACCCGCAACTGAAGCCGCATTCGCAATCGAAGTCGTGGAGTCCCGTAAGATGCGTCCTGACCCCCAGCAACGCCTGCAGCAGACTCGTCGGTCCTTTCTCGGCAGAGCATCGCTCGGCCTCGGGTCGGTCGCGCTGTCGAGTCTGGTGGGTTCATCGGGTCCACGAGCGGCTGACGCGGTCGGCGAGGCGAGACCTCGTGGACCGATGCAGGCGCTTCCCGGCCTGCCGCACCACGCCTCCAGGGCAAAGCGGGTGATCTTCCTCTGCATGGCGGGCGGGCCATCGCATCTCGAGACCTTCGACCACAAGCCGAAGCTCGCGGAGCTCGACGGCAAGCCGATGCCCGAGAGCTACACGAAGGGACAGCCGATCGCCCAGCTGCAGGGTGCGCAGCTCCGCTGTCTCGGTCCGCAGTTCGAGTTCCGTCGTCATGGCAAGTCGGGGCAGATGATCTCCGACATCCTGCCACGCACGGCGGAGATCGCGGACGAGATCGCGATCATTCGCTCGCTGCACACCGATCAGATCAACCACGACCCGGCGCACACCGTGATGAACACCGGCACGTCGATCTCGGGACGACCGAGCATGGGCGCGTGGGTGACCTACGGGCTCGGAAGCGAGACGGAAGAGCTCCCCGGTTTCGTGGTGCTGACCAGCATCGGCGGGCGCAATCCGCAGCCGATCGCATCGCGGCAGTGGGGCAGTGGGTTCCTGCCGAGCCGCTATCAGGGCGTCGAGTTCTACTCGACCGGCGACCCCGTGCACTACGTGCACAACCCGCCAGGCGTCACGCGTTCGCAGCAGCGTCAGCTCGTCGATACGGTCAAGCGGCTCAACGGCATCCGAAACGAATCCGTGGTCAACCCCGAGATCGACTCCCGCATAGCTCAGTACGAGATGGCCTTCCGCATGCAGGCGAGCGTGCCGGAGCTCATGGACATCTCGCGCGAGCCACAGAAGATCCTCGATCTTTACGGCGCCAGGGGCCCGGACGGCTCCTTCGCCTACAACTGCCTGCTCGCCAGGCGCCTCGCCGAGCGTGGCGTGCGCTTCATCCAACTCTACCACCGGGGCTGGGATCATCACGGCGACCTCGTGCCCTATATGAAGACCTGCTGCAGCCTCTGTGACGGGCCGGGGGCGGCGCTCGTCAAGGACCTCAAGGAGCGCGGCATGCTCGACGATACGCTCGTCATATGGGGCGGCGAATTCGGTCGCACGCCGATGTTCCAGGGCAAGGGCAAGAAGCCCGGGCGAGACCACCACATGCGAGGCTTCTCGATGTGGCTTGCCGGCGGCGGCATCAAGGGGGGCACGACCTACGGGGCGACCGACGATCTCGGCTACTTCGCCGAGAAGAACCGGGTCCACGTTCGTGACCTGCACGCGACGATCCTGCACCTCCTCGGCATCGACCACTCGAAGCTCGAGGTGCGCTACCAGGGGCTCGACATGAGTCTCACGGGGGTCGTCGAGGAGCCGCGTGTGATCTCGGATGTTCTGGTGTGATCATACGGAGACCGGTGGTACGCGTGGGGGTGGCGTTCGTGTGCGAGAGTACGGAGGGTTCCGTGAGGCCTTGATTCGCGTCCGTCGATCGTGCCCGCGGTTACAGCAGCTCCGTTCGACCCGGGGGAGCTTGCTCGTCGCCGTGGAGGAGGTTTGGTTGCGACGAGTCAGCGAGGAGAGATAATGGACGGAGGCTCCGAGGTTTGTAGGGAGAGGACGGCCGTGAAGAAAACACCGCCCGTACGTTCGATCGCGTTGGCGCTCTTCGCCCTCGGGACCGCAGCGTTGCCGGCGGAGGACTCTCGGTGGTGGGCCTACGCGCCGCTACAGCATCCCGGGCTGCCGACAGTCGACGACGGCGCGGATGCGGACTGGGTCCGTACGCCAATCGATGCGTTCATCGTCTCGCGCCTTCGCGAGGAGGGTCTGCGGCCTTCGCAGGAAGCCGACCGTCGCACGCTCATCCGACGATTGAGCTTCGACTTGATCGGGCTCCCGCCGACGCCTCAGGAGGTCGAAGCGTTTGTCGCGGACAAGGACCCACGTGCCTACGAAGGACTTGTCGAGAGGCTGCTCGAATCGCCACATTACGGCGAGCGCTGGGCGCGACACTGGCTCGACGTCGTTCACTACGGGGATACGCACGGCTACGACAAGGACAAGCTGCGACCCAACGCGTACCACTACCGGGACTACGTGATCCGCGCGTTCAACGATGATCGCCGCTACACTCGCTTTGTCGAGGAGCAGATCGCCGGCGACATTCTCTACCCTGGAGCGCGTGATGCCATCATCGCCACGGGGTTCATCTCCGCCGGACCGTGGGACTTCATCGGCCATGTCGAGGTCCCGGAGACCAAGATTGATGGCCGCCGCGCACGCAATCTGGATCGAGACGACATGGTGACCACGACCATGAACACCTTCGTCTCGACAACCGTGCAGTGCGCGCGCTGCCACGAGCACAAGTTCGATCCCATCTCGCAGGAGCAGTACTACAGCTTGCAGGCGGTATTCGCTCAGATCGATCGCGGCGATCGCAAGGTCGACGCGGATCCGACGGTCGCGAAGAGGCGCGGCGGAATCGCGCGGCGCCGCGCCGAGCTCGAAGCGCGGAAGGAGGCCATCGAGAAGCGCATCCGCGATCGTGGCGGCAAGCGGCTCGTAGAACTCGACGCCGAGGTCAAGCGTCTCGGCGTCGAGATCGCGAAGAACAAGAGCGCGCGGTTCGGCTACCACAGCCGGATCGAGAAGGCACCGGACACCACCAAGTGGGTGCAGGTGGATCTCGGCGAGTCGAAGGAGATCGACCGGCTTCGCTGGGTCGCCTGCCACGACGACTTCAACGGCATCGGGGCAGGCTTCGGCTATCCGGTGCGCTTTCGCATCGAGGCTTCGGACGATCCGGCC
>CAYMLL010000018.1:43849-48193 GCA_964390645.1 uncultured Planctomycetia bacterium | reverse complement strand
ACGACGATCTCCTCGACTCCGAGCGCCGTGAGGCGGCGCATCTCGTTCTCCAGCTCACGGACGTTTCCTGGCCAGGAATACCGCATCAACCGTGCCAGCGCCTCGGAGCTCAGACGCGAAGGCTCCTCGCGTTCCGAATGCCGCTGCAGGAAGCTCCGCGCCAGTGCGGGAACATCCTCCCAACGCTCACGCAGCGGCAGAATCTCGAGGTCTGCGGCACGCAGACGATAGTAGAGGTCCCGGCGAAACTCGCCACGGCTCACGAGCGCCTCCAGGTCACGGGACGTCGAGGCTATGACGCGCACGTCGACCTCCACGACGTCCTTGCCGCCTAGCGGACGTACCCGACCGTCCTCGAGAACGCGCAGCAGCTTCGTCTGCAGATCGAGGCTCATGTCGGCGACCTCGTCGAGAAAGAAGGTCCCGCCGTGCGCCTCGACGAGCAGGCCCGTGCGATCCGCGTCAGCGCCGGTGAACGCGCCGCGGACGTGGCCGAGCAGCTCGCTGTCGACGAGCGTGTCGGGAACCAGAGCGCCACCGAGAGTCACGAACGGCCCTCCCACCCGACGAGACGACAGATGAATCGCCCGCGCGAGAAGCCCCTTGCCGGTCCCTGTCTCGCCGTGGATCAGCACCGAGATCTCGGAGGCCCCGAGAATGCGCGCCGTGTCGAACAGATCGAGCATGTCGGGGTTCACGGACTCGAGCCCGTGGAAGACGTCCGGATGACGATCGGGATCGACGCTGCCCTCCCTCCCGTCGGCTTGCGGTGCTCGCCGCACGTTCGCCCTGTCGACGACGTCGAATCCGCGTCCGGCGGCGCGTAGCTTGTCGAGCGCCCGCATGCGCGCCGACTGCTCCCGCAAGAGCATCACGAGCGCGCAGAGCCCGACCCAGAGTCGCGAATCCGTGGAGTCCGTCCTCTCGAGGTCGATCTCCTGGAATCGGTGGTCGATGTAGACGCCACCGACGATCTCGCCGCGTTCCCGGACCGGGTAGACGTGAATCGAACGCGGCAGACGCGAGCCGTCGAGCGCGTCCTCGGGACGATAGCGACGATCCTGGCGCGCGTCCGCAACCCCCCAGACGTCGCCGCCGGCGACCATGCGGCTGATCGCGTAATGGCTCATACGCCGCGAGGGATCCGACACGTCCTGCCCGTCGCGATGGCGAGCGACGAGGACCCGGAACCCCCCCGTACCGCGAACGCGGAAGAGAAAGGCGCGCTCGCCGTCGGTGGCACCGAGCAGCTGGTCGACGATCTCCACCAGCGTCCCGCGCGTCGGCGAAGACTGGCTCAGCTCCTGCAGAATCCGCAGGTAGGGATCGGGATCGCTGTCGACGGAGACGGTCATGAGGACGATCCTACCATGACGGCAGCTACAGCTTCCGGGGTCGGAGTCCGTGCCAGGGCAGGAGGCGCGAACCGCCCGGACCACTACTCTCCGATGATCTTCCGCGAAAGCGTCTCGGCAAAGCCCTGCTTCGGTGTTCGCAGGAGCGTGATCCGGCGGCCGGAATCGCAGACCTCCGCGGACTCGACGTGCTCGTAGGGTCGACCGTCTGCAACCAGACGCATGCCACGTTTCGGAAGGTCGTCAGCCTGAAATCGCAGCCGGCTTCTCAGCGGCACGGTCAACGAAAACTGCACCGAGCTGAAGGGAACGGCCTGATGGGGGTAGAGCGGTGTCAAGACGATCGCCTCGAGGTCGGGATGCACCGCGGGTCCGCCCGCAGCGAGGTTGTAGGCCGTCGAGCCGGCAGCGGTCGCGACAACGAAGCCGTCCCCGGCGAAGCGGTTGAAGAGCACGTCGTCCAGCCAGACACGAAGCCGCACGCTCTGACGCGTGTCGCGCTCGAGCAGAACGTCGTTGAACGCGTGGACGGTCGTTTCGGTGCCGCCCTCGTGACGCACGGCCACCGACAGGAGCGGATAGCGATCGACCCGTTGTGCGGTCGCGGTCAAGACCTCGGGCAGATCGTCCAGAGCCGCCTGGGAGTTCATGTGAAAGCCGACCGTGCCGAAGTTCACCCCGAAGATCGGCGTCACCGGGAAATCGAAGCGCCGCAGCACCTCCATCAGGAAGCCGTCGCCACCGAGGACGACGAGCACGTCGGCCTCGCCATCTCGCGGCTCGGGGACGAGCGAGAACCCATCCTTCGTCAGCCGCTCACGCAACGCCTTCTCCGCGGCGGCACACTCGCGCGCTTCACGGTTCGCGAGCACACAAACACGGGAGAACGCTCGGTCGCTCATGAGTCTCCAGCACCCCGCTCGCCGGATCGCGACGCGAAGAAAAGCCACTCGCTGATCTGGTCACGTGACCGCCCCGGAAGCACCTTGTACTTCCGTCGTCCGTGACGGTCCCGGGACGAGCGATCACGATCACTGCGAAAACGCTTGTGGACGACCGCTCGGAAGTCGCGACGGTAGTCAAAGGCCTTCTTGCCGCTGAATCGCGCGAGAATGCCTCCGATCTCGTCACGACCGAGAAGCCCCTCCTCGTTGTAGCTGACGACGACGTGCTTCGCCTTCGTGGAAAGCACGAGATCCGACATGGCGGAGAGCACATCTCCGGCCCCCGCCCGTGCTCGCCGACGACGAGCCGAAGAGCGTACGCAGTAGTCCGACTTCTTCGCGTCGTAGGGGATCAGTCCGGTCTTGCCGTAGAGAGAGCCCTCAAAGGCCTCCAGATCCTCGGTCTCGTGGTAGCGAGCGAGCACCTCGAGCACGTGGTAGTTCGCCGCATACTGACGTTGGTTGTACGGCGGGTCGATGTAGAGCACGTCGCCCTTGACGCGCCTGACGAGACGGTTGCCGTCCTCACAGTACGCACGGTTACGCTGCCCGCTCTCGACAATCTCCGGCACGGCAAGGTCCAGCCGTCGCATCGCGCTGGCTTGCCAGCTCTTCAGGAATGCGCCGTACGTGCCGGAGATGTTGGCGACGCGATCGGCCGCGTCGAGGAGAGACTTCAGTAGCAGATAGAACTCGGCTCGACTGAACGTTCCGTCACGAAAGTGGTTGCGAAGCAGCCGGAGGATGCCGTCGATCTTGCGGCCGTTGTCGTCCGTGAAGTAGCGACGCCCGTGGAGCCCGCCGGGACAGAAGCTGCGAAAGACCAGCCCGTCGTACGGCTGGACCGCGGTGTTGAGAAAACGCACCGTCTCCACGAGCGGCCGACGACGACGTGCCAGTGCTGCCCCCTCGGCAGAATCCCGACCAGCGAAGAGGTCGCCCTGCTCGACGAGACCATCACGGAATCCCGGCGACGCCAGCAGCTCGGCGTTTCGGGACCGAAAGTCGCGAAACGCCGGGCAACGACTGACCTCGACGCGGGCGACGGCCTGCGCGTAGCAGCTCGACATGAGATCGTTGGAGACGACCCGGAATCCACGCCTCTTGAAGTGACAACCGACGCTCGATGTCCCGGCGAAGATATCGATCAAGGTGCCACCCACGATGCCCCGCCGGGCCAGCACATCGTCGATCTCCGCAACAAGCTTCTTCTTGTTTCCAATCAAGCGCATCGCTGAGCGTCCCGGGGAGATTCCGGGCGATTGTAACGAGTTCCGGAAGGCGGGAAAAGGCGCAGCCAACTCACCGAAGAACGTCCAGGTCCTGGACGCCCGTGCCAGGACTCGCCCGGCACCGCGCGAGCGGCTCCTCGACGTCGGCGTCCGAAGTCCTTGTCATCAGAGATTCGGGAGTGACGAGGCCCGATCCGGCCCGCGGTTTGAAGCACTTTCTCCGGGACTGAAGAGCACAAGGAGCCCGGAACCGTGGAATCATGCCTCGAGCCCGAACGCCGTCGTCGGCCGACGAGTTTCTGGAGCGCGCTGCGCCCTGGCGGCCGGCGCCGGAGCTTCCGTAGCACCGAGGCTGCGCTCAACGCGTACTCGGATCACGCCCTCCCCGGCACGGTCGTCCTGGCGCTCTTCGTGGTGATCGCTTCCGGCTTCGACGCGTCTTTCACGCTCCTGCACCTCGAGTCCGGCGCACGGGAAGCGAATCCGGTGATGCGCTTCGCCCTCGAGCACGGGATCATGATCTTCGTCGCGGCGAAGGTCACGCTGACCGCGTTCGGCACCTTCTTTCTCGCCATCCACCAGCACTTCCCGATGGGGTGCAAGGGCCTGCGCTACCTGACGGTCGCCTACACGACGCTGCTGGTCTACCACGCGGCGATCTTCGCCGTGAACACCTGATCTGATCGGCCCGCTCACACCCCGTCCATTCCTCGTTCCTCGCTCCTCGTTCCTCGTTCCTCGCTCCTCGTTCCTCGTTCCTCGCTCCTCACCCTCCCCACGAACGAAAGCCCGGCTCCGTCCCTGCGGACGGAG
>CAYMLL010000018.1:0-43839 GCA_964390645.1 uncultured Planctomycetia bacterium | reverse complement strand
CCCCCCCCCCCCCCACCCCCCCCCGGCGCCCGCCCGGCGGCCCGCCCCCGGGCTCCCTTCGACTCTCGCGAGAACCGGCCGACCGGCTCGCAAACCGAGCCAGGTGACCCGCGGGCAAGGATCCCGCGATCAGTACATGCCGCCCATTCCGGGAGCACCACCACCGGCACCGGCGCCTTCCTTCTTCTCCTCCGGGATCTCGCTGATGAGAGCCTCGGTGGTCAGAAGGAGCCCCGCGATGCTCGCGGCGTTCTCGAGCGCGGTGCGCGTGACCTTCTTCGGGTCGATGACACCGGCCTTGACCAGGTCGACGTGCTCGCCGGTAAGGGCGTTGTAGCCCTGGCTACCGCTCGCCGACTTGACGCGTTCGCAAATGATCGCGCCGTCGATGCCCGCGTTCTCCGCGATCTGACGCACGGGAGCCTCAACCGCGCGGCGGACGATGTCGACACCGACCGCCTCGTCACCCTCGGCATCGGACTTGTCGAGCGCCTTGACACAACGCAGGAGAGCGACGCCGCCACCCGGGACGATGCCCTCCTCGACAGCGGCGCGGGTCGCGTGAAGAGCGTCCTCCACACGCGCCTTCTTCTCCTTCATCTCGATCTCGGTCGCCGCGCCGACGTTGATCTGCGCAACGCCGCCGGCGAGCTTCGCGAGACGCTCCTGGAGCTTCTCCTTGTCGTAGTCCGACGTCGAGTTCTCGAGCTCCCTGCGGATCTGGCCGATGCGGCCCTTGATCGCGTCGGACTTGCCGGCGCCGTCGATGATCGTGCAGTTGTCCTTGTCGATCATGACCTTCTTGGCGCGGCCGAGGTCGCTGATCTGAATGTTCTTCAGCTCGATTCCGAGATCCTCGAAAATCGCGCGGCCACCGGTGAGAACGGCAACGTCCTCCAGCATGGCCTTGCGCCGGTCGCCGAATCCGGGAGCCTTGACGGCGCAGCAGGAGAAGGTGCCTCGAAGCTTGTTGATGACGAGCGTGGCCAGCGCCTCGCCCTCGACGTCCTCGGCGACGATGAGAATCGGCTTGCCGGCCTGAGCGACCTTCTCGAGCAGCGGAACGATGTCCTTGATCGCAGCGAGCTTCTTCTCGTGGATCAGGATGAAGGGATCATCGAGCTCGCAGGACATGTCGTCGGCGTTGGTGACGAAGTGCGGCGACAGGTAGCCCTTGTCGAACTGCATTCCCTCGACCCACTCGACAGTCGTGTCGAGACTCTTGCCCTCCTCGACCGTGATGACACCATCCTTGCCGACCTTGTCCATGGCCTCGGCGATCATCTCGCCGATCTCCGCGTCGTTGTTGGCGGCGATCGAGCCGACCTGAGCGATCTCGGTGTGGTCCTTGACCTTCTTCGAGAGCTTCGTCAGTTCGGTGTCGATGAGCGCGACGGCCTTGCTGATGCCGCGCTGCAAGCTGATCGGGTTGGCGCCCGCCGTGACGTTCTTGAGACCCTCGTCGTAGATCGCCTCGGCGAGAACGGTCGCCGTCGTCGTACCGTCACCGGCGTTGTCGCTGGTCTTGGAAGCGACTTCCTTGACCATCTGCGCACCCATGTTCTCGTACGAGTCCTCGAGCTCGACCTCCTTGGCGACCGTGACGCCGTCCTTGGTGACGGTCGGCGCGCCGAAGCTCTTCTCCAGGATGACGTTGCGACCGCGCGGGCCGAGGGTGATCTTCACCGCTCGCGCGAGCTTCTTCACTCCGCGCCGGATCGACTCCCGCGCCTCGTGATCGAAAGACATCTTCTTGGCACTCATGCCGTTGTTCCTCCTTGGGCGTTCTTCTCACGTCCGGCGCAACGGGGCACCGGGGCGTTTTTCAGTCGAATCACTCTTGGCCTCTCTTCGTGAAGCTCACTGAACGACGGCAAGAACGTCGTCTTCGCTCATGATGAGAAGATCGTCGCCGTTGAACTTGATCTCCTGGCCACTGTAGGCGCCGAAGATCACGCGGTCCTTCACCTTGATCTGCATCGGCGCGCGCTCGCCGTTGTCGAGGACCTTGCCGTCACCGATGCTGACGACCTCACCCTGCTTCGGCTTCTCCTTCGCCGCGTCGGGAAGGACGATACCACCCTCGGTCTTCTCCTCGGCCTCGAGGCGCTTGACGATAATCTTGTCGTTGAGAGGCTTGATCTTCGCCATCTTCTGCTACTCCTTGAAAGGTGCCCTTGCTGTTTGCTCGGTTGTTTGCCGACACTTCGCGTGTCAGCGGTCAAACACGACCCTCCCCGGATTGCAGGATCCATCGTGCACAAAACGATCGCACCACTTGCCGGACACGGACGGCGTCGAGCGGCTTGCGCACGAAAGCGAATCCTCCAGCGGAGAGAACCTCAGTTTCAAGATGATCCGACGCGTCTCCCGAGATAAAAACCGCTCCGATCTGCGGCAACTCGTCGGCGAGTCGCGAGAAGATCTCCAGGCCGGTGAGATCCGGGACGTGATAGTCGAGGATCGACAGCTCCAGGGATCGCTTCTCACGTCTCAGCTGACGGACCTTGGCGAGCGCCTCCTCACCGCGGGTGGCCGTCGAAACCTCATGCCCGTCCCCGAGAAGAACCTCCTCGAGACTCCCCAGACATCCCACGTCGTCATCGACAACGAGAATATGGAGGCGAGAGGACGAGACGTGAAGAGAGTCCATCGACCTGGCCGCTGCGAATGGGCTGGCACGCCGCGCTGCACGCATCGACGCTACGGCGAAACCCCTCCGAGAGCAAAGGGTGTGCCGAAGCGGCAGCCCCCCGGGAAGCCCTTGTTTTCAAGCACGTCACCGGGATGTTCCGGGGCCGGAGAAGCGGCCGAACTGGCAAAGCGGCAGCCTCCCAGCCCCGACCCTGCCAAGGTGGCAGCACCCCGCCCGCCCCCGAGGTGCGGCACTCGCCTGCACCGCCCGGCGCTTCCACCGCGATCCGACGAACGTCAGGCCTCGCTCGGATCGGGCTTCATGAGCTCGAACTTGGCGATCTTGTTGTAGAGGCTCTGGCGCGGGATGCCGAGCGCCTTCGTGACGCGCGACTTGTTCCAGCCGTTCTCCTTCAGCGCGTTCGTCAGGACGAGGCGCTCGCACTCGTCGATGATCTCGTTGAAGGTCCGGCGCACGGGAATGCGCAGGAGCAGCCGGTCGTCGTCCCGCTCGAGATTCTCTCCCAGGCAGGCCGAGCCATGGGAGCCGCCGGCAAGGAACGGCATGACGTCCTTGCGAACGATGACCTTCCGGGTGGAGGTCAGCAACGAGCGTCGCACGACGTTGTTGAGCTCTCGCACATTGCCCGGCCAGCCGTACTCCACGAGCGCCTTCAGAGCGCTGTCGGAGAATCGCTTACGAACGCCGACCGACTCCTCGACTTGCCGCGTGAACTCACGCACGAGGGACGGGACATCGCCTCGCCTCTCCCGCAGGGGTGGCACGTGGATCGTGATGACGTTGAGGCGGTAGAAGAGATCCGCGCGGAACTCGCCACGCTGAACCAGATGCTTGAGGTCGCGGTTCGACGCGCCCAAGACCCGGACGTCGACCTTGATGCTCTTCTTGCTGCCGATGGGGCGGATGACCCCCTCCTGCAAGGATCGCAGGAGCTTGCGCTGCATCGACTCCGACATGTCGCCGATCTCGTCGAGGAAGAGCGTGCCCTTGTCCGCAAGCTCGAAGAGCCCCTTCCGGTCGTCATCCGCGCCCGTGAAGGAGCCCTTCACGTGGCCGAAGAGCTCGCTCTCGAGAAGAGTCTCGGAGATCGCGCCGCAGTTCTCGGAGATGAACGCGTGCTCCGAGCGACAGCTCGCCTGGTGAATCGCACGCGCGACGAGCTCCTTGCCCGATCCGCTCTCACCGAAGATGCATACGTTGAGTCCGGAGTCCTTGACCTTTTCGATGATCCCGAAGACCTTCCGCAGCTTCTCGTCGCTGCCGATGATTCCGTGATAGCTCCCGGGCTCTCTACCGACGGACTCCAGCCCGACGACGGTCTTCGTGTCATCGCCGTCGTCGAGAACACTCGCCGGCGTCGCCAGGTCGGCCTCCAGGAACGCTCGCCCCCATACCGCAACCAGGCGGTCGACGAGCCACGAGAACGACTCGCTGTGCGAGTCGGCGATGTCCTCCTGGCCCAGACGGCCCTCGACGTACACCACCGCACGCTGGCGGCAGGTGAGGCGACAGGCACGACAGATCACCGGGCGATTCCAGTCGCCGTCGCCGGTATCCACGCCCGCGAGCAAACCGTCGATCGCGACGACATCCCCGCTCGACAGAGCCTTGGTGACCACGGCACGATCGAGCGCGAAGTCCGGATTCGTCACATCCTTCCAGCGCTGCGTCTCTTCCTCGAGGTCGGTGGAGCGCGAGGCGATCACCTCGAAATCGGACGCATCCACGTTCTCGTCTGACATGACACCACTGCCGACTCTCTCGACGAGAAAGAAGCCGCGCTCGAAGCCGAAAACCTCGATCAGAACCTCCAGAGACGACCGGACGCCCGTCACGAAATCGGCCCCCTCCGTCGACGTACTCGACGAGACGACGCATTCCTCGACAACATGGGCCACCGCCTCCAGCCCCTTGCGAAGGTCGTCCTGCACGTGGGGGTCGAGCAGTCGGTCTTGCCTCTGGGCAGTCAGCTCGGGAGTCTCGTCCATCGGCTCAGCAGGACTCTGTCACGTCGAAGAAAGTCGCGGTGTACGCAGGGTTTATCGGGTTGGCGTCGAGAGAGGCTGAAGCCTTTTCGCGTCCCCGTGGTCCGATACGCCAGGCCGTCGTTTCGCCTCGACCGGAATCGAGATACAATTCTCCGGATCGGCCCGATTCGTCGGATCCGGGCCTCCCACGACCCATCGTTCCGGAAGCGATGCCACGCTCAGCCGCAGTGATCCTCGGGCTCGTCCTTCTGCTCCCGTCCGTCGTCCAGGCCGACGGCCGCGAGGGAAAGCTGCGCACACTGATCCGCGAGCTCGGTCACGAGAAGTGGACGAAGCGACAGGAGGCACAGACCCGGCTGCTCGAGAAGGGCGAGTCGATCCTGCGGCTTCTCGAGGACGCCGGGGATTCGGAGGACCCCGAGCTGTCACGCCGCGCCCGTGCGCTCAGAGAGCGGCTCGACCCGGTCGTCGGAGTGTTCGACATCGTCGAGATGAAGCTCGCCTCCGACGCGCCCGGGAGCACGCCGGAGCTGGTCACGGTCGCACGGGGGGCGAGCCCCTCGGGCAAGCCACTGCGTATGGCTGGACGGTCCCTGGACGGGAGCGCCGCGCGACGCTTCACCCTGACGTGGCGCACGATCACCGCCGACGCTCGCGACACGTACGACATCGAGGTGGAGGAAGGATCGGCGACGTCGACAACCAAGACCCTCCTTCGTCGTCCACTCGGCACACCGACTGCGATCAGCCTGCTGAAGGCCGGCGAGGAGGTTCGCTATGTTCGCAACGACGTCGTCATCACGCGGGAGCGCCACCCCTTCCTGATCCTCCTGCGCCAGCGGTTCATCCGCCGGTTGGCCCACGAGCAAGTGACTGCGGACGACGAGGACAAACGCGACGAGGCACTCCTCGGAGAGCTGCTCGAGGCCCTCGTCCGACAGGCTCGTGAGCAGAGCGGTCCGAAGCGTGCCGCCGCCCTCGATATTCTCGGCCGCCTTCGAGTCCACGAATACGCCGACCTCTTCGCCGGCGCTCTCGACCATGAAGACACCCGGACGGTTGCGGCGCTCGCCCTGATGGAGCTGGGTCCGGACGAGGATCGAGACGAGGTTCCCGCGCATCTCGTCAGCCTCCTGGGGCCCGAAAAGCGGCCTCTCTCGACCACGCCGGTGCTCGAGCGACGCGTCGGAGCCGGCCGCAACAGCGGCCAGGGTCTCACGACCAGTCCGGGGGCCCGGGAGGAGGCGACGTCGCAGCGTCTACGAGCCGCCGCTCTTCTCGCGAACACCGGCAACTCGCGCGGGCTGACCTACCTCCTGGAGAAGCTCGAGAGTCTCGAGACCGGCGACGCGTTCGCCATCCTCGCGACGATCTCCGACCTTCGAGAACGGATCGCCGAAGAGGACCGGCTGCGAGCCCGACTGCTCTCCGGCTGCCTGCACACGACCGCCATCACCGAAGCGCCCTGGACGCTCTTCCCGCTCGAAACGGAGCACTTTTATCTGCACGCCCTGGAGATGCTCGACGCCGAGAAACACGACGACCGCCAGCTGGCCGCTGCCGCGGTACGAGGATTCGAGAACCTCGCCGCCGGTCACGGCACCACGGCCCATGTGCGACTCGCGTCGGTGCTTCCGCTCTGGAGACGCGCCGCCCGGATCGCCTTCGCCGGCAGGAGATCGAGGCAGAAGACGAAGATCGACCGGGCGGACGAGATCCACTTCCTCGAACGTGCGCTCGAGCACGTCAACACGTCCGTTGGCATCTCCGAGATCACCTCGAGGGTCCAGTCCGCTCACGCGGGGCACCCGCTACCGACGAGCTTTCTCGCCAGCCTCTTTTCGGCGCTCGAGCGTGGAATCGCGAGCGGCGAGTCGGGCCGGTCCTCCATCGCGCGTCGACGGGCATTCGACCTCTCGTCCAACCTCATCATCTCGGCGGGCCAGCTGAAGACCGTCGTCAAAGGTCTGCTGGCGACCGAGACCGCGAGTTCCACAACCGCGAGGTCGAAGCCGACGACCACGTCGACCGCATACTCCCTGCGGGTCGAGCTCACCCGCTGGAGCGGCGTGCCGTTGGCGGCGCGACGAACGCGATCTAACGAGGAAGCAGGTTTCGCCACGATCCGCGCCTGGCTCACAGACGACGAGAGGATCCTCGCACGCGAGGCCGAGATCCTCGCCGAGCAGCGCAAGCGTCGGTCGAAGACGACCCGGCTCATCTACTACGATTTCGAGATCCGGACGTCGCCCACTCCGAGATCCGGGGACAAGAAGGCCCCCACCGGCGCGGACGGCGCCGCGAACGACAACGAGTACGAGGTCCTCTCCGCGCTGCGAGCGGTCGTTCGTCCCGACGTCACGGCCGTGGTAGACGACGCGCTGGGCCTCTCACGCGACATCCGGGTCTCGACACCGAAACCGAGATCAACGACCTCACGCGTGGCGCGAACATCGAAGGCTCTGCGTCGTTATCGAGTCAACGGCGCCACCCTGGTCACCGTCGGCCTCTTCCAGACAGCGAGCAATACCGCGGTGCAGGCGACGCAGGGAGAAAGCTGGTACGAGGTATCCGACGTCGAGCCTCGCGCACGCTCCATCCGCAAGAGCGGCAAGTCGAAAAACCAGCGGCTGATTCTCGTCGCTGCCGGATCCACGGAGCCAGCGCTCGATCCGTCGACCCTGCCCCGGCCGGGCCCGGCGCGCGTCGCGGCGGTCTGGCAGCGCTTCCTGGACCATCACCTGCTGAAGCCCCCCGACAGCCCGAGCGCGTATTTCCGCAGCTCCTTCGTTCGGGTCGCGCGCATGCTCCGTGATCCTCGGAGCGTACCGACGCTCAAACAGCTCCTCGAGACTCACGGCGGGAGCGACATCGCAGGTTTGCTGCACGAGCTCGGAGACCCGGCAGGCCTCGAGTTCCTGAAGCGTCAGCTCCAGAGCAAGATCGTCACCTCGAAAATCCAGGCCGCTCGCGCGATCACCGACCTCGGCGACTCCTCGGGAGTCATCACACTCCTCGAGCTCGCGAAGTCGAATCCTGCCGAGTTCGCACGCCAGGCGTACTCGGTCCTGCAGAGCTTCGAGAGGTTCGTCACGACTCAGGAGCCTGACGACCCGGTGCGCATCCGCGTACTCGACTTCGTCTTCGCCAAGCTCGCCGAGTCGAGATACCAGACGACGGGCTTTCGACTGGTGACTCGAATCGCGGGCACCGACTTCGGCTACAGCCAGATTCGCGTCCCGACCTCCAGGTCGACCTCCAGCTCTACCCCCAGGTCGACCTCCAGCTCGACCTCCAGGTCCGCCGCCGCCCGGAGTCGCACCGCCGCCGAGCTCCGCGAGTCGCGCGAGAAGGCTGTCGTCGCCGCTCGCGCGTGGTGGCAGACCGAGCGCGCCAGGGTTTCGCGAAACGAGTGAACGACCGACCGGCAAGCCGCCGGCACGCATAGCAGAGATCCCTTCGCGCTGCAGCCGTCCGTGGTCTCGATCTCCCGGCACGAGAGTCTCCTCGATGGCGGGGCGCAGATCCCCCGGGCTCCGTGTTCTCGTCTCTCGCACCTCGCGACATCCGCGTTGATGTCCTGGACGCCGGCCCGGGCGCCGCCTTGGCGTCCGGAACACCGCCGCGACGGACTGCTGTCCAGGTGCTCGCCATTCCCCGGCGGCCCGGACCGGAGGCGTGAGGCCCCCCGTTCCCCGAAGGGCGCGCCCGACCCTCCGGGACGACGAGAATCGCGGCGCTCGTCGTCTCACCGGCTCCCGGAACACGCCTGCGGTATCGCGTCCTCATGGGCCCTCGATCGCGACGACCGACGGGACCGAGAGCCCCCCGGACGTGCCCGCCCCGGGGTTATCAAGCGTGACGAATCTTGTCCACAAGGGCGATTCCATCTTGTTACCAACCGAAGCCTTACGACGATTCACGAGTTACGTTACTCGGCCCGGCGAGCGGCTCGAACGTCCAAAGCCGCCCGGTGGAATTGTCGATAGCTAAACCGGCGCGGGGGTTTCTCCGGGAGCCGCCGCAGGGTCTGCCCGGAACTGCGAGAAGGAACCTCACCTTCCGGATCCGCAGTCTCGACTCCCGACACCGCCCTCCGTGCCGCGCGCTCGTCCTCCGTCCAAGATTCCACGACTCCACTTGCTCACCCCCTGAACGGCTACTCGAATCGTGAAAGAACTCGGCCTCGAAACTTACTTCAAGGAGATCAACCAGATTGACCTCCTCACTCCCGACGAGGAGAAGGAGCTCGCCCACCGGGTACGAGCGGGCGACCCCGAAGCCCGCGAGCACATGGCCCGAGCCAACCTCCGACTCGTCGTCAGCATCGCCAAGAACTACGTGGATCGTGGACTGTCCCTGCTCGATCTGATCGAGGAAGGCAACCTCGGTCTGCTGAAGGCCGTGGAGAGATTCGATCCGGCGGAGGAGTGTCGATTCAGCACCTACGCAACCTGGTGGATCAAGCAATCCATCAAGCGAGCGCTGATCGACACCGTGAAGACGGTGCGGATCCCGTCGTACATGGTCGAGATGATCGGCAAGTGGAAAAACGCCACCTCGGAGCTGACGATCGAGCTCGGTCGCCGGCCCTTCTTTCACGAGGTCGCGGAGAAGCTGGGGATTCCCGAGAAGAACCTCGGCATCATCAAGACGGCACTGCGCACGTCGAGCTCATCGAGCCAGACGATCAGCCTCGAGAACATGTGGACGCTCTCCGAGGTCCTCGAGGACAAGAACGCCCGCCAGCCGGAGGAGATCCTCTTCGACTCCATCGAGATCGAGATGATCGAGAAGCTCCTGGGCACCCTGGACGAGCGGGAGTCGACGATCCTCCGCATGCGCTACGGCCTCGTCAACGGCGACCCGATGACCCTCAAGGAGATCGGCGAGCGTGTGAACCTCTCGCGCGAGCGAGTACGCCAGATAGAGAACGAGGCGCTGAAGAAGCTCTACTACGTACTCGCACACGAGCCCGAGCGCCTGCACCAGGCTGCGCAGCCGACGGTGACATAGCAGCCCGTCGAAGACGTCATTCCGGCCGAATACCGGTGACTCTTCCCGATCTCTGCAGCGCTGAAACTCGACGAGGAGGCACCTCGCGCGCGTTTCGGCTTCTCGATCTCGAACAGAATCCCTCGACCTCGGGTCAAGAGCACTTTCTCGACGGGCTGATAGGACGGAAACCCTGCAGTCTTCGCCGTTTACAGTTTCCCCGCCCTGGTCATAATGGGTGACGCGTCCGACGCGACCCCAGAACAGCCAGGCCATGAACGACGACCTCAAGCAGCACATCCGGGAGGTGCCCGACTTCCCGGAGCCCGGGATCCGGTTCAAGGACATCACTCCACTTCTCGGCAACGGGCCCGCCTTCTCGCGAGCCATCGACCGCATCGCGGATCTCTGTGCGAACGCCGGACTGCGACCGGACGTTCTCGCTTGCCCGGAGGCGCGCGGCTTCATCTTCGGCGCGGCGCTGGCGTGTCGCCTCGGGATCGGGTTCGTGCCGATCCGCAAGCCCGGCAAGCTGCCCTACGAATCCGTCAGCCTCGAGTACGCGCTCGAGTACGGCACGGACCGGGTCGAGATGCACGTCGACGCCGTGAAGAAGGGACAGAGCGTCCTGCTCGTCGACGATCTCCTCGCGACCGGCGGCACCGTCAAGGCTTGCGCAAAGCTGATCGAGCAGCAGGGCGGGAGGATCGAGGCCTGCGTGTTCTTCGTCGAACTGACCTTCCTGCCGGGGCGAAAGTCTCTCGAAGGATATCCGGTCCATTCGCTGATAGACTACTGATCGAGCCCCGGTGGCCAGCGACATTCGGATCGATGATTCACGACGACAGCATACCGAGCCCGGGAATCGTCTCTGCGGAAGGTAGGGACGCCAGGTTGCGCCCCACGGAGCGAGTCCAGACGTCCGGCGAATTCCATCGCATCAAGGCGCACGGCCGGCGCTTTCGTGCCGAGCACCTGCGGATCAACTACCTGTCGACTCGACGCGAGCTGTCGCGCCTGGGTCTCGTCGTCAGCCGTCGCCACGGCAACGCGGTAACACGATCGCGCATCAAGCGCCTGCTGCGCGAGGCCTTCCGCTTGACCAAGCACGAGCTGCCAGGCCCGCACGACCTGGTGCTGCTCCCGGGCGGTCCGCCGGCGAACCTCGCCGCGTACATCGAGAACCTGCGGGGTTTCTGCCGCTACCTTCGCGAGAAGCAGGCGAGCCCACCGCCACCGACCGCCGGACGCCAGCCACCGTCTCGTCACAAGCCCTCACCTCACCACGGGAACGGCGCAGAAACGGAGAGTGTCAGCTCATGACGCTCCTGCAGCGGCTGACCGGCACTCCGAAGAGCCTGGCGCTGCTGACTCTGCGCCTCTACAAGCGTGGCTTATCACCGCTCCTGCCGCCTTCGTGCAGGTTCCGGCCGACCTGCTCCGATTACTGCGCCGAGGCGATCACTCGCCACGGCGCGCTTCGTGGGGCCTGGCTCGGGCTGAAGCGACTTCTCCGCTGCAATCCCTTCGTCAAAGGAGGCTACGATCCCGTGCCGGATGCGACGAGACAATGCGATCATCGGGACGCCGACTCCGCCGGCTGAAATGTACAAGCTCTTCCTGAGCCTCCGCTACTTCCGCTCTCGCTTTCTCGCCCTCGCGGCGTTTCTCGCCATCACGTTCGGTGTCGCGATGCTGCTCATCGTGCAGAGCGTCATGGGCGGATACATGACCCAGCTACGCGAGAACATCCGCGGGCAAGAGTCCCATATCCAGATCATCGGTTCGGGACAGCTCGGCATCGACGGGGTGCTCGATCTCGAGGACGCGCTCGCGACCGTCGACAACGTCGCGGCCACGGCGCCGTTCATCGAGAGGCTCGGGATCTTCCGCAGTGGCGTGTCGATCCGGCCGGCTCGGATCCACGGCGTCGACCCCGTACGCCAGGCCCTGGTCAACGACTTCGGCCGCTACGTGTTGCGTCCGCAGGAGCTCGAGACGGTCCTCTCGAAACACGTCCCGCCCCCACCGACCAACGCGAACGAGGTGTTCCGGGAAGCCGACGTCCCGGAAGCCGTACGCGAGATTCACGAGATCATCCACTCCGACGAGCGTCCCGCTCTCGGCAAGAAAGAGCTCGCGCGCTTCTTCGAACGGGACTTCCGCAACGAGATCCTGGAGAAGCACCGACCAGAAAGCGCCGGCGATTTCGTCATCGCCCCACCGGGCGTGATCGTGGGCATTCACATGCTGCTCGAGCGTGAGGTGTCGATCGGCGAGATCATGACGATCAACACGCTGAGCCCGGACACGGGAAACGAGATCGAGAAGCTCTTTCTCGTCGTCGGCGCGGCAAAGACCGGAGACTTCGACATGGACTCCGGAACGCTCTACGCCGACATCAACGTCGTACGCAGCATGCTCAACAAGGACCTTCCCGAGGATACCGATCCCTTTCGCATACAGGGCATCCGCGTCGCGCTGAACGACCCGACCCGGCTCGAGGAGACACGAGACGTGATCAACGAGAAGCTCGACGATCTCGATCGCCTGCTTCACGTGAAAACATGGCTCGAGCTGCGGCAGAACATGCTCAAGGCCGTCGGCATCGAAAAGAACCTGGTCCGCCTGATCGTTCTGATCCTCGTGGTCTTCACGGGCTCCATGATCCTGCTGATGCTACTCCTCACGGTGATCGAGAAGACGCGTGACATCGGCGTGCTGATGTCGCTTGGCGCGACGGCCAACGGCGTCACGGCGATCTTTCTGACCAACGGCCTCGTGATCTCGGCTGTCGGAACGCTGGCAGGCCTCGGTCTCGGCTACGTCTTCGCCGCGAACATCAATGAGCTCCACGATGCGATCTACGCGGCGACGGGCCGACAGCTCTTCGCACCGGAGATCTACCACATGGACCGTATACCGGTAGCTTTCGAGCTGCTCGATGTTCTGTGGAGCACGGGCCCGCCGGTGCTGATCGGCATGGCAGCGAGCCTCGTCCCTGCGGTGTGGGCGCCACGTCGCGATCCGATCAAGTCCCTTCAGTTCGAGTGACCCCCAGCAAGACCGGCAACGAGCCCCGTGTCCCTTTCGAGCAGGTCCCGGCCGAGTGGCGAAGTGAATACCGCACAGACCCTGAACGACAACGTCCTCTACGCCGTTCGCAAGCTGCACAAGGAATTCCGGATGGAGGGCCTCTCCGTTCCGGTGCTTCGCGGGTGCGAGCTCGACGTGCACAAGGGTGAGATTCTCGCGGTCGTCGGTCTCTCCGGCGTCGGCAAGAGTACGCTACTCAACATCATGGGGCTCCTCGACACGCCGAGCGCCGGCACGCTGGTCTACAACGGCCGCGACGAGTCCTTCAGGGGCGGTGACCTCGCAGACCTCGGTCTCGAGTCGAAGTGCCGCATGCGCAACCGACACTTCGGCTTCGTCTTCCAGTTCTACCATCTGCTGCCCGACCTGACCGTCCTCGAGAACGTTCTCCTTCCGGCGATGATCCTGCGTACGACGAAGAGATTCCGCTCCGAGCGCACAACGCTAACCGAACGTGCGCGCGACCTGCTCGGCCGCGTCGGTGTGCTCGACCGCGCCGATTTTCCATCCGGCCGCCTCTCCGGCGGCGAGCGTCAGCGCGTGGCCATCGCACGCTCGCTCATGAACGACCCCGAGCTCGTCTTCTGTGACGAGCCAACCGGCAACCTCGACACTGTCACCGGCGACAAGATCCACGAGCTCCTCGTCGAGCTCAACCGTGAGCTCCAGACGGCCTTTGTCATCGTCACGCACGACATCGGGCTGGCACGGCTCGCCCACCGGACGCTCACCATGCGCGACGGACTCTTCGTGAAGGAGTGAACGACGCCACCACTGCCCGGTGATCCGCCCTCCGAACGGGTCCTCGGGATCGCTTGCGGCCCTCCGACTCGCAGAATGCGCCCCGCGCGACCCGGGTCCCGGATCGCGAGCCCGTGTCGACGAAAACTCCGATCACAAGTACCGATAAGCACGCCGGGATCGCCGAGCATGCGAGCCTGGCACGGCTTTCGCGTCGGACGAAAATTCTGGTATAATCCACCGATTCTCCATCGACGTGAGATCGGTTCCCCGGAGGTTCTTGATGACGATTCTGCGCGTTCAAACCGGAACTGACAAGGGCAAGAAGTACTCGATCGAGAGCGACAGTCTCGTGCTAGGCAGGGATTCCGACTGCGAAGTTCAGGTGCTGGATCAGGGTGTCTCCAGGCGCCACTCGGAGATCTTCCGCATCGGCGAGATGTTCTTCATTCGAGACCTCGAGAGTCGCAACCACACCTACGTCAACGAGAAGGATGTCAGCGAGGAGATTCTGCGCATCGGAGACCACATCCGCATCGGCAACACGGTGCTCGTCTTCGAGGACCGCGTCGCGCAGCTTCGTGACTCGAGCCGCATCGTCCCCCCGGAGATCGAGGCCGACCTGGCCGCCGTCGTCGATCCGACGTCGACGATCACGTTGCGCGCGACGAAGGTCTTTCCGACCAAGAATCCGGAGGATGACAAGGCGACACGCGAGGCCCGCAACCTGAACGTGCTTCTTCATCTCTCGCAGACGATCGCCGAGGAGAAGAACCTCTCGAAGCTCTTTCAGAAGGTGAGCGAGCTGCTCGGAAAGAGCATCGGCGCCGACCACCTCTACCTGCTGGGCATCTCCTCGACGTCGAAGAACGGCACCACGAACGATGCCATCGGGGTCGGGAAGAACACCCATTTCGATATTCTCGGTCGCTTCGACAAGGACGACGATCCCGACAAAGCCGTCGGCGTGTCTCGCGGCATCATCAAGGAGTGTCTGACTCACAACCGCTCGGTTCTCACGTCCGACGCCTCGCTCGACCAGCACTTCAACGCCATGGCGAGCGTCGTCATGAACCAGATCCGCTCCGTCATCTGCGTGCCCATCTCGGTGCTCGGAAAGAACCTCGGAGTGATCTACATCTACGCCAACCGCGCGGAGGCGTTCGACGGCGACGACCTCGAGATTTCCTCCGCGATCGGCATCCAGCTCGGCTCGACCTTCGAGCTGCTGAAGATGATCACGCGCCAGGACACGTTCTTCCGCAGCTCGATTCGCACGCTCGTCAACGCGGCCGAGATGCGCACACCGACACCGCGCGGCATCTCGGAACGCGTTGCGTCGTACTGCCTCGCCATCACCAAGGAGCTCGGTCGGTCGACGCAGCGGGTCCGAGATGCGTGGCTGGCCGGAATGCTCCACGACATCGGGTCCATTCCGATGACCGATCAGGAGCTCCAGAACCGGATCACTAGCGAGACGAAGCGAAATCACTACGCCCGCGAGATTCTCTCCGATATCCCCGGTCTCGAGCACTTGCGTCCGGCGATCGAGCAGCAGAACGAGCGATGGGATGGCAGCGGCTCTCCCGAGGGCAAGGCCGGAGCGGACATCGATGAGCTCGCTCGCGTCGTCGGTATCGCCAAGGAGCTCGACGCTCAGCTCTACGGAACGGAAAACTCCGACGTCCTGGGGGGCGGCGGCGAGACCTCGGTGAAGGAGGCCCTCCTGAAGATCAAGGAGATGGCCGACCGCCAGTTCGATCGTCAGACCGTCAACGCTCTGCTCATCGCGTACCGCAACGGAACGCTGTTCAATCCGGACCAGGCTTTCTTCGAGGTCCCGGCGGTCTGATCGACCGATCAGCTGCCGGCGACGAGGTCCATCGAGCTCGGGATCTGAAGGAAGGCCATCGGCAAGATGTTGAGGAAAGGGCCGACCAGAAGCCTCTGTCGGGCCTCGAACTCGGGACCGGTCCGGGGGTGAACCAGGTAGAGGGCGCCCTTCTTGCCGTCCGACTCGAGAAAGGGACTGATCGACAAAGACCCGGCCTCGAGTCCACACTCCCTCAGTGCCGGCAGCACCGCAGGATCCTTGGCCGCGTCGTCGACGAAGAGAGGGTGCTGCTGCTTCAGCGCGCGCTGGATGAGAGACAGACAGAGGATCTTCCCGGGGCTCTTCGGGCGGTCCCCTCCACGTCGCCTCGTCGCCAGCACGGAGAGGTTCCTTCCGGCGAGGCTGAGCACAAAGCCGACCTCGGCGCCGGTCGTGCGCAGCAGATCCTCGACGACCTTGCCGAGAAACTGGGGGAGCGATGTCGCACTCGACAGCTCCGTCAGCAGCTGGTTGACACTCTTGAGCGCATCCTCGTGCGACACGTCTTCAGCCGGCGACTCGGCAACGAGAGGGTCGGGTGCCTCGGACTTGGGAGAAATCGGAACGCTGGTGCTCCCGCCGTCCTTCCAGCTGCGGAACCGCCTCCGCTGGCGATCCTCGTACGTGTCGCGCAGGTCGACAGGCAGGCTGTCCTGCACCTCCCTGAACCGCTCCTGCGCCGCGTTGTAGTGCTGCGACGCGTGGCTCACCTCCCGCTTCGATACCAGCGTCTCCGCGAGCTCGAACGCGACCTCGCCCCGCAGCTCCGGGTTCTCGCCCCTCTCCGCCAGCTCGAGCGCATCGGACAGAAACGCGACCGCCCCCCCGAGATCCGGCTCCTCGCCGGCTCGTAACTGCCGCGCCTTCTCGAGAAGGCAGCGTACCTGCAGCGGAGCGATACCGAGCTCCTCGGCGCTGCACTTCGCATCTTCGATGATCTTCGCGGCCTCATCGAAGTTCTGGTTCAACCGGTGGAGCTCCGCGACCTCGACGAGAATCGAGCAGAGCCCGGCACGGTTTCCTTGCTTGGAGAACGCCGTCAAGACACGAAAGAAGCTGCCCTCCGCCTTCGCATACTCCTGACGGTCCTTGAGTATCAGCCCACGCACGATGTGGTTCTGGAGGTTCAGGTACCGCATGCTGAAGAGCTTCGTCTGCCGAAACGAGTCGCGGAGATAGCCCTCGGCCGCATCGGTGTCACCGATGTTCACGTAGAGCCGCGCGAGGTTATGAAGGCTCATCGCCCGTCCGTACGGATCGCCGATCTCCTCGCTCGTGGCGAACGCTCGTCGGAAGCTCTCGAGCGCCTCGCCGTACTCGGCTCCGGCGAGGTCGGCAGATCCGAGGTTGTTCAGTGAGACGATGATCTCCGGGACATTCTCCAGCGACTCCTTGATCTCGAGGCTCTTCCGGTGGTACTTCGCGGCCTCCTGGATGTTCCCCTTGAAGAAGTTCGCGCTGCCGATCGTGCTGAAGACCTTGGCGTGCTCCATCCCGTCCTCGAGCCCGCCGATCACCCTTAGCGCCTCGAGGGAGATCGTCATCGCCTTCTCGTACTTGCCCATGCAGACGTACACCCAACCGATGCTGATGAAGACGCGGGCTCGGTCGAGCACCTGGTGGTCCTTGCCGAACGCGGAGAGATGATTCCGCGACTCCTTGTACTGCCGTAGCGCCGCTTCGTAGTCGCCCTGAATCTCGAAGACCTTGCCACGACGCAGGTGGAGATTCGTGACTCGGTTGGGGGCCAGCTTGTCGCGACAGCGCTCCGACAGCAGCTCGCTGTAGTGGACCTCGGCCTGGTCGCAACGTCCCATCGTCGTGCAGATGTCGCCGAGCTTCTCACGGATGTCGAAGTAGACATCGAGGTGATCCGGCTTGCCCTCTGTTTCCTCGAGAACGAAGGTGTAATGCCCGTGGGCCTTCTCGTTCGCGTAGATGGCCTTCAGCCGATCGCCCGCACGAAGAGCGAATTCCATCGCCTTGGCGGTCTTGTTGCTGCGCTGAAGATGATACGCGAGCTCCTCGAGGATTTCGTCGGGCCGGTCCCGGAAGTGAGTCTCGTAGGCCTCGCCGACCTCGCCGTGGATCTGACGGCGATCGTCGTCCTCGAGGTTCCTGCAGAGGATCTCTCGCACCTCGGCCTGGTCGATCTCGAACAGGAGCTTGTTGCTCTCGAAACGCTTGTGGACGATCCCGAGGTTCTCGAGGTCACGCAGCTGGACGAGGACCGGCACGTCCTTGAATCGCTCGACCCGCTGCAGGAGCTTCGGGCTCACCGGCTTGTTGAGGATGCCCATGACCTCGAGGATCTGCCGTTTGACGAGCTCGAGCCTCTCGATGCGCTCGAGGAAGAGATCCTCGACGCTCCGGGGGATCTCGACCTTCGTATACCGGGACGTTTTGATGGTCCACCCCTCACCCTGGTGCTTGAAGACGCCGGCGTCCTCGAGCGCCTTCAGCGTCTCGACGAGGAAGAGCGGGCTGCCGCCGGTCTGCTCCTCGAGGCGCTGAACAAAGTCCTCCGGCACCTCCGCGGACCCCATCATCGCCTGCAGGAACTCGCGGATTTGCTCCGTCTTCAGGCGCCGAACGAGGATCTCCTTGCCGAAGCCTTGATCGATACGGTCGCTGATGAGCTCCCGAGCTCGCTCGTGGGCCTGCTCCTCGGAGCGCTGGCTGAAGATCACCATCAACCGCGCATCATCACCCTTCGAGCGCGCCTCCTCCATCGTCCGGAAGAGCCGGTCCAGGAGGTCCACACTGGCGTCGTCCACCCACTGGAGGTTGTTGACGACGGCAAGGTACGGCACCTGCTGCGCCGCCTCGACGAGGAACTGCGAGATCGCGTCGATGAACTGGTGCTTCTCCTTCTCCGGACGGTAGGTCTGTTCGTCACGAGCCCGACGATCGCCGCCCCCTTGCACATCCGGCAAGAGGCGACTGATGCTGTGCTCGTGGCGCCGGTAGATCTCCGAATCCAGCCCGACACCGCAGACAACCTGACGGAGGATCTCGATGATCGACTGGTACGCCTTCTGGGTTCCCTCGTAGCAGTTACCCGTGTAGACGTTGAGGTCGTTGAGCTTCAGCCAGTGCTTGAACTCGTCGAGAAGCCGCGACTTCCCCGAGCCCATCTCCCCGTTGACGACGAGAAGCTGAACCTTGTCGTCACGTTCCGGAGCTCCAGATCTCACGGTCACCTGGTTCCCGTCTTCCGATCGGTGCGGGAAGAAGACCAGCTCATGGTGACGCTTCAGGAACTGCATCTCCTTCTTGCGCCCGACAAGCCTCGGTGTCTGGAAGTAGCTCTGCTTGGTCTCCTCGGTCTCTATCTCGAACTCGTATTCCGAGTTCTTGTTGATGAACTGGATGACCTCCTTCGCGCTCTGAAAACGGTCTTCCGGATTCTCCTCGATCAGACGGAGGATCATCTCGCGGAGGAAGTCAGGATGCTTCTTCATGCTGACCTCGAAGAGGTCAGATCGCTTCGTCGGACTTCCGCTGACACTTACTCGACCGTCACCGGGTCCCTGATAGAACGGCAGGTCGCGGTTGACGATCTGGTAAATGGTCACGCCGAGGGAGTAGAGATCGGCTCGCTTGTCCGGATTGAGGCCATCGAGCATCTCCGGAGCAAGGTAGTTGAGCGTCCCCTTGATCGCAAAGCTGAACGATCCCGTGATCTTCTCCGCCAGTCCGAAGTCGATGACCTTGACGACCGGCTTCGACGTCCGCGAGGCGACCGTACTGTCCAGGTCCAGCTCGTCATACGCCACCTTCGAGCCTTCTCGAATTCCGATGGTCTTGCAGCGAGTGACGAGGATGTTGTCCGGCTTGATGTCGAAGTGAACGTAGCCCTGCGAGTGGATGTACTCCAGAGCGCGACAGGCCTGAACGATGATCTCCGTGATCTCGGCGTAGTTCACGAACTCGGTCATCGAAAAGAGGTCGAGCCCCTTGATGAACTCCGAGACGATGAAGTAGTCGTCAGTCCCCTCGATACGGCCGAAGTTGAAGACCTTCGCGAGGTTCGGGTGCCGGAGCCGGGTCAGCGCCTCGTACTCGCCCTTCGCCCAGACGTCCTGATCCTCGAGGTTTTCCGAGATCAGGATCTTCAGCGCCACCTTGATGTTCTTCTCGACGCGATCCTCCGCAAGATACACACTACCCATCGCTCCGGCGCCGAGCTTGCGAATGATCGTGTAGCGGTTGTTGATCGAGTCGTTCGGCTGAAGCTCTTGCATCACGATGACGGACCGGGGGCGGGTAGACAGTCGGACGAAGAAGGTTACCCCGCTCTTCCCGGTCGGGCAACCGGCCCGGAAGCCCCCTCGTGTTGCCGGGAAAGCGGCCTGGATAGCCGCCCCTCACCCGCCCGGCCGGGCCCCCGTGAAGATGGCAGAGCCGAGATCAGTAGACAGCGCCGGCGGTCTTCAGATCCGCCTGGATCTCGCTCTTGAGCATGGTCAAGCGGCTCAGCTCCACGGAGAATCGCGTGCGCAGATCCTCGTCGGCGTTGAGCTGGTTCTCGACCGTCTGGATGTCGCTCACGAGACTCCTGAAGCAGGCCCTGGCCCAGTCTCTCTCCCGAAGACGGCGCACACCCGAGGCGTCCCGGGCTCGCTCGAGGAACACCCTGCCGGTCTCGCTGTGGATCCTCTGGAAGTACTTGATCTTCAGCCCGAGGAGCTCGGCGTCCGGCTTGACGTCCTCCTTGACCTTGATCTCCTCCCGGAACTGACCGACGTCGCTCTTCGTCTTCACCGCGCCGCTGCCACGCGCAACGATGTATACGAGTAGCGGAATACCCACCGCGAGGAGGACACCGACGACCAGATCTGTCAAATCGAACGCGCCACGGGTACGCGGACCATTCTCGCTGCGTTGGCAGCTCCTCAGGATGCTCATCGTCTTCAGCCTCGCTCTCGACGACCGGATCAGAACGGGATCTCCTTGCCGAGGTCTCCGGAGAGAATGTTCATCTCGTGGCGCACCTTGCCGAAGGTGCCACGGTACTCATCCTTGAGGTAGCCCTCGGAGTCCTGGAAGGGCTTCGAGAAGTCCTCGAACTTCTGCAGCCAGGCGTCGACGTTCGGCCGCAGCGCCTTGAGCTTCTCGACGCGACCGGGATCGTCGCGCTCGAGCCTGACAATCGACTTGAACTTCGCCTGCAGTCGCCCGGCCGAGGCTTTCAGCTCTCCGAACTCCTTGTTCGGATCCTCGACCGTGATGTTGACATCCGGGGAGCGGTCCCTCATGAACTGCCAGGCGACCAGGACGATGATCGCGAGAGCCGGTACGGCGATCGCCGCGATCACCAGCGGCGGCACCCCGGGGCCACCGCCCTCCGGCTGCAGCCGCCGACTGCCGCCGGGGCGCTGCCCGGAAGGACCCTGCCCGGAAGGCCTCAGCCGGGCGGCGCGCCCACCGGAGATTCCGCCGCAGCCGCCGCCTGGCGGCCGCCGCTGTTCCATCAAGCTGTCTCTCTACCCGTACCCATTTCCCGTGGAGCCGACGAGCCGTACGCCGCCGCGATTCCCGTGGCGCCGTCGGCTCACGGGCGCCGCCACGAGCCCTTCCCGGCAGAACGGCCCCTTCCGAGGCTTGTCCCACGTCCTGTCTTCGCGTCCGTACGCAAGACCGAGAAGCAGCGTGTAACGTGTAGCCTATCACGAGCCCCGGAGCACAGCGAGTCCCGATTGTCAGGCTCGAGGTCCCTCAAGCAAGCCTCCGGACACCCCTGCGCAAAGCGACGAGGAGCACTCGATGACTCACTCCGACCCCTCCTGGACCGATCACACGGACGCACGCGCGCCGGCGCCCACCAGAAGAGCACGAGCACCGTCACGGGAGCGCAGCTCGTAATCTCCGAGCGCGGCTGGCAGCAACACGAACTGCACGGGATCGACGTTGAAGGCCTCCTCACGCGAACTCGCCACCTGAACGTCTCCTTCCCAGGTGATGAGCAGGTGGAAGGCGCGCTCACCTCCGTGCCCGGTGGATCCGGCGAGAGACTCTCCGGCACCGAGTGCGACGAGGTCGAAGTGGAACTTGTCGCAGTCGAGCACCGGCGTCAGTGAAGTGCCCGGATCGACATCGAGGAGATTCACCAGCGGACAATCGACCGCCACCGGAGCCGCGATGCCACGCGCCTTCTCGATGTGGAGATCGCGTGGCTCGCCGCCGGGCGTGCGACGACCCCAGTCGTGGATGCGGTAGGTGATGTCGGAGTGCTGCGGCACCTCCGCGAGCACAACGCCGGCCCCGAGCGCGTGGATCGTGCCCGCGGGCACGAAGACAACGTCGCCACGACGCACGGACACCCAGTTGAAGAGCGAGGCCTCCTCGTCATCGATCAGCGCGTCGCCGCCGGCCTCCTCCATGCGTGCGTAGAAGGCGTCGCGGTCAACACCCTCGGCGAGACCATGGATGACCTTCGCACCGGACGCGGCGTCGAGAATCAGCCAGGCTTCGGTCTTGCCAAGCTTGCCGTCGCCCTCGCCCTCCAGCGCGCGGGCCTCGTCATCGTTCGGGTGCAGCTGTACCGAAAGCGGCGTGGAGGAGTCGAGCAGCTTGACGAGCAGCGGAAAGGTGCCGACGTCGCCGGCGCAAGAACCGACGATATCGTCCCGATGCGCCCGTAGCAGCTCGAGAAGATCTTCCCCCTTGTGCGGCCCTCGTGTCACGACGCTGGAACGACCCGCGATGGCGGAGATCTCCCACGACTCGCCAATCGTCACATCCGGCGGCAAGTGGCGGCCGTAGCTCTCGAGACGCCGGCCTCCCCAGACACGCTCCTCGAGATGCGGTGCGAAGGTCAGTGCACAGGGCCTGAAGGTCGTCGCGACGCTCATCGTGAATGGGTCTGAATGTAAATGTACCGGTGCAGCCGACTGTTACCCGTCGAGCCCGTCAACAAGAGTAACCAGCCGGCGTTCGTCAACACGCACGAGACGATCGTGTATCGCCAGCGCCATCCGGGTTCGATCCCCGGAACTCGCCGGTCGGATCAAATGGAAGCACCGCCGTGAGTCAGAGCTCCTCGAGCAGCTTCTCCACCGCGATCTCGAGGCGCTCGGGAGTCTCGTACTTTCCGGCGTCGATCTGCCGCTGGAGCTCGTGGCTTCGCTCCTGGCGAATCGCGGGCCCCGTCGAGAGCATCTCGAGAAAGTTCGCCTGATCCGAAATCTGTACCTGATCGACGATCTTCTCGGGAGAGACTTTCGAGTCGACTCCCTTGAGCCGAGCCGGCTGGGCGTCAGGACGCTCCGGCCCGTTGATGCCGGCGGGACCGTGAATCTCCATGGCTCCCCTCTCCGTACGACGGTCGCCTGACCGTGTGTTCCGAAAAAAGCGTAGGCAAAAATTCGGGGTCGGGACAGAACGCCACCACCGAACGAACTGTCGATTCGGCGGACTCGGCTGAAATGTCGCGTCCCGTATGCTTTCCTTATCGGCAGGGGGCCCGGATTCCTTGACCAAATCGGAACGTTTTTCACCGCCGGGCGGAAAAGCTTACGGTCGTTCCGAAAACCCCCGGAGAATCCGGGTAAGCTCTTGCCACCACGAGGGATCGGAGCGGGACGGGAGGGCACGTCCGACGCCGTCGAGCCCCCGGGTAACAGCCCCCGGAAGTGTCGGAAGCGGGCAAACGACCGCCGCGGTGTGACGTCATCCCGAATCCCGATCATCCCGGCCGACCTCCGCGGCCGCGAGCCTTGTCGACACGGAGACGTCCCGGACGCCGGCGATCCGGCTGCGAGGTCATTTCTGACACGATCCGGAGCAGAGCGCTACTCGAGCTGCAGCCGCACCTCGACGGTATCTCCGGAGAAGACCTCCACGTCGACCTGGGCACCAGCTTTCCCGAAACGGTGTGCACGAAGGGTGTAAGCCCCCGAATTCACCTTCCGGAACTGGAAATCCCCTCTGGCGTCAGAGTTCTGGGAATCGTTCTTCGACCCCTTGCCCTTGGCGACAAGGTAAACCGGCATTCCCTTCGCCGGGTTTCCGGCCGCGTCAACGACGGTGCCGATGATCCGACCAGGCTGCTCGAGCTCGATCAGGAGATTCTGGCTCTTTGCCCCCACTCGCGGATCAACGCTCGAGACGCGCTCCGACGCGAAGTCGATGTGTGTAACGTCGAGCGAGAGAACGCGGTCCTTGAGGCCGCTGATGACGAAGCCGCCATTGGCGTCGGTCGTGACGACCGGTGACGCGCGATTGGCCTCGAAGGCCTGAGCTCCCTGAAGCACGCGAATTCGCGCACCGACAACCGGCTGGTTCGTGCCGGCGACGACGACGCGGCCGTTGACCGAGCCGCCCTCGGCGAGTTGAACCTCGCCGACATCGACGGTCTCGCCGGCGCGCACCTCGATCTCCTCGATCGTCACCGCGGAGAACTTCAACGAGCGAACGGAGAGCGAGTAGACGCCGTCGGGGATGCCCCGGTACTCGAAGCGACCATCCTCCGGGTTGAAGGTCTTCGAGCGCAGACGCGTCGCCACGCGACGCTTGCTGACGTTCTTCGATTGCGGCTGAACGGTGAACGAGTCGACCGGCTGCCCCTGCGGATCGACAACGATTCCGACGATGCTGGCCAGCGGCTTCAGGACAACTTCCAGATCTCCCGTACCCACCTTGACGCTCTTGTCGTTGAAGTTGCCGTAGTCCTGGTGCTTGATGTCGACCTCGACCTCGTCCTGCGAGACGATGTTGTTGAACTCGAACTCGCCCCTGCCGTTGCTGACGGTACGACGCTCCTGGACGCCGTCGCCGAAATCACGCACGACGACCTCGGCGCCCTGGATCCTGTCTCCCTCGAGGCTCTTGACGATGCCGGCGATCACACCGCCCTTCTCGAACTCGATGACGACATCGTTGTTGCGAAAACCCTCGCGAACCTCGACGCCGTCGATCCGGGTCTCGATGTAGGCGCTCGCCTTGGCGATGAGACTGTACTTGCCGGCCTTCAGACCACGAGTCAGGAACTCGCCGCGGGGATCACTCTGCACGCTGCCGCCGGGCGTCAGGTCAGTACCGTGCTCAGGGCGAGCCTCGATCCATACGCCATTGATCGGCCTCTTCGTCGCCTTGTCGACGACGCGGCCGGAGATCTCGCCGCCGAGTTGTAGAACGACGCTGCCAACGTCGTGAGTCTCACCGGAGCCGATCGCAAAAGCGGCGCTGTACGTCTCGAGGTAGGCCGAAAGCTTGACGCGAACCTGCAGCTCCTCGCCGGGCTCGACGTATTCGACCGTGAACAACCCGTCGCGGTTGGTCGTGGCGTTGCCGAGTACGCGAAGAGTCGCGGAGGCTTCCTGGGTCGGGCGCACCTCGACGTGCGCACCGGGCAGCGGATTGTTCGACGAATCGACGACAAGCCCCTCGACGCTCCCGGTCTGCCGCAGCTCATAGTTTTCCTCGTACTCACGCCCCTTGCGCACCGTCACCTGACGCTTCTGACGCGCGTAGCCATCCGCCTTGACGTAGACCGTCACCGGACGCCGGTTGCTCCCGAGGCCGTTGAGCACATAATTGCCGTCCTGGTCGGTAGTGGCGTCCTTACGCAGGTTCGCCACGTCGCTCGCCGAAACCGACGCACCCGCGACCGGCTCGCCGCTACTCGCGTCGACGACCGTGCCGAAGACGCGCGCACCGAGGCCAACGCGCAGGTGAACCGCGTCGCCATCAGGTCGCACGTCCTTGCGTTGCAGCGACTCGTAGTCCTCGTGGTGGACGAGGAGCATGTACCGGGCGTCGAGCAGCGTGTCGAAGCGGAAATAGCCCTCTTCGTCGGTCTCGAGGTCGCCGTCCTTCATGTCGATGCGGATCTGATCGCGCGAGGTCTGTCCGCCAACACCTACCGCGTTCGCGCGTACGCGGGCTGCGACGACCGGCTCGTCCTGCGGACCGCGAACGTAGCCCTCGATAACGTGCCCTGGAATCAGCGTGAAGCTCTTCGCGGGGTTCTCACCCGAGGAGACACGCTGCTTCATCTCGCGATGTTCCTGAAAGGCCGGAGCGCTGACGAGGAAGTTGTAGATGCCGGCGCCGAGGCTCTGAAGCTTGTAAGTGCCGTCCGGACCCGTCGTGTACTCCTCGACCGGCGGACGCGCCTTCGACATGATGATCTCGAAGAGCCCCGCGCCCTCGAGCTCGGGGAAGGCCATGACGGCCGCTCCGTCGACCGGCCGACCCTCGGGGTCGCTGACCGTTCCGGTGAGAAGACCGCCGGCCTGAACGACGACCTTCAGAGCGGTCTTGTTCGGAGCGCCGACCGCCGTCACCTCCCCCGGCGTGTAGCCGGTGGCGACGGCGCGCACGGTGTACCAGAAGCTCTCGAGACCATCGAGCTGGTAGCGACCGTCGGTGTCGGTCGTGGTCTCCGAGTGATGCGTGCCCGTGTAGTCCTGGAGCTCGACGAGCTTGCGCAGGATCTCCTCGATGTCGGCATCCGGGTCCGCGAGCTCCTTGAACGCGAACACGCGAGCACCCGAGACCGGCTTGTCGGACGAGTCGACGACGATGCCCGTGATCGACGTGCCGCGCTCCAGGTTGACCACGAACCTCTGCTCGGGCTGGCCTTTCACGAGCGTCACCAACAACGTCTCGCCGGTGTATCGCGGCGCCTGCGCACGGATCTCGTACTTGCCGGGAGGCAGCGAGAAGGAGGCCTTGCCGTTCGACGTACGCGGCGCCAGAGCCCAGAGTCCGGCGGTCACCTCGCTGTAGCCGTTGTCCGACTCGCTGCGTCGGAAGATCCGGACCGTCGACGCACGCAGCGCGACGTTCCGCATCCGGTCACGCACCTCGACCACGACGGCGACACTGCCCTTCGCTGTGATCGTCGATTCGAGGATCAGACTGCCGGATTCGGACTCCACGGAAGACTCCGCGGACCATGCACCCCCCGGAGCATCCGACTTCGTCGTTGTCCCGGTGGCGGCATCCTCCGGACCATCCCCCGTGCCCATCGTGAGGAAGACCCCGATGATCCCGCCGAAGACGAGCACACTGACCACCGCGGCAATCTTTACGGTCGTATTCATGTCTGGATTCACCCTGAATGGAAAGAGGAGCTCACTCCACCGCAGAGGAGGAGCGTTTGTGTTCTTGTAGTCCGTACTTACGGATCCGGTACTGCAGCGTCTTGTAAGTGATGCCGAGCAGTCTCGCCGCGGGCTCCAGCTTGCCCTGGGACTTCTGCAGAGCCTGACGGATCAGGTCGCTCTCCAGATCGGCGAGCACGAGTCCCGCCTCGGGAAGCGCGAAACCCTCCGGCAAAGCGAAACCCTCCGGCAGAGCGAGCTCCCCAGCGCATTCACCCGCGTCGACCGACGTCGAGCCAGGCCTGCCAACCGCCCTGCTCATCGCGAGCGTCGGAGGCAACATCGACGCGTCGATGACCTCGACGTCGTCGTCCGCGAGAACGACCATCCGCTCGATCAGGTTTTCCAGCTCTCGCACGTTGCCGGGCCAGTCGTGAGACTCCAGACGCCCGAGCGCATCCGGGGAGAACGAGCACAGATCCTTGCCCAGCTGTGACGAGAACTTCTCGAGAAAGCGACTGGCGAGAAGCGGCAGGTCACCGGGGCGGTCCCGTAGAGCTGGCACCGCAATCGGCACCACGTTGAGCCGGAAGTACAGGTCCTCGCGAAACCCGCCGTCCCGGATCAGCGTCTCGAGATCCTGGCTCGTTGCCGCGACGATGCGCCCCCGGAAATCGAGCAGGGAGCTGGAGCCGATTCTCTGGAACTCCCGCTCCTGGATCACGCGCAAGAGCTTGGCCTGCAGGTCGACGCGCATGCTCCCGATCTCATCGAGGAACAGTGTGCCGCCCTCGACCTCCTCGAAGCGTCCCACCTTCGCCGCGACGGCGCCGGTGAAAGCGCCCATCTCGTGGCCGAAGAGTTCGCTCTCTATCAGCGACTCGGGAATCGCGGCGCAGTTGATCGCAACGAACGGTCGCTCGCCACGCTTGCCGCAGGAGTGGATCGCACGTGCGACGAGCTCCTTGCCGGTGCCGCTCTCACCGCGAATCAGCACGGTCGACGAGCCGGACCCCACCTTCTCGATCGTCCGGTAAACCTCCTGCATCCGCGGTGAGCCGCCGATCATCCGTCCGAATGCGAAACGCTCCGACACGCGGCTCCTGAGATCGCGGTTCTCGCGACGTAGCCGGATACGCTCGGCGACCTTGTCCATGGCGAGGAGGAGCTCGTCCTTCTCGAAGGGTTTGGCGAGATAATCGTAGGCCCCGCGACGCATCGCCTCAACGGCGGTCTTGACGTCGGAGTAGGCCGTCATCAGCACGACCTCGATCTCATCATCGAGCCCCTTGACGCGGTCGAGGACGTCAATTCCGGAACCACCGGGCATGCGCAGATCCGTCAGCACGATGTCCACGCCACCGACCGAAACGCGCTCGACGGCGTCATCTAACCCCGCCGACGTCTCGACCTGGTAGCCGGCAGCGGTGAGAATCTCGGCGACGATGCCGCGCTGCGCCTTCTCATCATCCACAACGAGAAGACGGATGCCTCGGCCGATCATCGCCCCGCCGTCGACGTTCTGATCGGACGCCGGCACGACGGAGCACGGCAAGGTGTGTGCTGGAGTACCACTCATCTGGCTTCCTCCCGGGTAACGAACACGGCGTGCTCGCCGCAAGCCGGCTCCCGTGACGACGCCTCCGATCCCCCGTGTGCAGGCTTCCCGTACGCAGGCTTCCCGTGGGTCAGGACGATCTCGACGGTCGTGCCACGACCCGGCTCGCTACGCATCGTCATCGTCCCTCCGTGCGCCTCGACCACGCCTCGCGCGATCGGAAGGCCCAGTCCGGTGCCTTGCGGTCGCGTCGTGTAGTACGGTAGCAGCGCCTGGTCGAGCTCGTCGGCGCCCATGCCGGGGCCGTCGTCGCTGATCTCGAGCACCACGCCGTGTGCACTGCTCGACAGCCGCACGACGATCTCACCACCACTCTCGACCGCCTGCAGCGCGTTGAGCACGACATTCGTCACCGCACGACGCAACTCGAGCGAGTTGACCTCCAGGATGCCGACGTCAGCGAGATACTCGCGCAGCACGACGCCCTGGGACTGGGCCTGCTTGCGCACGAGGCTCAAGCAGTCGTCGACGAGAGGCCGCAGCTCGCAGGGTTCCAAGTCGTTCTCGCCATCTCTGGCAAGCGAGAGGAAGTTGTGGACGAGATCGTTGAGACGGCCCAGCTCGCCCTCGACGTCGTCGAGGATGCGCAGGAAGGACTCGCGACGCTCCGGATCGCTCGGCGGACACTGATCGCGCAGGTGACCGAGACCGAGACCGATCGTGTTGAGAGGGTTGCGCACGTCGTGCGCGACCCCCGCAGCGAGATCGCCGAGCGCGGAGAGCCGCTCGGCCTGGAAGACCTTCTTCTCGATGGCGCGCTTCTCACGCAGGCTCTCGACCATGGTGTCGAAGGCCGTGGTCATCTGCGACAGCTCATCTCTCGACGACGATGGCTCCGAGGTCGAACGCTGTCCGATCGAGGAGCCCTGTCCGATCGAGGAGCCCTGTCCAATCGAGGAGCCCTGTCCGATCGAGGAGCCCTGTCCGTCGAAGGCGACAGAATCGAGCTCGCCGCGCGCGACTGCATCCATCTTCGAGCGGAGCTTCTTCAGAGGACGTGTCAGCCGGCCGGCGACGAGCCACGTCAGCAGGAAACCGACGAGGAGCACCGCACCCGCGATCGCGAGCTCACGCGGCAAGCTCGCCTCCCGGGCTGCCTCGATCGGGTCACGCAGCTCCGCGATGACGCGGCTCTTCGGCGGCGGGATGACCGCTGGAGCGTCGAGCGTGTCGACGGGCACCGGGTCGTGGAAGATGTCGTCGACGATGCGGATCGCCTCGCGGCGATGCTCGAGCGTCACGGTCATGCCTCGCGGAGTGTGACGAACGGTCGGGATGAAGATGTCGGAGCTGAGCTCGATGTCCGCGCGCGGCAAGCCGGAGCGCAGCAGGTCGCCCGGAATATCGGCCGGCGGCCGCGCCCCGGGGGAACCGGCGACACCGTCAGCCGTGAAGGGCGCGCTGACAAGCCCCGCCTCACTCAGACGCTCGACGATGCGGTCCACCGCCCCGGCGACCTCGCGGCTGGCGCGACGGCTCTCCTCGAGGTGCAGCAGCAGGCTGAGCGCGGCCGAGAGCGAGAGCAGACCGGTGATCACGAGGAGGAGCTTCTGTCGGATGCTGAGTCCGACGGAGGGGAAACGGATGCCACGGCGCATGAGACGGTACCTCTCGATTCGCTGGATATCAGCAAACGACGTACCGCCACGTCCAATAGCTTAAGCTATTTAATCAGAAGAACTTGGAAGGTCCCGTCGGGTACCCGACGAGGCACGAAACTGTATGCTATCCAGACACCTGTGTAGCGCAGCGAAACAGCGTGTCAGGATGGACCCGCGGATCGGCCGCCTGCGATCGATCGAGACCGCCACGCGGCTCGCAGCTCCCTGGACACTGCCGCCCGGGCGGTTCTCTCAGGATTCCCCGGCCTTCTCGAGAATCGCCCTCGCCTCCTCGCTCTCGTCGTCGATCTCGAGAACCTCCCTGGCGTGTTCGCGAGCCTCCTTCCCGTGCCCGAGGGCCAGGTGAGCGCGTGCCAGCGCCAGATGGGCGGTGCGAGGATTGGTCTCGGGGTAGGCGCGCAGCATCAGGTCGTACTCGCGAACGGTGATCGAGTGGCGCTTCGCCACCACCGACGCGCGAGCGAGCTTGTCGTGGACCGCAACGTCGAAGGGATTGATGAAGAGGGCCTCGTCGAGGATGGTCACCGCCTTCTCCGCACCGGCCTGCGAGCCCTGCTCGATGTAGTGAGCGGCCAGCTCCACACGGCAGCGCAGATCCTCGACCGAGAACGCGCGCAGCTCCTCGAGCGTGCGAATCGCGTCCTCCTCCTTTCCGACGTCTTTGTAGAGACCCGCCAGAGTGTAGTAGAGGTTGCGGCCGGGCGGCGAACCCGCACCCGCGAACGGCGAGATCTCCTTCGCCTTCTCCATGAGCCCGATCGCCTCGTCCTTCTCGCCATCTTTCAGCGCCAGCCGAGCGAGCGCCTCATGCATGCGATAGCGCATCCGCGTGCCGTTCCGCAGCGCGCTCTCCATCCGCTCCTTCGCCTTCGCCGTCTTGCCCTTCTTCAGATCGTGGAGCGCGAGGATCGCCAGTGCGTCACCGTTCTCAGGGTCGAGCTCGAGCGCCTTGCCGGCGGTAATCGGCACATCGACGTCGTCGGCGAGGCTGCTCGAGTAGTAGGCCCACGCGAGCTCGACGAGCTTCTTGACGTTTTTCGGGTCGTCCTCCAGATCGAGCTGCAGATCCTCGATGACATCCTCGGCGACCGTCGGCACGTAGCCGCTCTTCGCGATCCAGTCCTCGAGGTAGGTGAAGAACCCGCGGTCGAACTCCTTCAGCGAGAGGTCGAAGACCTCCTGGAAAATCTGCGGAGTCGACTTGTTCGCATCGTAGCCATCGAGGATCGAAAGGACCCGGTCGAAGCCCCAGGTCTTCTCGATGTACTTCACGATCAAGCAGCCCTGATAGTAGGACATCAGGACCTGACCGGGATACTTCGGCTTCGAGAAGCCGAAGTCGAGCTCGCCGAGGCCGAGCAATCGGCCCGACGCGTAGGCGGAGCCGATCTCACGCTCGAAGCGACGCTCCCACTCGGGATGATCACGTCCCTCCTCGAACACGCTCAGCCCCTCGGTGAGCCAACGCGGCACGCGATGATGCGTCTTGTGGAGCGTGATCACGTGCGCGAACTCGTGCCACGCGACCGCTCCCCAGTTCTGAGGCAGCGCCTTCGGCGTCGTCAGCGCGACGAGGTTGCCGAAGCAGGCGCCGGATGCCGGAAAGCCGGCGAGCCCGACGATGCGCGTCGAGAACCACTTGTGACCGGAGAACACCTCGATGAAGATCGGCGGATCGAGCTCTACCCGGTAGTGCTTCTGCAGCTTCGCGTAGGCCTCCTTCAGCAGCGGCGCGAGGTAAGTCTTCAACACCTCGTAGTCGTTCTTCGGGAGCTTGATAACGAAGTTTCCCGTCTTCAGCACACGGTGGTTCTTGTCCATGTGCCGCAGGAGCTTGCGAGTGTTGGACACGAAGAGGTTGAACGGATCGAGCCGAAACGACTTCGCGAGGTAGAAGCGCCCTCTCTCCTCGTCGCCGACACGCAGGAGGTTGATGCCGAGAGTGTGATAGGCCGGCCAGTAGTCCTCGTTGATCGCCAGCGCCTTCTGCGCCATGCGCGCGGCGTCGAGATACCGAAAGCGTCGCTCGATCGCCTCGGAGACGGTGTGGTAGAACTCGGCGCACTCCTTGTTGAGCGCCAGGACCTCCGCCTCGCTCTTCTCGAACTCGTCCTCCTCGTTGGCGAGGAACTGGCAAGCCGCCAGAAGTCCCCGAGCACGGAAGTTCGCAGGATTGATCGCCAGCGCCTGCCCGAAAGCCTCTCGCGCCTTCGGAAGGTCGCCGTCAGAGAGCCACAGGCTGCCGCGCGCGGTGTACGCGCCGTCGTGATTCGGGTTCACCTCGAGCGCCCGGGAGATCTGCTTCTCGGCGAGTTCGTAGCGCCGGGTGCCGACCTGAAAGTCGACCAGATAGTTCTCTGCCAGGGCGACACGACCGTCGGGAAAGACCGGATTGACCTTGAACGCGTCGCGGTAGCAGCCACGCGATGCCGGAAACTGGAACTTCGTCTGCAGCATGCGGCCCGTCTCGAGCAGCATCACCGGGTTCTCCGCGTCCTGATCGACGGCCTGCGCGAACATGATGTCGTTCGCCTCGCCGTAGCGGTTCAGATGGACCAGCGTCAGTCCCATCTCGACGTAGCCCTCGGCGGGCAGCTTCTCGGCCTCCGCCGAGCTCATCTCCTGGTAAACGTCGATGACGCGATTCCACATCCTCGTCGCCTCCTTGCGACGACCGGTGGAATGAAGCACCTCGCCGAGTCGGTTGAGCGCCTCGACGTTGCCATCGTCGAGATCGATCGCGACGCGAAACGCCTTCTCGGCCTGCGCGAGCTGGCCCACACGCAGATAGGTGCGCCCGGCGGCCGACTGCAACGTCGACGCGGACTCGAAGAGCGCTGACGAGGACAGCTCCTTCAGCGCCTCGTCGTACTTGCCGACCGCCGCCAGCGCATCGGCGAGGCCGCGCACCGGCGCAGCTTCCGCGGGGGACTTCTCGACCTCCTCGCGGAAGGTGGCGATCGCCTCCTCGTAGCTGCCCGCGCGCAGGAAGAAGGCGCCCGTCCCCGGTTCAGGCTTCGGGAGATCGGCCCGCACGATGCTCGCGGGCCTCGCCGAGAGCACGAGAACCACACCGAGAACCTTGCAGAATGCAGCGGGACAGACGAGACGTGAGCGAATGCGCTTGGATGGCATCGGGGGGCTTCCGGGCGAGACCGAGAACTCTTCGGGTTCTCTTCGGCAAGTGTGGCGGACCGCACTCGAGATTATAGATCGGACGCCGGGAGCTTTCCCGCGAATATCCGAGGACGGGACACCACGTCGGACCGCTGTCCGTCTCCCTGCGCTGCCGGGGCCACCCCGAGACCGCCTCCGACGCGCGTCGACCGAGCCACTTACCCGCACACGAAAGCCCCGGTCGAGACGGGCTGACCCGATCGTCGTGCACGGGCGTCCTCCGTTTACCCGCTCCCCGGTGCCCCCCCTCTGCCGGAACGATCACCGGCCGCCCCTTGCCTTCCGCCCCTCCCCTTCGTAGCTTTCCTGCATGATCATCGCCGGAATCGACGAGGCCGGATACGGACCCATGCTGGGGCCCCTGGTGATCTCGATCGCGGTCTTTCGTGTCGAGACGCCAGCGGCCGACGAGACGCTCGTGCGACCGATCGGAGACCTGTGGCCGGCGCTCGACCCACTGGTGACGCGCAAGCCGAACGACGGCTGCATCCCGGTCAACGACTCGAAGCTGCTCTACTCGTCCGGCCGGAAATCGCGCCGGTCGGCCTCCGGCGAACAGCGCCGCTCGGCCTCCGGTGTGCTCCGCCACCTCGAAGAGGGCCTGCTGCCGTTCATCCTCGCCCGTCACGAGCGCTTGCCGAAAAGCCTGCGCGAGCTTCTGCACCGGGTCTCGCGGCGAGGCCGCGGCGCGGCGGACGGCTACCTGGAAGACTACCCGTGGTACGCCAAAGCGGACGTTCCGATACCGCTCGACACGTACGCACCGATGGTGTGTCGTCTGGCCGGCAAGCTCGTCTCGAAGCTCGAGGAGGCCAGGATCGAGTTTCTCGGCACCTCGGCGATCCCCGTCGAGGTGGTCGAGTTCAACCGAGGGCTCGCGACGTGGGAGAACAAGGCGCGCGTCTCCTTCCGGACGATCGCGTGGTTTCTGCGACGACTCTGGAAGCAGTTCCCCCAGGAGCCGGTCGACGTCGTCGTCGATCGACAGGGCGGTCGCACACGATACGCACGCACGCTCTTCGAGTCGATGCGGCCGCAGGCGCTCTGCATCGACGAGCAGGGCGAGGAGACGTCGAGCTACCGCCTCCGACGTCGCCGTCGACGCGACGGGTCAGAGCCCGAGACCTTCCGCATCACCTTCACGAAGAACTCGGAGCGCAAGAGCCTCCCGGTCGCCCTCGCGTCGATGGCATCGAAGTACCTCCGTGAGCTCCACATGGAGCTGTTCAACCGCTACTGGACCGAGAAGAACCGGAAACTCGCGCCGACGGCCGGGTATGTGGTCGACGCACGACGCTTTCTCGAGGACACCGCGGCGCTTCGCGCCACTCTCGGCACCGACTCGAAGTTGCTGATCCGTGACAGGTGAACGTCTCACAGCAGGCCCCTCGGACGAGAAACTCTCCGGATGCGACCGACCATCATGAGGAGTTCAGATTCTCGACGTCCTTTCCGAAGAACCCTGAGGGCATTCATGCACGTCACGGAGAGGTTCGATGAGCTTCCACTACGAGACCGCCAGACGAGATTTCATCCAGATCCAAACGGATATCCCGATTCGCTACAAGTTCCTCAGCAAGACGGTCGACGTCGAGGCGGAGACGATCTTCGAGGGAACGACATCGAGTGTCAGCGGCCACGGGATTCTTCTGATCGGGAAGATCCCGGACGTACGCTGGTTGCCGGCGCTGCTGACCAACGAGATCGTGATCGGCCTGAACCTGCTCCTTCCGGCAGCGGATCAGCCCATCAAAGCCCTCGCCAACATCTCGTGGATGGAGTCGTTCGAGCCGGGCAGCGACAGGATCCCGATGGGACTGAAGTTCGCGGAGATCTCCAAGGAGCACCAGGACGAGCTGCTGCGCTTCGTCATCAAGACGCAGATCACCCACTAGATCCGTCAGCTCCGCGACGGACCGCAGTGCTGCGACACCCGGGCGGTGAGAGGCCCGGACGCTTCCCCGCGTCCATCGCGTACGCGCTCATTCCCGCGACCCTTCTCGGCGGCTGCGCCTCGGCACCGGAGAACGCGCTCTTCGTCTACCACGACCCCGCACCACGCAGTACGGTGATCCGGAAGGGCCGACGTCCCGCGCAGACCGTCATCATCAAGACACCCGACCGCGGCGAACAGGACGTCGGCGCTCTCGAGGTCCACACCGGATCCGTCGGCTACTGGGTCGACGACGACGGCGACGACTGGGAGCGGCGGCTGACGGAGCCGGTGCGCAGGAAGCGCCTGCGATCGCTGACATTCTCTAAGGCGGTGCCCATCTTCACGATTCCCCCGGAGCACTTCCTGCTGCTCCTCGACCGGACCCGGAGAGCCGGGCTGCGACGGCTTCCTGCCCACCCGGGCCGACTGCCGCCCGAAGACCAGGCATACTACATGCTGCAGATCGACCGGCAGCCCGCGGAGATCTACCTCAAACCGATCCCGGGCTCGCTGAGCCGGCGCGTCCAAGCAAAGGAGCTGACGCTGCGAGAGGCGCAGGGAATCGCCGACTGCTGGGGGCGCGTCAAGGCGGAACTGTACAACTTCGGCCAGTACTCGCTCGGATCGACCGGCCGGCGTTGAGGCCCCACCCCCGGGAGAACCCGCTCCCGGAAGCCCCACCCCCGGGAGAACCCGCTCCCGGGAAAACCGGTCACTCCGCCGAGATCTCGTGCTCGTCTTCGGCCTTGCTGGCGCCGGCGCAGAAGACAAGCTGAAGCTGCTTGCCCACCGAGTCGCCCGGCAGCAGGAAGGACACCTTGAACTTGAGCAGAGGCGTGTCGGCAGCGGTCTGGTCCTTCGGAGGGCCTAGGGGCACGATGCGGTGCGGCACCTCCTGTCCACCGACCATGACGCTGCCCGACGGCGCTCCCGAGTCGCTGGTGATCGTGTACGACTGGTTGAGGCCGGCGAGGATCTTGTCGGGAACGTTGATATCGAGTGGCATGGCAGTCTGCAGGGCCCGGAACCGTTTCGTTGCGACGGAGAGTATCTCGTACCTCAGCCGCTCGCGGCCGTCAAGAAGGTGTTGCAGATCGACCCTGGCTGCCGGAACATCCGGGGGCTGCGATGTCCTCCACCTCCCCCGCCTGGTTCCGCCAGCACTTCAACGACGACTACCCCACCCTCTACGCCGGTCGCACCCAGGAGCAGGCCGACGCCGAGGTCGCGTTCGCCGTCGAACGGCTCGACATCTGCTCGCGAGACCGTGTCCTCGACCTCTGCTGCGGTCACGGACGCCACCTCCGCTCCTTTGCTGCGCGGGGCATTCCGGTCGTCGGGGTCGATCTCTCCGACGCCCTGCTGCGCCGGGCCCCGCGCGACGAGGGAATCCGGGTCGTCCGCGCAGACATGCGCCGCCTGCCCTTCGCCGGCGGCGTCGACAGCTTCTCCGTCCTCGTCAACTTCTTCACCAGCTTCGGGTACTTCGACAGCGAAGACGACAACGCCGCAGCCGTCAGGGAGATGGCGCGCATCCTCGCGCCCGGCGGCCGTTTCCTCCTCGACCTCATGAACCTCCACGCCACCCTCGACTCGCTGGCCCCACGAACCGAGCGCCGCGCCGGCCCCTTCGAGGTCGTCGAGGAGCGCTGGTTCGACGGCTCGCGGCGACGTATCGAGAAGCGCATCCGCCTGGTCGACAGCCGCAGCGGTGAACGAAGGGAGTACATCGAATCCGTACGTGTCTACGAGGAGGACGAGATCCGCGAGCTTCTCACGAGCGAAGGCCTCGACGTGGAGCGCGTCTTCGGAGACTTCGCGGGAAGCGAGGCCGGAGGCCAGGCGCCGAGGATGGTGTTGACGGGAACCAGGAGGAAAGCAGCGCAGACGAGGACGACGACCGGATCCGACGACGATGCCGACTCCGCTGCCGCTGCCGCGATCTCCGCCACGGACGACTCCGTCGCCACCACGGAGCTCCCGCGCTTCAGCAGCATCCCCCTTCCCGCCACCTGGCGCCGTCAGCCGCTCGTCCCCGCCGACGACCTCTCCACAGGCCCACCGAGCGCCGACGACATCCACCAGGCCGCTCGCGGCGTCGACGGATCGGCGCTGGGCGACGCCTTCGAGACGACCTACTCGCACGGCGACCTTCCCCTCGCCGACGCCGCCCGACGCAGCCTCGATGCTCTCGCGGCGACCGACGCGTGCTGCGTCGTCACCGGCCAGCAGCCCGGCTTCCTCGGCGGTCCGCTCCTGACGCTCTACAAGGCGCTGTCGGCGATCGTCACCGCCGAACGCGTCGAGTCGGCTCACGGACGTCGCTGCGTGCCGGTCTTCTGGGTCGCGAGCGAGGATCACGATATCGACGAGGTGCGCACGGCGCGCTTTCCCGACGGTGCCGGCGGCGAGACCGAGCTCTCGCTCCCTCATGCGAGCGAACGCGCTCCGCTCTCCACACTGGCGATCGACGCGGACTCGATCGAGGTGCTGGACAGGGCCGCGCGACTCTTCGAGGGACGACACCATGGCGAGACCGCACGCCGGCTGATCGATCTCTACCGGGGACGAACCGTCGCCGGCGGTTTCGCCGCGATCATCGCGTCGCTTCTCGGCGAGCAGGGCCTGCTCGTGATCTCGCCCGAGAGCCTCCGTCCCCTGTCACGGCCGCTATTTCGCAGGATCGTCAAGGACGCGCACGGCGCCCTCGACGCGGTCCGCGAAGGCGCCCACGAGGTCGAGGCGCGAGGGCTCACGCCCGTCGTCAAGCCGCGGCTGCCGCTCTTCATCATCCGTGACGGCAAGCGCCACCACCTGTCGCCCGCACCCGGCGGACTCGCCATCGACGGGGGCGGGCCGACGCTCGCGAAGGACGAGCTGCTCCGTCTCGTCGACGAGGAGCCGGAGAGCTTCTCGGCAGGGGCTCTGCTGCGGCCGCTGGTGGAGCGGCACACGTTGCCGTGCGCCCTGACGATCGGCGGCGCCGCCGAGATCGGCTACTTCGCGCAGCTCGGCCCCCTGGCACGCTGGCTCGGAGTCGACGCCCCGAGAATCGACCGGCGTTTCCACGCGACGCTGCTCGACAGCCGGGCGGGTCGCGCGTGGGACCGCCTCGACATCGATGTCGACCGGTTCGCGTCCGCGACGTCGCCCGAGAAGCTCGCGGCGACCGATGAATCGACCGCTACCGACGCAGCGCTCGCGAAGCTGCGCGAGAACGGACGCGCCCTGTGCCGGGAGCTCCTCGACGAGCTCCCGGGCGACCGCAAGGGAATCGAACGCGGCGGCAAGACCATCACGCACGCCATCGAGCGACTGATCGATCGCGTCGCCATCGCCCGAACGAGAGCCGACGGGGAACGTTTCACCGCGGCGACGACGATCTGGAGCACGGCGTTCCCGGAAGGCGCGCTCCAGGAGAGGCGTCACGGCTTCCTCGACCTCGTCGCACGACAAGGCGAGGCGGGTGTCGCCGCGTTGCTCGACGTGGTCCGGCGAACCGGGTCGACATCTCGCCACCAGCTCGTTCGACTCGACGGCAAGAGGCCGTGAAGAGCCGCGTCGGTTTGCATCCGCCATCTCATACGGTATGCTGGCCCCGGTGACCCTCCCCGATGACCGAGACGCCCATCCCCAACGCCACCCTCCCCTGTGACGCTGTCCCCTGTGACGCTGTCCCCTGTGACGCTGTCCCCTGCGACATCGTCGCGTTCATGGCGCACCCCGATGACGCCGAGCTGCAGTGTGGCGGGACCCTCGCGCTCGCGGTCGAGCGCGGCTGGAAGGCAGGCGTCGTCGACTTCACCCGGGGCGAGCTCGGGACCCGCGGCACCCCGGAGCAGCGCGACGAGGAGGCCGCCGCTGCCGCACGCGAGCTCGGCCTCTCCTGCCGCGTCAATCTCCGGCTTCCCGACGGGCACCTCCACGACTGCGACGAGCACCGCAAGACCGTCGTGCAGCTGCTGCGCACGATGCGCCCGAAGGTCGTCATCGGACCGCCTCGCGAGGATCACCACGCTGACCACGTCGCCGTGGCGACGATCCTCGAGCACGCGTTCTACCTCGCCGGGATCGCGAAATACAGCCACAGCGGAAGTCGCGAAGATACGGGAACACACGAAAACCCGCCCTGGCGTCCACACGCGCTGCTCAACGCGATCGGGAGTCGCGCTGCGGTGCCCGATCAGGTCGTCGACGTGACGAGCGTCCACGCCGCTCGACAGCGCGCGATCCTCTGCTATCGCTCTCAGCTCTTCGAGGAGGAAGCGACGGAGCCCGCGACCCGCATCTCTCACCCCGAGTTTCTCGACTGGCTCGACGGGGCGCTGCGCCATTTCGGGTTCCTCGTCGGCGTTCGGTACGGCGAGGCGTTCACGAGCTCCTCGCCGGTGCCGATCGCCGACCCGGTCCAGCAGTTCGCGAGGGAGCCATGGCGACAGCCGACCAACGACGACTGAATCTCGGCATCGTCTGCCATCCGGCCTACGGCGGCAGCGGTGTCGTCGCCTCCGAGCTCGGCCTCGCGCTCGCGTCACGCGGACATCAGGTGCACTTCTTCAGCCATTCGCTGCCCTTTCGCGTGCCGTCGGGTCATCCGAACACCTTCTTCCACGAGGTCGAGGTCACCTCCTACCCGCTGTTCAAGTACCCGCCGTACACGCTGGCGCTGGCGACCAAGCTGGCGGACGTGCACCGCGAGCGCGAGCTCGACATACTCCACGTACACTACGCGATTCCCCACGCGATCTCGGCGTATCTCTGCTGCGAGATGCTCGGCGACCCGAGCGGCGCGATACTCGAAGGAACACTCGACCAGGCTTCCGGCAGGAGCCCCAGACCGAAGACCATCACGACCCTTCACGGCACCGACATCACCCTCGTGGGGCTGGACAGCTCGTTCTACGACATCACCCGCTTCAGCCTCAATCGCTCCGACGGCATCACGGCGGTCAGCGACTACCTCGCCGAGGAGACCCGGCAACGATTTCAGCCGCAGCGCGAAGTTCGCGTGATTCACAACTTCATCGACCCGCAGGTTTTCACCCCGAGCCTTCGAAGCGAAGAACGTCGCAAGGCCTTCTCCCCTCCCGATGGCCTGCTGATCGGTCACCTGTCGAATTTCCGTCCGGTGAAGCGGGTTCTCGACGTCATCCGCGCGTTCCAGATCCTGCACCGCACGCTCCCGGCGAAGTTGCTGATGATCGGAGAAGGCGTCGACCTCGAACCGGCGCGCAACCTCGCCGCGGAGCTCGGCGTCCTCGAGCACGTGACCTTTCTCGGCGCGGTCGACAACGTGCAGGACGTGCTGGCGCAGCTGGACCTCTTCATCCTGCCGAGCGAGTACGAGAGCTTCGGCCTCGCGGCGCTCGAGGCGATGTCCTGCGGCGTGCCTGTCATCGCCAGTCGAGCCGGCGGACTGCCGGAGGTGATCGAGCACGGCGTCTCCGGGCTACTCTGCGGCGTCGGCGATCCGTCCTGCATCGCGCAGATGGCCTACGAGCTGCTCGTCGTCGACGAGCGTCGCCGCACGATGAAGATCGCCGCCCGCAAGACGGCTGCCGAACGGTTCCCGCTGGCACGTGTCGTCGACGAGTACGAGCGCCACTACCTGGAGGTGCTCGACCAGGATGCCGCCTCCCACTCGCAGAAAGGACGTTGATGGTCCGCAGCATCGCCGAGGTGGCCGTCAACGTCCCGCTCTCGCGATCTTTTCACTACGAGGTGCCGGGAAAGCTGAAGGGGCAGATCGAGCGAGGGCACCGCGTCCTGGTGCCCTTCGGGCCCCGGCTGGCCACCGGCGTCTGCGTCGGCTTCCCCGACGAGAGCTCGGTGCCGCGGCTCAAGCCGATCCGCGACCTCCTGCATCCTGACTGTCGCTTCGACGAACACCTCCTCGAGCTGACACGCTGGGTCGCCTCGTACTATCGCTCGGGATGGGGCGAGGTGCTGGAGGCGGCGCTGCCGCCGGCGATCCGCGCGGGCAAGGCCGAGCGCGTACGCCGCGAGATCATCGCTCTGAGGGACGCCGACGCGATGCGCGTGGAGGCGCGGAGACTCGACACCCGCGCCAGAACGCAGGCCAGAGTGCTGCGTCATCTCGCGGACCTTCCCGACGCCGACCGCCCCGACAGCAGGCCGCGCACGGATCGACGCGCACTGCTCCGGGCGTGTCAGGCGAGCACGGCCTCGCTCCGTCGCCTCGAGCGCGACGGCTGGATCGAGGAGGAGAGCGTCCTCGACCGACGCGACCCCTACGCCGAGGAGGCCCCGACGACGGATCCACGCGAGGAGCCGACGCTGACGAGACACCAGGACCTCGCCGTGGCGACGATCTCGGAGGCTATCACGGCCGGCGGATTCCAGACCTTTCTGCTTCACGGAGTGACGGGCAGCGGCAAGACCGAGGTCTACCTGCGCGCCCTGCGCAGGGTGCTTGCCGCCGGCCGACGCGGCCTCGTACTCCTTCCGGAGATCTCGCTGACGCCACAGACAGTCAAGCGCTTTCGCGAGGGGCTTCCGGACAGCCCGACCGCAATCCTTCACAGCATGCTGTCACCGACCGAGCGCACCGGCCAGTGGAAGACGATCCAGGAAGGCAAGGCGAAGCTGGTGATCGGAGCGCGGTCGGCAATCTTCGCGCCGATCCCGGATCTCGGCCTCATCGTCGTCGACGAGGAGCACGAGTCGACGTACAAGCAGGAGTCCGCTCCGCGCTATCATGCGCGAGACGTCGCGGTCATGCGATCGAGCCTTCTCGGTATACCGATCGTGCTCGGATCGGCGACTCCATCGCTCGAGTCGATCGACAACGCGCGCGGCGGCAAGTACCGACTGCTCGAGCTACCGACTCGCGCGACTCCCCACGACCTTCCGCACACAACGGTCGTGCCGCTCGATGGCGCGTTCTACCGGCCCGACGGCAGCGGACTGATCAGCGACCGCCTGGATCGACTGATCCGTCGTCAGATCCAGGACGGCCAGCAGACGCTTCTCTACCTGAACCGTCGCGGCTTCAGCACCTACCTCCACTGCCTCCAGTGCGGCTACGTGTTCAAGTGCGAGCACTGCGACGTCAGCATGACCCTGCATCAGCGCGCGAGAGTCCTGCGCTGCCACTACTGTGGCCACTCGCGCCCGCAGCCGGAGTCGTGTCCCGACTGCGGGTCACCGCGCGTGCGTCGAAGCGGCGTCGGCACGGAGAAGGTCGTCACGGAGCTGGCGAGACGTTATCCGACGGCACGCGTGCTGCGGCTCGACCGGGACTCGGTGACAACGCACCGCGCGCTGCGGGAGGCTCTCGGAGCGTTCACGCGCGGCGAATACGACATCCTCGTCGGCACGCAGATGGTCGCCAAGGGCCATGACTTCCCGCTCGTCAGCCTCGTCGGCATCCTGCTCGCCGACTCCGGACTACATTTTCCCGACTTTCGCGCCGCCGAGCGTACCTACCAGCTCATCACCCAGGTGTCCGGACGCGCGGGGCGAGGCAAGCGCAGCGGCCGCGTGATCGTCCAGACCTTCTCGCCGGAGCACTACGCGATCCGGCACGCGGTCAACGGCAAGTTCGACGCGCTCTGCGAGCGAGAGCTGGACTGCCGCCGCGCGCTCGGCTATCCGCCCTGCGGACGGCTCGCGAAGATCCTGCTGACCGCGACCGACGAGGCGAAGCTGACCGGGGAGGCCGAGCGCGTCGCCTCCGCGCTGCGCCGCAGCGCCGGTGCGACACCGTCGCGGGCGCCTGACGACGATGACGACCGGCCGGTCGATCTCCTCGCGAAACCGGGCGGGGGACCCGGCCCCCGGGTGCTCGGTCCCGCGCCGGCCCCCATCGCGCGGATCCAGGACCGGCTCCGCATGCAGATCCTGGTGAAGTCGGGCTCGACAGCGCAGATCCAGGGACTGCTCGACCGGGCCGGGACGGCGTTGCGCCCCCGAAAGGGGGTCGATGTCAGCATCGATGTCGACCCCCAGACGATGCTCTGAGCCCCGACGATGCTCTGAGCCCCGACGATGCTCTGAGCCCCGACGATGCTCTGAGCCCCCCTCAGGCACGCCGGTGTCGAGACGAAGCGGCCACGGACGCGCGCCACGCAACGCCGTGGAACCCATGCTCCGGGAGCTTCCCGGCGCTTCCACCGCCCTCCGTCTGCGGCGACCTCGCAGCGGTTCCACCACCGCACCAGGGCCCAATCTGGCCCGGGCACCCGTCTGGCCCGGGCCTCCGTCTGGCCCGGGCCTCCGTCTGGCCCGGGCACCCGTCTGGCCCGGGCCTCCGTCTGGCCCGGGCCTCCGTCTCGTCCGGGCGCGGCCCAGAGACCGGCGGAACGCACCCGGATGAGACGGCTGCCACCGGCCCGATCCGTCCCTCGCGAGCCCCGCGCCGGAGCGGTCGCGACCGGATCTGACCTCGCCGCCTGCACCCACTCGCAGCCGCAGGCCTTCCCCGCGGATGCGTGCCCTAGGGCGCGTCGCCGAGTTCTTCCTTGAACGCCTTCCCGGGCTTGAAGGAGACGGAGTTCGACGCCTTGATCTGCATCGTCTCCTTGGTCTGAGGGTTGCGGCCCTCCCGCGCCTTGCGGTGACGTACCTGGAAGGTCCCGAAACCGACGATCTGGACGGCCTTGTCCGCGACGACTCCGGCCTTGATGCAGTCGAGGATGGTGTTGACCGCGCGCTCGGCAGCGGCCTTCGGTTCGTCGAGCTTCGTCGCCACCGCCTCGATGAGTTCGGCCTTGTTCATCTCTCACTCCTTCCCGAAATGACTGGACCGACGGGGGTTGGCCCCACCGGAGCCAACCGAATTATCGGGAGTATAGGAACCGTCCGGATGTGGTGTCAACACCAAAAGGGCCCGGGACATCGCCCGCCAGCCCAGTATTCATGCGGGTTTCCTGACATCGAGGGAGGGCCGTCGAGACGACCGGGAGGGACGACAACTCGTCTTCGCCGTGCCGCGCGGCTATACTTCCCCGTCATGACGCGAGAACTCCTGCGCGCCCTGCCGCAGATCGAGAAGGCGCTGAACTGGAGCCAGTTCGAGGCTCTTCTCGCCCTCCACCCGCGCACCGAAGTAGTTCGTGCGC
>CAYMLL010000017.1:29042-50163 GCA_964390645.1 uncultured Planctomycetia bacterium | reverse complement strand
GAACGAACCTGGGACCGAATTGCCGAATTGCCGGAATGTCGGAACGAACCTGGGACGGAATTGCCGGACGGAATTGCCGGGACGGACTTGTGGACTTGCGAGACGGACCCGTGCCGACCGCCGATTTGCCCACGACCGACTCAACGGATACATACATTTCACGAATACGAAGCAGGGAAGCCACCGTTCGTCGCCGACCCGGAGCCCACTTGCCGACCCCGGCGTCGCCAACCCGGGATCGAGCTGGGCGACTGCACTCGCCGGGTTCGACCTGCGCGCTGCAGCGCCCGCTGCGCCGGCTCTGCACAGGAAAACAGCAGCTGAAGGACCCCGTCGCTGCCGACGGTGCACCCCGAATCGAAGTGGCCCCTCTGGCCCCTCCCGCCCCGGGACCGCCATCCAGCCGTCCACCGAACCCGGGACCGCCACCCAGCATCCAATCCTGCCCCACCGAGACCCCCGGGAGCCCGTCCCACCGCGCTACCACCGATCGCCGACGCGGTGCTACAATGAGCGCTCCTCTCACCAGTTCTCAGGGCCGATGACCACCGAACCGCGCCTTCACTCGCTCCGGGATCGCCTCGGACGCCGGATCGACAATCTGCGCATCTCCGTCACGGATCGCTGCAACTTCCGCTGCTCCTACTGCATGCCGCCCGAAGGGCTGGAGTGGATGCCGCGGACGGAGCTGCTGCGCTTCGAGGAGATCGCGCGTCTGGTGCACATCGCGGCCGGCCTCGGCATCCGCAAGCTGCGCCTCACCGGCGGCGAGCCCCTCCTGCGCCGGGACCTTCCGGCCCTCGTCCGGATGCTGTCCGACATCGATGGCATCCGCGACATCGCGCTGACGACGAACGGCGTGCTCCTCCACGAGATGGCCGCGGACCTCGCCCGCGCCGGACTGCGCCGCGTCAACATCAGCCTCGACTCGCTGCTCCGCGAACGCTTCGAGCAGATCGTCCGTCGCGACGCCCTCGCCGCCGTGCTACGCGGACTCGAGGCCGCCGCCGACTGCTTCCAGGAACCGATCAAGGTCAACACCGTGCTGATGCGCGGTGTCAACGACGCCGAGATTCCCGCCTTCGCCCGGCTGGCGCGGGACGCGGGCCACGTGATCCGCTTCATCGAGTTCATGCCACTCGACGCCGACGGCTCCTGGTCCCGCGGGCTCCTCGTCGAGGGCAACGAGGTCATGACGCGCATCGACGGGTCGCTCCCGGACGGCGTGCGCCTGGTGCCGGATCCGGACACGTCGGCAAACTCGCCCTCGCGCGACTACGTGTTCTCGGACGGCGCCCCGGGGAAGATCGGCTTCATCAACTCGGTGTCCGAGCCCTTCTGCGAGCAGTGCAACCGCATCCGCGTGACCGCCGACGGCAAGCTGCGCACCTGCCTCTTCTCGGTCACGGAGACCGATCTCGCGGCCGAGCTGCGCGGCGGCGCCAGCGACCGGGAGATCGCCGCGATCATCCGATCCGCCGTGCTGAACAAGGAGCCCGGACACCAGATCGGTCGCCCGGAGTTCGTCCCCGCCAGCCGCTCGATGTCGCAGATCGGCGGCTGATCGGCGGCGCTGTCCGCCCGTGAGCAACCGCACGCCGGCGGCAGAGCCGCGAAGCGGCCGAGTAAGGCTCCCCCCCCCGGAGCGCTCTACACCCGGGACGAGCTGTGACGAGCTGTGACGAGCTGTGACGAGCTGCGAGCCGGGTCAGGACCCCGACCCCTGACGCTCAGATGGTCTTGGCGCTCTTCGGCTCGGCGCTCTTCGGTTCGCGCTTCTTCGCGCTCCACCCGCCGTCGTCCGTACCGTCGGACCACTTGCCCGTGATACCGCCCTCGCCGTCGAGTTCACCCTCGACCCGGATCGTCAGAGCCTCCCCGTCCCGGTCCCACTGGATCGAATAGCCGAGCTTCTTGCCGTCGACCTTGCCCTCGTCGATCCCGATCGCCTTGCCCTCCTGCGTCAGGAACTTGCCGCCCAGCTTGCCGCCGCTGGAGGCCTCGAGTTCGAGGACGAAGCTCATCTTCTCGCCGTCCGTCATCGTCGCGGTGGCGTCCCAGATCCCCGAGAACGGTGATGTCTCGACGCGCTTCGCCGACCACTTGCCGCTCACCTCATCGTTGTCCTTGACGATCCACTTGCCGTCGAGCGTGTCGGCGCTCTTGAACTCGACCTGGACGATGAACGGAACTTCGTTGCCCTCGAGCTTCAGCGCCACCTCGAAGCTCGCCTTCCCGCCGTCGACCTCGACGGATGAGATGCCGAATTCACCGGCCTCTCCGCTGTACGTGCCGCCGAGATTGCCGCCGTTGTCCATCGCGACGTCGAGCGTGGCGAGCCACTCTCGCGTCCCGTCGGGGCTGTTTGCCGAGACTTCCCACTTGCCCGCGAGACTCGGCTTCGGCTTCTCGCGCGTGATCGTGATCGTGCCGAACTCCTGCCCCATCACCGTGAGGTCGCCCGTCAGCGTCCCGTCCTTGCCGACCTTCGCCTCGACCTCGAAGACGAACTCCTGACCCTGGATTTCACGCGGAATCTCCAGCTTCAGCGTGCCGTTCTCGAAGCTGCCCTTGCTGATCTTGTACTCGCCGCTACGAGGGCTGATGAACTTCCCGCCGACGCTCTCGCCGTCGTGCTCGAGATCGAGGAAGTAATCACGCCCTTCGCCCTCGAAGACGACGGAGAGCTTCCACTTGCCCGCGAGACTCAGCTTCGGCTTCTCGCGCGTGATCGTGATCGCACCGAACTCCTGACCCATCACCGTGAGGTTGCCCGTCAGCGTCCCGTCCTTGCCGACCTTCGCCTCGACCTCGAAGACGAACTCCTGACCCTGGATTTCACGCGGAATCTCCAGCTTCAGCGTGCCGTTCTCGAAGCTGCCCTTGCTGATCTTGTACTCGCCGCTACGAGGGCTGATGAACTTCCCACCGACGCTCTTGCCCTGCTGTTCGAGATCGAGGAAGTAGTCACGCTCTTCGCCCTCGGAGCTGACCGCGAGCTTCCAGCGACCGCTGACACTCTTGGCTTCACCGGCTTGAACAGGCCACATCCACAGCGCGCTGAGAAAACTAACGAGGGAGAGAGCCGCGAGATGTTTCATCTTGTACCTCCAACCGCCAGGTATTCATGCGAATGGGAAAAGGCGTGACAGAGATGAGTTATCTCCGCAACATGGGTCGCTGTCACTAGCTTTTCGAGGGGTTCGCAGCAGAAGATGGCGTTTCGAGACCGGCTCTACCTGATCCTCGCGGGGATCTTCATCGCCTCGCTGGTGAGCTGCAATCTGATCTTCCTCAAGTTCTTCCACTGGACGCCCGAGTTCTTCCACTGGACCTACACGTTCGAGATCTCCGTCGGCATCCTGCCCTACCCGATCACCTTCCTGGTCACGGACATCCTCTCGGAACTCTACGGCAAGAAGAAGGCCGACCAGGTGGTGATCGCCGGCCTCGTCGCCTCGGGCTTCATGATCGGCGTCGTCACTCTCGCGGAGTCGGTGCCCGCCACGGTCTGGTCACCAGTGGACGACGAGACCTTTAGCCGTGTATTCGGCCTGACTAAGGCAGGGGTGTTCGCCTCGATGGTCGCGTACCTGGTCGCGCAGTTCGTCGACATCCGCATCTTCCACTTCTGGAAGCGGCTGACGCGGGGCAAGCACCTCTGGCTCCGCAACAACGGCTCGACGATCGCGTCGCAGCTCATCGACACGTCGACTGTCCTGGTTCTCCTCTGCGCGGCCGGGGCCATCGAGTGGGGGCGCTTCAGCGCCCTGCTCATCAACGGCTTTCTCTTCAAGGTGGTCTTCGCGCTCGTCGACACGCCGCTCTTCTACCTCGCGGTCGCGTTACTGAAGCCGCGTATCGGCGAGGCTCCGGAGGAAGCGTGATGGGTCCGCCGGGAGCCGGGCCGCGAACCCGGACGCGGGCCGGCCTCCGAGAAATCCCGACAGGAGGTCGACGATTCTCGCCTGCGGCCGTACCATCGATGATCGGGGGTCGGATTGGATGAGGGCTCCGGACCCGAAACCGGAAGGTCTCGGGAGGGAGAGGTGTCCGATGAAGAGCCAGCTTGTCCTCGTCCGTGTCCTCCTCCTCGGCGCGCTCGGCTCGTCCTGGCTCGCCTGCGGACGGAAGGACGGAGCCGGAGCCGATCCCGGCGACCGCGCCGACGGCAACTTCAGCGCGAGCTCGGCGAAGCAGCCCGAGTCCTCACCGTCCCCGGAGCACGGCGCCCGGATCGTTCCGCCCGCGCACCCGGACCCGCTCGTCAATCCGCCGCGGCTCTTCGAGAAGCCACCGCAGGACCCCACAGCGATCGCCCCGGGCGAGACCCTGACACGTCACCTCGAGGCGGAGCCCGGCTCGCTCAACCCGCTCTTCTACTCCAGTCGATACGACGCCTGGCTTGTCGAGTGCCTCTTCGACGGTCCGTTCAAGGCGGACAGCCGCATGCGCTGGATGGTCAACGAGGAGATTGTCGAGTCGTCGAGTCGGTCTCCTGACGGCAAGATCTGGACGATCCGGCTCAGGCCCGGGCTCACCTTCCACGATGGCCATGCGCTGACGGCCCACGACATCGAGTTCACATGGAGGACGATCGTCGACGACCGGGTCCCGGTCGGAGCGATGCGCGGCGGCCGCGACAAGCTGGCGGAGGTCAAGGCCGTCGACGAGCTCACCGTGGTGTATGTCCACAAGGAGGTGCACGCGGCGAACACCTGGGACATGTCCTTCCCGATCCTCCCCAGGCACATTCTCGGCGACGAGAAGGAGCGCGCAGCCGACCCGACCCTGCGCGAGAGCGATCACTACCAGAAGTTCGCGTACGAGAAGCCGATCGGCAGCGGCCCGTACCGGCTCGTCGAGTGGGAGCGCGGCGGCAGGATCGTACTCGAGCGATTCGACGGCTTTCAGGGGGTCAAGCCGCACTTCAAGAGGGTGATCTTCAAGCTCGTCGCGAACCGCGACTCGGCGCTCAACCTCTTCCTCGAGGGCGAGCTCGACGAGATGCGGCTCGACCCGATCCAGTTCGAGACCCAGACCGAGGGCGACGACTTCGAGAAGGTCGGCGTCAAGGCCTACGCGCCATCCTGGACCTACTACTTCATCGGGTGGAACAACGCCCGAAGTCACCCGCTGTTCTTCGATCGCCGGGTGCGAATCGCGATGGCTCACGCCTTTGACGTGCCGAAGCTCATCCGCCGACACTGCTACGGCCTCTACGATCAGGCCGTCGGTCTATTCCACCGGTCATCGTGGATGTTCGACCCTTCGGTGGAAGCCTACGCCCACGACGTCGGCGCTGCCGAGCGGCTCCTCGACAAGGCCGACTGGAAGCTCAGCGATGAAGACGGCCTGCGCTACAAGGCTATCGACGGGAAGCGCGTGCCGTTTCGGTTCACGGTTCTCTTTCCGAACGCGGCGAAGCTGGCGCCGAAGGTCGCGGAGCTGCTGCGAGAGGGTCTCGAGCCCCTCGGCATCACGGTCGATATCGAGGCACTCGATTTCGGCGCGATGCGCCAGCGGCTGCGCGTACACGATTTCGACGCCTTCATCCTCGGCTGGGGAACCGGCACCGATCCCGAGACCGCACGCAACCTCTGGCACTCGAAGAGCTCCACGGGCAGCGGACGCAACTACGTGTCGTACAGCAACCCGCGCGTCGACGAGCTCTTCGACCTCGGCCGTGCGGAGCTGGATCCGCCGAAGCGCGGGCCGATCTACCGGGAGATGCACCGCCTCGTCTACCAGGACCAGCCGTACCTTTTCCTCTGCCACGTGCCAACGACGTGGGCCTTCTCGAAGCGGCTGCGCGGCGTTGCGTTCTCTCCGCGAGGAATCCTGAGCTTCTTCCCCGGCCACCGGGAATGGTGGGTCCACAAGGAGGACGCCAGCCGGTAGACGAGGCCACGCCGACGTCGACGTAACGATGCTCCAGTTCCTTTTACGCCGCCTTCTTCTCGGCCTGGTGACGCTCTGCGGCATCACCCTGGTGACGTTCGTCGTCATCCGCCTGGCTCCCGGCGGACCGGTGGACATCCTCACTTCCGGCACGGACGAGTCGGTCTCGGTACAGACCTACGAGCGGCTCGAGAAGCACTTCGGCCTCGACAGACCGGTCGCCGTGCAGTACGGCCTCTGGCTCGAGCGGCTCGTGACCGCCGACTTCGGACACTCCTTCATCACCGGCGAGCGTGTCGGCGCGAAAATCGGCCGCGCGATCTGGCCGACGCTCTCGGTCGCGATCATCTCGCTCGTCCTCGCGTTCGCGATCTCGGTGCCGATCGGCATCTACGGAGCCTACCGGCCGCGGGGCGTCTTCGATCGCGTCACGAGCACGGCGCTCTACATGCTCTACTCGGTGCCATCGTACGTCATGGGCGTCGTTCTCGTCGTCTACCTCGGCATGAAGTGGGATCTGCTGCCGTTCCATGGCATGCGTTCGGACGACCACGAGACGTTGAGCGCGATCGGCAAGGTCGGCGACTACGCGTCGCACTACGTGATGATCACGTTCTGCCTCACGTTCGGCAGCCTCGCGTACTACTCCCGCTTCGTACGGCAAAACCTCCTCGAGGTCGTGCGGCAGGACTACATCCGCACCGCGCGCGCGAAGGGCCTCTCCGATCGTCACGTGCTCGTGCGACACGCGTTCACGAACAGCCTGATTCCGTTCATCACGCTGCTCGGACTGACGCTACCCCAGATCCTCAGCGGCAGCGTCATCCTCGAGGAGCTCTTCGGCTGGCCGGGTCTCGGCCGGCTCTACTACCTGTCGGTGATGACGCGGGACTATCCGGTCATCATGGCTCTCAACTTCGTCACCGCAACGGTGGTGCTTGTCTGCACTCTGCTCGCCGACCTTGCCTACGGCCTCGTCGATCCGAGGGTGGCCCATGACTGAAGGAGCGACGAGAACTCCCCGATCGAGAGGACTCGGACGCGAGACCTGGCGATCGTTCCGCCGCGCGAGAGGCGGGATCATCGGCCTCGTCTTCCTCGGCGCGTTTCTCCTCGTCGGGCTCCTCGCTCCGGCTCTCGCGAACAAGCAGCCGATCGCGTGCCGCTACGACGGTGAGTGGCATTTTCCGGCGATCATCGACTGCGTCCCGAACATCCCGCTCGTCGGCCCCCTGGTGGAGAAGGACAGGCCGTTTCGCTTCAAGAGCTTCGACTTCAGGCGCCGCTTCGACCCGGAACGCGACTGGGCCCTCCACACCCCCGTTCCCTACGGCCCCCTCGAGTCGACGGACTCGATTCACGAGCCGCCGTCACGCCGGCACTGGCTCGGCACGGACTCCTCCGGACGCGATGTGCTCGCGCGCCTCATTCACGGAACGAGCGTGTCGATGAAAGTCGGCATCATCTCGATGGGCATCGCCGCGGTTCTCGGGCTCTGCTTCGGCGCCTTCGCCGGGTACTTCGGAGGCTGGGTCGACATCGTCCTGTCGCGCCTCATCGAGGTCGTCATCTGCTTTCCGGTGTTCTTCCTCGTGCTGGCGGTGCTGGCGTGGTTCCCACCACGGATCGAGAATGTCATGATCGTCATCGGACTTACCCGCTGGGTGTCAATCGCACGCCTGACACGCGGCGAGTTCCTCAGACTGCGCGAGGTGGAGTACAGTCTCGCAGCGCGAGCGCTGGGCGCAGGATCGATGCGGGTCATCTTCCGCCATCTGCTGCCGAACTCGCTGGCCCCGGCGCTCGTACCGGTGACCTTCGGCGTGGCAACGGCCATCCTCGTGGAGTCCGGCCTCTCGTGGCTCGGCTTCGGTGTGCAGCCTCCGTTCCCGTCCTGGGGCAACCTGCTGCGCGACGGCTACGAGATTCGCCGCACCAGCGCGCACATCATCCCGGCGGCATGCGCCGCGATCTTCGTCTCCGTCCTCTGCTTCAACCTGCTCGGTGACGCCCTGCGCGACGCCATCGACCCTCGAACTCGCTCGGAGACGGCCCGCCGGGCGCGCCCCGGTGACTCGAGAGCCGCCTGACGATATAGTGTCGACCGTGACAACCGGCGAGCGACCTCTACTCAGCGTACGAAAGCTCTCGACGCACTTCTTCACCGACGACGGCGTCGCCCGAGCAGTCGACGACGTGTCGTTTGACGTCCCCGCCGGGAAGACGGTCGCGCTCGTCGGCGAGAGCGGCTGCGGGAAGTCCGTGACGGCCTGCTCGATCCTCGGGCTCGTCTCGCCGCCCGGCAAGATCGTCGGCGGCGAGGTCATCTTCGACGGCGTCGACATCTCTCGACTCGACGAGCGGGATCTGCGAGCGATCCGCGGCAACAAGATCTCGATGATCTTCCAGGAGCCATCGACGTCGCTCAATCCCGTCTTCACCGTCGGAAACCAGATCGGCGAGAGCCTCCGCCTGCACTGCGGCGCCGGCCGCACGGAGGCGCGCACGAAGACGATCGAGCTCCTGCGCAAGGTGAGGATCCCCGCACCCGAGACGCGCGTTGACGAGTACCCACACCAGCTTTCCGGAGGCATGAAGCAGCGCGTGATGATCGCGATGGCGCTCGCCACCGATCCGCATGTCCTCATCGCCGACGAGCCGACGACCGCGCTCGACGTGACGATCCAGGCCCAGATCCTCGAGCTTCTCCGCGAGCTGCAGGCCACTTCGGGAATGTCGATCCTGCTGATCACCCACGACCTTGGCGTCGTCGCGGACATCGCGGACGAGGTCGTCGTCATGTACGCCTCGAGGGTCGTCGAGCGCGCCTCCGTCGGCGAGCTCTTCAAGCGCCCGCTCCACCCGTACACGCAGGGGATGTTCCGGTCGCTGCCGCGAATGGGCCGAACCGGCGAGAGGCTCCTGGCGATCCCCGGAAGCGTGCCGAGCCCGCTCGCGTTCCCTACGGGCTGCAAGTTTCATCCACGCTGCTCCGCCGCGGTCGACGCCTGCAAGACGGCGGAGCCGCGACTGCGCGAGGTCTGCCAGATCTCGCCGTCCCACCTCGTCGCCTGCGACGTGCTCGAGGAACGGACACCGTGACGAAACCCCTCCTCGAGGTCCGCGATCTGAAGAAGCACTTCCCGGTGCGCAGGGGACTTTTTCGTCGCATCTCGGGCCGGCTCGTGGCCGTGGACGGCGTCAGCTTCGAGGTTCGCGCCGGGGAGACCCTCGGACTCGTCGGCGAGAGCGGCTGCGGCAAGACCACCGTCGGACGCAGCATCCTGCGGTTGATCGAGCCGAGCGGCGGAGAGGTCCTCGTCGACGGCAAGAGCATCGGCGACCTGCGCGGAGCCGAGCTGCGCTCGCTTCGGCGCGATCTCCAGATCATCTTCCAGGATCCGTACTCGTCGCTCAATCCGCGCATGACCGTCGCACGCATCGTCGGTGAAGGGCTTGCTATCCACCGCCTCGGCACGAAGACGGAGCGTGACGAGAAGGTCAGACGCACGGTCGAGCGCGTCGGGCTCACCAGCGACAGCCTTCACCGCTACCCGCACGAGTTCTCCGGCGGTCAGCGCCAGCGCATCGGCATCGCTCGGGCGCTGGTTCTCGACCCACGATTCATCGTCTGCGACGAGGCCGTGTCGGCGCTCGACGTCTCGATCCAGGCGCAGATCGTCAACCTCCTGGCCGACCTCCGGGACGAGCTCGGAATCGCCTATCTCTTCATCGCTCACGATCTCGCGGTCGTGGAGCACATCAGCGACCGGGTCGCCGTCATGTACCTCGGCGAGATCGTCGAGACGGCGACGACGCGCGCGATCTTCGACCGTCCGCTCCATCCGTACACGAAGGCGCTGCTGTCGGCGGTGCCGGTACCCGACCCCGAGACGAAGCGCGAGCGTATCCTGCTGGAGGGGGATGTGCCCTCACCGCTCGACCCGCCGAGCGGATGCCGATTCCACCCGCGATGCCCTGTCGCGGTGCCGGGGGTCTGCGACCGGCAGGCGCCCGGAACGACCGAGATAGACGGTCACCTGGTGACGTGCCACGTCGTCGAGAAGGAGCTCGGCGGCGCGACCACCTGACGGAGACAGCGCCGGCGACGCCCTCGCGTGAAGGAGTGCCCGGACGGAAAGAATCCCTCAGCGCCAGAACAGGAGATCGAGCGCGTCGTCGACCGGTACGGAAAGGCCCGGAACCGGATCGACGGAGATCACCGGATCGACGATCGTCCCGGTGAAGCGCAGCGACCAGGAGTCCATGAAGTGGCCGCCCCCGAATGCACGAGCTCCCGGGTCGAGGTCGCCAGGGGAGCTGGGCGCCCTGTACACGCCGACAGCCTCCTGGAGCGCGACGAGACGGACGCTGTGATCGAGGCGCCGATCGAAGAACGTCGTCCCCTCGAGCCCGAGGTCCCGGACCTCCGCGGTCTCGGTCGTGCGCACGAAGACATCACGAGCCCGGACACGGCCATCGCCGAGGTCGAACCGGGCCCGCAACTCGTCGAAGGGCACCCTGTCGACGAAAGAGCCGAAGAGCTCCGAGACGCGCCGGAGAATTCGCGAGCCACGGACGAAGCCCTTGCTCAGCCGCACCGACCCTCGACCTTCGAGGCTCTCCTCGACGTCACCCACCCCGAAGCCCCGTCCCGCGAGGCGCAGCTCACCGTCGATGACGCCGGCAAGCTGACCGCAGCTGTCTTCGAGACCGAGGAACGGCAGCACGTACGCCAGAAGAGACGACGTTTCCTGGCTCGCGCCGACGCCGTCGAGACCGAGCTCGAGCTCGTAGACCGGTGGTACGCTTTCGAGGTCGAGGAGAGCATCGCTGCTTGTCAGCTCACCGCCGTTCACCGTCACTCTGGCGTCCTCGAGCCGGAGCCTGCCACCGGTGACCGAGAAGCGTGTGGCGACATGCTCGGCGGTCAGCTCACCGCAGCGAAAGTCGCCTGCCAGCTCCATCTCCCCGTCGACGCGGATGAAGCTCGGCGGCAGCATGTAGCTGCCGGTGAAGCCAGTGAGCTCGCCGGCAATCGACGCGCGGTACCCGGTCGCTTCGTCGTCCCCGAGACCGCTGACGAGCGCCGGATGTTCAGCGCCGAGCGGCAGGTCGAGCAGGAGACGGTCGCTGCTGGCGTCGACGTCGAAGCTCAGTCCCTCCAGCGCCGCCCAGCCCCTGTCACGAAGATCGACGACAGTCAGCGGCGCCCGCGCGTGGAGTGTCGCATCGACACGCCCCTCGAGTCGTCCCTCCCGCGACATGTCAAGCCCCTCCGCGAGGAGCGCCACTGCGGGCAAGAGATCGATGACGCCGGGGATGGTGACCTCGGCCATCCGATCATGCAACTCCAGCGGCACCTCGCACACGGCGTCCGAGACACCGACGACCCCGGCGTCGACATCGAGCCGCACGGTGAGCAGGCCGTCCGCACCGTATACGCGCGCCTTGGCGTGGACCGGATCCTCCGGCGGCGCGAACTTCGCGTACTCGCGCAGGATCGGCGTGAAGGACTGCAGATCGATGGACGCCAGCTCCAGGGTCCCCGCGACCTCGAGGTCGGCGAGAGTCGTCTCCCAGCCGCTCGCCGTGACCCGGGCCTTCACTCTGCCGGCCGACGTGGACTCTCCCGCGACCGGCTCCACCTCCGCCGAGAACCTCAGCGAGCTCCCGTCCGGTCCCATGCGAAGCTCGCCGTCGAAGCTCTTCATCGCGACACGAGACGAGAGAACACGGTCGTCGTACGAGACGTACGCCCTCTGCAGCCGCACGACGACCTCGCGGCCGAAGTCCGGCAGCCACCCGGCAGCATCGTGGTTCTGAACGGCCTCACGAATCGATTGGACTCCTGGCCCGGCACCAGCGCCCAGCTGCCCGACATCGCCACCCTCCTCTTCCTCGTCGCCGAAGAGACCGTCGACGTTGAAGAGACCGCTCCGGTGACGACGAAGGCTGACCCGCGCGCCGTCGATCTCGAGCACCAGCGGCTCGTCGGTGAAGAGCAGATCGAAGAGGGTTGTCTGCACCGTCGCGTTGCGCACATCGAGCAGCTTCACCACGTCCCCCGTGGACCCCGAGTGCGCGCCCTCGACACTGAAGCCCTCGATGCGCTGCGGCGATGTCCAGGATAGCGACAGCGACTCGATGTTGACCGGAGAGTCGAAGCGCGAACCGATCCTGCCGGCAAACCAGAAGCGACCTCCGCTGGTCGAGAGAATCAACGGCAGGAAGGCCGCGAGCACGGTGAGGCCGATGAGCGCCAGTCCCGTGACGATGATCCACCGTCGCCGGAGGGTCCCCCGACCGGGAAGCCAATCCCGATAGCCGGTCCTTCGGCTCGAACGGTGCTGGACGGATTCCTCGCTCATGATCCCTATTCTGCCACCGTCTCGAGGCCCCGCAACTTCGACACGGGCAACCACCGCTCGGACCCGAAATGAGGCGGGACGTCATGAAGGCGGAACGCCCCCGGCTCTCGATGTCGTCACATCGGCACAGAACCTTGACGCCCGCAGGCGGAGAACCCGTACGTTCGTGAGACCGCTGTGAGACGTCTGCAGTCCGTTCAGAGTCGGGTTGAGCGGCCCCGGGAAACCGATCAGAGGCGGCGGCGCGAGGCGACGCGCTCCTGCGGCTTCTGGAGATCGTAGTCGATCTCGTGCGGCGGCAGGTCGCCTCCGGGCCCCTTCAGATAGTGGTCCATCCAGCGCAGGAGCCGCAAGCTGTAGTCGTAACGCGCCGCGGACTTGCGGTTCCCGTGACCTTCCCCGGGATAGAACACGAGCCTCACCGGAGCCTTGCCAAGCGTCTTGAGATGGCGGTAAAGCTCCAGCGACTGGCTGGGGTGCACGCGCGGATCGTCCTTCCCGTGGAGAATCAGGATCGGCGTCCTCCCCTTCTGGACGTGATAGATCGGGCTGCGCTCGAGGAAGTACTTCCAGTCGTCCCAGAGCCACTTGCGGTGGTGGACAAGGTACATCTCGAGCGGGATGTCCGTCGTTCCGACCTTCGAAATATTCGAGCTGATGCCCACGAACATGACACTCGCCGCGAAACGGTGCGAGTAGTACGTGGCGCCCCACGCCGATGCGTAGCCGCCGTAGGATCCCCCGGTGATGCCGACCCTGTCCTTGTCGACGAGCCCGATCGCCACGAGGTGGTCGACCGCGTCGATCAGATCGCTGAACTCCTTGCCGGCAGCATCTGCCTGCCCCATCTTCGAGAACGCGACGCCACGCCCCGTACTGCCACGGTAGTTCGGGTAGAAGACCGCAAAGCCCCGCGCCGCCGCGACCTGGCCCGCGTACGAGTACCGCGTCACCCAACCGTTTCGAATGTGTGCCTCCGGACCGCCGTGAACCGTGAGGATCAGCGGGTAGCGCTTGCCGGCTTCCTCATCGAGCGGCCGCACGAGGATCCCCTCGAGGTCGAGCCCGTCCTTCGCCTTGTGACGCACGACCTCCTGCCTGGCAAAGCGCATCCCCTCGAGCCAGGGGTTCGTGTCGGTGAGCCGCCTCGGCTCACCTTGCCCTACCTTCCAGAGGAAGACCTCGTGCGGATGCCTCGACGACTCTCCGAGCAGCACGACGGTGTCCGACCCCGCGATCGTCGGACTGCGCCAGATTCGCTCGCCGGCCGCCAGCAGGACCTTCCTGCCCTTGCCGTCTCGACCGACTTCGCCGACGACCGTGCCGCATCCTTCGTCACCGACGAAGAGCAGGCGTGAGCTGTCGCGCCAGACCATGCCGCTGACGTGACCGTCGTAGCTCGGGACGACGTCGACGTGCGAGCCCCCGCCCACGGAGACGACCCGGAGTCGTCCATCCTTCGGATCGTTCTCGTCCTCTCCGGTGATGAAAGCGATGTGCTTGCCATCGGGACTCCACGCGCTCGCGCCGAGCTTGCCCGGATTCCGCAGCCTGGCGGTGACCTTGCCGGTCTCGACGCTGACGACGTGCAGTCGACGCTTCATGTACGAGTCGTCGACCAGGGACGTCGGCGACAGCGACACCAGCAGGTTGCCGCCCGTGGGGCTCCAGCTGAGGTCAGCCGCATGTCCGTCGAGCTCGAGAGCTCGTGGCTTGTCGTCCTGCGAGCCCGCCGACCCATCGAGACTGACCGACGCCATCCAGACACGGACCGGCGTCCAGTCCTCCTCGTAGATCTGCTGGTTGAAGCCCTTCTTCTTCAGCTCCTCCTTCTTCTTGTCGGGAACCTCCCTGGCGAGGAACGCGACGCGCTTGCCGTCGGGGCTCCACGCGTACGACGAGATCGATGCGCCGTGCTCGAGAACCTTGCGCGCTTCTCCTCCGCCAAGCGGGATGACATAAAGCGAGCGTTGCTCGTCGTCCTGCCGCTTCGTCAGAAAGGAGATCGCCCTGCCGTCAGGAGTCCATCGAACCCCGCCAACGCTGGTCTTTCCGGAAACGTACGCACGCGAGGCGCCGTCGGCATCGACGACGTGGATCTCGGTCCACGACGAGCCGCTCTCTTCCTTCATGATGTCGCGCGGCACGTAACGCATGTACGCGACATGGCTGCCGTCCGGCGAAATCACCGCCGAAGCTACTGCGCTGATCTTCGCGACGTGCTTGGGCGCGAAGACCTCGTCGGCGTCAGACCGGACCGCGAGAAGCGAAAGCGCGACTGCGGCAAGAACCTGTCTGCCGGCGATAACGTGACAAATGCGCTGGACCTTGACCATCGGTCGAGACCTCCCTGAATTCCGGATTCGATTCGGGATCTTCCTGCCGCCTCAGAGCCCGAGAAAGCCCCGGCCTCGGAGCCACTCCTCGCAGCGCTTCGGCCAGCTCGAGAAGGGCATGCTTTTCGGCCCCAACCCGAGGCCGTGCCGTCCCTTCTCGTAGATGTGCATCTCGGCTGCAATACCGGACTTCTTGAGCGCCAGGTAGAAAGCGATGCTGTTCTCGGGCGGAACCGCACGATCCTCGCTGGTATGGACAAGGAAGGCGGGAGGAGTGTCCTTCGTCACCCGTCTCTCGTTCGAGAACTCCAGATGCAGCCTCGCGGCGTCACCGCCACCGACGAAGTTGCGTCTCGAACCCCGATGCGTGAACTCCTCCGTGAACGAGATCACCGGATACCCGAGCACCATGAAGTCCGGACGACAGCTGACGCGATCGATGGGATCCACCGCGTCCTTCTTGCCGGCGTCGTAATGCGTCCCGGCGCTCGAGGCGAGGTGACCGCCGGCCGAGAAGCCGAGCATGCCGATGCGCTTCGGGTCGACGCTCCACTCCTTCGCACGCGCGCGCACCATGCGCACGGCGCGCTGCGCGTCGAGCAGCGGCGCAGGATGATGGTAGCGTGGCGCGATGCGGTAGCGCAGCACGAACGCAGCGACACCCAAGGAGTTCAGCCACTTGCCGACCTGCTCGCCCTCATGCCCGACCGCGAGGTGACCGTAGCCGCCGCCGGGACAGACGACGATCGCGCAGCCACGTCGCTCACCGGGCGCCGGCAGGTAGATCGAGAGGTTCGGCCGGTCGTTCTCCTGTACGCCCACGGCTGCGGGCGCGCCCCCACGCCACACCTTCCCGCCCCGGGGGGGGGGGGCGCCGGCAGGCCACAGCAGCTCCATCGCGGTCGCGCCCGGAAGCGGCGACTGCGCGTGCACGGCCGCCGGGAGCAGCGACAAACCGACGAGAGTCACCGGGAGGACAGGGAAGCGGCTGGAGCGCCGGGTGAAACGCGCCATCGATCGTCTCCGAGCTCTTGCGTGGGATGAAACGGGATCGACCAGAGCCCCGAGCCTACCCGCGAGAGAAGCTCGAGGAAAGTGATTCGGCGAACGCCCACGACAGCTGGCGCCGCAGGATGTCACCCGAACACGCCCTCAGATGAACATGACGACTCCACCGAGCGCGAAGAGCATGACCGCACCGACGATCTCGAGGAGAACGAGAAGCCCACGGTACGACGCTCCCACCGAGCCCTCTCCCGAAGCGACCTCACCGATACTCCGCGTCTCGGCAACCAGCAGCATGATGACCACGAGCCACAGAGCGCCCAGAAAGGGCAAGCCGAAGCTCCGGCACCACGGATCGAGACTGGAGCCGCCGCGCAGATAAAGCTTCCTCCACAGAAGCCCGCCCGCGTTCTCGTCCTCGGCAAGCTCGAACTCGAGGACGTGGAGCGGCGACTCCTCGGCCGGTCCGACGGCGATGTGGGCCGTGAAGACGAGGACGAGCGTGCCGACGGCCCCGACGCTCTGGACAGCGAGCGTCACCCTCGCGACCCCGGGTCCCGCACGCAGCAGGTAGACGGAGAGCGAGGCGAGGAGCACGGTCAGCGAGACGAGCATGATCAGGTAGAGAGGCGGTGGCCACCACGGCATGCCGCGGAGGATAGCCGCGACCTGCGGGAAGATCCCGGCCTTTTTCCCCGACGACTCGAGCTCGACGATCCTCACGGATTGCGGACGGCGGGACGAGCCCTCCGAAAACGGCGAAACTCGAGTTGAGAGGTCGGGCACGATCTGCTATTCCAGGTTCCGTCGCGCGCACCAAGGACCGATCGCAGGAGGACCGAGGTCGATGGAGTTTCGCGCCCAGACCGTCATCATCGGTGGCGGCATCGTCGGCTGTAGCATCGCGTACCACCTCGCCAAGCTCGGCGAGCGCGACGTCCTCATCCTGGAGAAAGGCGAGTTGACAAGCGGCTCGACGTGGCACGCCGCCGGGCTCGTCGGCCAGCTGCGCTCCTCTCGCAACGTCACGCGCATGCTGACGCACTCGGTCGAGCTCTATTCTTCGCTCGAGGCGGAGACCGGCCAGTCCACCGGATGGAAGCAGGTCGGTGGTCTACGTCTGGCATGTTCCGAGGAGCGTATGCAGGAGCTACGCAAGGGTGCGACGACGGCGCGGAGCTTCGGCCTGGAAATGGAGCTGCTCTCCCCGAAGGAGGCGCTCGACCTCTTTCCTGTCATGAGCGCGGACGATGTCGTCGGTGCGGCGTTCCTGCCGACCGACGGCTACGCGGACCCGTCCAGCATCACGCGCGCGCTGGCGAAGGGCGCCCGTGATGCCGGCGTCAGGATCGAGCGCGGCGTACGTGTCATCGACTTCGTCACCAAGGGGAGACGCCTGACGAAAGTCGTCACCGACCAGGGAGACATCGAGGCGCAGACCGTCGTCCTCGCGGCCGGGATCTGGTCACGCGAGCTCGGCAAGCTCGCGGGGGTCAACGTTCCGCTCATCCCGGTACAGCACCAGTACATCGTCACCGAGAAGATTCCCGACCTTCCCCGCAACCTGCCGACGGTGCGCGACCCGGACAACCTCGTCTACTACAAGGAGGAGTCCGGCGCACTGGCCATGGGCGGCTACGAGCACGACCCCATCGCGTGGTCGGTAGACGGCGTGCCGCGCGAGTTCGGCCAGGAGCTCCTCGAGCCGGACTTCGACCACTTCGAGCAGCTGTCGACGCTGGCGATGAAGCGCACACCACTCCTGGAGAAAGTCGGCGTGCGCGAGCTGATCAACGGCCCCGAGGCGTTCACACCAGACGGCCATTTTGTCATGGGGCAGGCACCCGAACGTGACAACGTCTTCGTCGCCGCCGGCTTCAACGCGCACGGCATAGCGGCTGGCGGCGGCGCGGGTCGCATGGTCGCCGAGTGGATCGTCGAAGGCCGGCCGAGCCTCGATCTCTGGTCACTCGACATCCGGAGATTCGGCGACCATCACCGCAGCACGACATATGTCAGAGACCGCACGCTCGAGCTCTACGGCAAGCACTACTCGATCGCCTGGCCGCAGGAGGAGCACGACACCGCGCGCGGCGTGCGGCGAAGCCCTCTCTACTCCACTCTGAAGGCGCGTGGTGCGGTCTACGGCTCGAAATTCGGGTGGGAGCGGCCGAACTGGTTCGCGACGGACGACCTCGACGTGAACGAGTCGCTCACCTTCGGCAAGCCGAGCTGGTTCGAGGCGGTCGGCCGCGAGCACCGGGCGATCCGCGAGTGCGTCGCGCTGATCGATCAGACCTCCTTCAGCAAGCTGGAAGTCTCCGGAGCCGGCGCGTACGAGCTCCTTCAACGAGTGGCGGCAAACGACATCGACAGGCCGCCAGGGTCGCTCACCTACACTCAGCTCTGCAACGATCGCGGCGGCATCGAGTGCGACCTGACGATCGCACGCCTGGCGAACGACCACTTCTACGTGGTGACCGGCACGGCCTTCGGCGCGCACGACCTGACATGGATCGAGTCGCACCTTCGCGTCCACGAAGCAGGCGCGGTCCACACTCGCGACGTGACATCGAGCCGCGCGGTCATCAACGTCTGCGGACCGCGCTCCCGCGAGCTGCTGTCGAAGGTCTGCACGGATGATCTCTCGAACACGACGTTCCCGTTCGCGCAATGTCGCGAGATCCACCTCGGCTGCGCGCCGGCCCTGGCGCTGCGGGTGACCTACGTCGGCGAGCTCGGATGGGAGCTCCACATCCCCGTCGAGTTCGCGGGCTACGTCCATGATCTCCTGCGCGAGGCCGGCGAGCCGCTCGGACTCGCCGATGCGGGCTACCGGGCGATCGAGTCGTGCCGCCTCGAGAAGGGCTACCGCTACTGGAGCACGGACCTGACACCCGACTACAATCCCTACGAGGCCGGGCTCGGATTCTGCGTCTCGCTCCAGAAGGGGGACTTCGTCGGCCGGGAGGCGCTGGCACGAGCCAAGGAGGACGGCGTGTCGCGGCGGCTCTGCTGCTTCGTGCTCGGGGAGTATCGACCCCTTCACGGCGGGGAGACGATCTGCCGACACGGCGAGGTGCTCGGCGTGGTGACGAGCGGAGGCTGGGGCTACACCGCCGAGTCGTCGATCGCCTACGGGTACGTGCCGACCGCACACGCCCGGCAAGGCGACTTCGAGATCGAGGTCATGGGCGAGACCGTCGGGGCGACCCGCCAAGTCGGCGCACTCCACGACCCCGGCCGCGACAGGATCCTCGCGTGACCTGGCCATCACACCCGTGCCCGCGCCCCGCCCGGGCGCGGGGAACTCGAGCTCGGAGCCCGAATTGCCTTGGAATGCACGAGATCCACCTCTAAGCTGAAGTGATAACGAGGACGCATCCGTTTGGACTTGCCTGGTCAGCCAGCCAGGACGGAATGCGAAAAAAGGGGGCTCTGTAAGGACATCATGGGTCTTCGAAGGATTCATATCGCCACCGTTCTGGTTCTGGGCGGCGGGGTATGGACGCCCGGCGCCGTCAGCCAGGAGAACCTCCGTCTCACGCTCGGTGAGGTGTCCGGTGTGCAGTCCCGCGTGACGGACGTGCCGCTGACGCTGACGGCAGACGCCGACGTTCAGGGTCTGGTCGCCGTCTTCGAGTGGGACAGCGAGCTGGCCGAGGGGATCGATCTCCTTCCCACGGCGGCCCTGGCAAATGCCGACATCGTCTCCCGTCGCGTGGAGCCCGGCTTCGCGGTGCTCGGAGTCGTCGTCGACGAGGACGGCGAAGGACCGGAGACCATACCTCGGGCGGAGCCCGACGGTGTCACCGACGTCGCGATGATGCAGCTCCGCTGTCTACCCGGCGCCTACGAGGAGCGTCAGACGCCGATCCGGTTCCGCGACTCCGCCCATGCCGCGGTCGAGAACGGCCCCCTGCTGGACAACATAGTCGTCGTCGGCGGTCGGTCCTACGGCGCCAGCGACGGGCTGGCGCTGACGCCCGGTCTCCTCGTGTGCACGGGCCGCACCGGTGTCGAGTTCTCCATCCGCGACGGCGCCAACGAAGCCGGCAGCCCTTGCGGCTCCGTGGAGATCCACATGAGCAATCCCGTCGATGTCGTCGAGGGCTACGTGCTCGCCATCGGGCACCCGCCGGGACTGCGGCTCGAGGAGATCTCGATCGCCGGCACCGCGGCCGAGGAGTTCGGCGCCGACTTCGTGCAGCCGACGATCCTCGACGAGGGCGGCACGCTGGGCGTTGTTCTCGACCTCCTCTCGCCCCTGCAAGGCAACGTGATCCCCGTGGGCGACGACCACATCGTCGGACGCTTCCACTACTGCTGCGAGGAGACCCCGCCCGGACCGAACGCGCCCCTGGTCTACGAATTGGCCTTCGTCGACGGCGCGCTCGGCGTTCCCCCGAAGGACAACATCGTCGTCGTCGGGGGCATCAGCACCGGACCGGTCCTCTCCAACGGCGAGTTCACGTGTGCGATCGTCGAGGAGATCTGTGACGACGACCTCGACAACGATCAGGACGAGCTGATCGACTGCGACGACCCGGAGTGCGTGGAATCCAACGTCTGCCAGGTCGCCGGGCAAGCCTTCGCGCTCGGCTCGCGCACGCTGAACGCGGACGGCCTTCCGGACCCGGTCGACGCCGTGCTCGGTGACACGACGGAGATCGCGTTCTTCTACAAGTCCCCCGAGGACTTCGTCGCCGGCGGTCCACAGTACGACCAGATCCAGGGTCTTTCGATGGTCGTCTGCTTTCCCTGCGGCTTGCGCTGCCGCGAGGACTCTCTCGACATCAGCGATACGATCGTCGGGGCGGTCGGAGTCGACTTCATCGATCTGCAGTGCGACAACGACCCTGACGACGGCGATGGCTGCGAGCTCATCCTCGGCATCCTCGTCGACGCGTTGCCTCCCTTCGACGGCAAGACGCTGCCTCCGACCGACATGTTTCTGCGCCTCGGCACCGTCGAATTCGACGTTCTCGACGACGAGCAGTTCTGCCTGGGCGCCGTGCCGATCGAGTTCTGCGACGGGGCCAACGCCCGCGGCAACGTGCCGATCGCCAACGTCGTCGCCACCGAGAACCAGTCCGTTCATCCGCAGCTTTTCAACAGCACGGTCAACTTTGTCGGTCGGCCCCGCTTCTTCCGCGGTGACTGCGACTTCAGCGGCCAGCTCAACATCTCCGACGCCGCCAACGTCGTTCTCACCGTCTTCGGAACCGCGGTGAATCCTCACGTTCCACGCTGCGAGGACGCCTGCGACTGCAACGACGACGGTCGCATCGACTTCGCCGACACGATCTGTGTCCTGCGCTACTTGTTCCAGATGGGTCGAGCGCCCCTGCCTCCGGGTCCTGGCTGGAACGAGTCGGGCGATCGCACCCCACCCGGCGAGGATCCGACCGAGGACGGCCTCGGCTGCGCCGGCGGCTCCAGCTGCGACGAACAGTAAGGGCGACGGCGACGGCGACGGCGATCATCCCGACGCGGTCATCCCGAAGC
>CAYMLL010000017.1:0-29032 GCA_964390645.1 uncultured Planctomycetia bacterium | reverse complement strand
CGTCTGGCGACGATCTCCGCGACGTCCTCGACCTCGACGCCGCTGTCCTTCGCCGCGGCCGCATCTCGCATCATCGTCATGCAGAAGGGACAGCCGACCGCGACCGCCTCGGGCTCGAGCACCTCGAGCTGAACGAAGCGCTCCTCGTTGATGCGCGTGCCGATGTCCTCCTCCATCCACATGCGCCCACCTCCGGCGCCGCAGCAGAAGCCGCGCTCGCCGGACAGCTCGGGATCGACGACACCGGCGCCGGTCGCCTCGAGCGCCCGACGCGGAGCGTCGACGACGCCGTTGTGCCGCGCCAGGTAGCACGGGTCATGAAAGGCGGTCCTGCGGCGGTCGCCGCCTTCGAGCCTCAGGCGACCCGCGGCGATCAGCTCCTCGATGAGCTGCGTGTGGTGGACGACGTCGTAGCTGCCGCCGAGCTCGGGGTACTCCCGACCGATGCTGTTCAGGCAGTGAGGGCACGTCGTCACGATGCGCTCGACCTTCGCCGCGTTCAGCGTCTCGACGTTCGCCTGCGCCAGCTCCAGGAAGGTGAACTCATCGCCCATGCGACGTGCCGGATCACCGGTACAGCGCTCCTTCTTGCCGAGCACCGCGAAGCGCACGCCCGCGGCCACGAGGATCCTCACCATCGCCCGGGTCACCTTCTGCGCACGGCGGTCGTAGCTTCCTGCGCAGCCGATCCAGAAGAGCACCTCGGGATGCGGCTCGTCGGCGAGCGTCGGCACCTCGAGCCCTTCGGCCCACTCGAGCCGATCCTCCTGCGGCATTCCCCACGGGTTGCCGCTCGCCCCGACCGAGCGCAGGGCGGTCTGCTCGCTGCCCCGGATTTCGCCCTCCCCGACGAGGTGACGGCGCAGGTCGACGATGGCACCGAGCTGATCGATGTGGACCGGGCACTCGGCGACACAGGCACCGCAGCTCGTGCAGGCCCAGAGCGCTTCCGGTCGGATGTGATCGCCGTGCAGCGGCTCTTCGAGGAGCGAGGCACGGGAAGTGTCGAGCACGATTCGCATCGGGGACAGCGGCTTCTGCGTCGCGTACGCGGGACACACCGACTGGCAACGCGCGCACTCGGTGCAGGCGTCGAAGCTGATCAGCTGGCGACGCGAGAAGTCCTCGACCTCCGCGACACCGTACTTCCCGGTCTCCTCGACCTCCTCGAGCGAGATGCCGCGGTACTGACCGGACGGACGCGGCTCCGACAGCGACACGTGAATCGGCGCGAAGAAGATGTGCCGCAGCTTGCAGTAGGGAATCAGCGAGATGAACGCCATCGACAGGAGCATGTGCGCGATCCAGAGCGACAGGTGCGAGGCTGCGATCGCCTCCTCACCGAGGCCACGGAAGACGTGCGCGAGCGACCAGCCAACGAAGGACCACCTCTCGAAGCCGTGCTCCTCCATGCCCCCGTTCGCGCCGGCGATGCGCAGCCCCTCGACGACGAAACCGGTGACTCCGATGACGACAAAGAGCCAGATGATCGCCGAGTCGACCGCACGCGCCAGCGGCCGGAAGCGCGGATCGCTGCGGCGGCGGAGGACCGCGAGGACGAGCCCGAAGAGAAATGCGACCCCGAAAACCTCGAGCGCACACGAGACGACGAGGTAGAAGGTGCCGGTGAAGATCAGGTGCTCGCGGCCGAGCAGCGCCGAGCCGTACTCCTCGACCGCGACGATGCACGTGCCGATGAAGAGCACCACGAAGCCCTGGAAGATACAGTGGTGGCTGAGCCCCGCCATCGGCGAGCGCCAGAGCCTGGTCTGCAGGATCGCGCGGCGCCAGCAACGCCCGAGAACTTCGCGCAGCGCAGCGGGCTCGGCAGCCGCCTTCCCCCTCCTCCACAACCGCGCGCGCTCCCAGAGCCCGTACGTGCAGAGCCCCGCCGCCGCGATAAAGCACAGGTACATCAGCGCCTGCGCCCAGCCCGGCACGTTCCAGAGGATCTCGCGCGTGACGACGGCGAGTGCCCACACGGCAATCAGCTCTTCCTGGCGCGAATCGCCTCTGTCAACGCCGGCACCACGTCGAAGAGGTCGGCGACGAGACCGATATCGGCGACCTCGAAGATCGGCGCCTCGGGATCCTTGTTGATGGCGACGATGGTCTTCGAGTTGCGCATGCCGGCGAGATGCTGGATGGACCCGGAGAGTCCGATCGCCACGTAGAGATCCGGCGCGACGATCTTGCCCGTCTGACCGACCTGCAGATCGTTCGGCAACCAGCCGGCGTCGACAACGGCGCGAGTCGACCCGAGGGCCGCTCCAAGAACGTCCGCCAGCTCGGCGCACAGCGGGATGCCCTCGTCCGGGCCGCGCGTGCCGCGCCCCGCGGAGACGATCTTGTCGGCCTCCTTGAGGTCCGGTCGCTCGGACTTCGCCTGGTGCAGCGCCTCAAAGACCCTGGTAGGCCCCGGTGAGAAGCCGTCATCGAGCGTCACGGCCTCGACAGGCGAGGCCTCTGCAGTCGGCTCGCGCGCCGGAAACTCCGAGGCGCGACAGGTGACGACCGCACGCGGACCTCCGAGCTCGACGCTGGCGAGCAGATTGCCGACAAAGACGGCGCGCGTGAAGACGGCCGCGTCGGAGGCCAGCGACTCGATCGCGAGCACGTCCGACGCCATCGGCACGTCGAGCAGCGCCGCGAGGCGCGGCATGTACTCCTTGCTCGCCGAGCTCGTCGCCGCGGCGACGAGACGGTATTCGTGACCGTCGAGAAAGGCGGCGACCGCCGCCGCGCAGACCTCCGGCGTCGAGAACGCGAGCTCACCACCCGAGAGCGTGTAGACGCGGCGCACGCCGAGCTTCGCCGCATCCGCCGCCGCAGCCGGAGCCTCGGGCCCCGTGAGGAGCAAATCGAACGCGCCGCCGCTCGCCTGGACCGCTGCCTCTGCAAATCCGGCCGCCGCCAGATCGCCCTTGCGAAGGGGCGAGGTGGCCGGTCCGATGACGACCAGAACATCCGACATACCTGTGTTCTCCACGACGGCGCGAGGCCGACCTCAGATCAGCTTCCTCTCGCTCAACGCCTCGACGAGAGCGTCGACCGACTCGACCTTGACGCCCGCGGCCTTCGGCGGCAGAGAACGGTACGACGTGACCCTCTCGCGCCTGGCGCCGACGTCAGCGAGGTCCGCGAGCGGCACGACGTCGAGCGGCTTCTTCTTCGCCTTCATGATGCCCGGAAGCGATGCGTAGCGCGGCTCGTTCAGACGCAGATCGGCGGTGATGACGGCCGGCAGCGGAATCGTGATCTCCTCGAGCCCCGCGTCGACCTCGCAGGTCACCCGCGCCGAGGTCACGTCGGCAGCGAGCTCGATCTTCGATGCCTGATTCGCCTGCGGCCAGCCCAGAAGTCCCGCCACCATCGACGGAACCTGGCCGGACTCGTCGTCGACCGCGAGCTTTCCAGCGAGAACGAGGTCCGCATTCTCGCGCTTGACGAGCGCGGCGAGCGCCCTGGCGACCTGCAGGCTGTCGAGATCCTCATCCGTGTCGACGCGCACCGCACGGTCGGCCCCCATCGCCAGCGCGCTGATGAGCTGCTGGTGGCAACTCTCGGCGCCGACGGTGGCGACCACAACCTCGACGTCGTCACGAGCCTCGCCGATCCTCAGCGCCTCCTCGACGGCGAGCTCGTCGAAGGGATTGACCTCGAACTTCACGCCGTCCAGCTCCAGCGCCGCCCCGTCGGCGGAGACCCGGATCCGCGCATCGCGCTGGGGCGTGCGCTTGATCGTCACGAGCACCTTCATCGGCTCTCCCTACGCTCCGCCCCGACGACATCGGCTCCGTCGAGGATCGGCCTCTCGGTGTCCGCGACAGCATACCCCAAGAGAAAGGCGATTCCCAGAAAGCGCCGGATCCGGATCGAAACCTCGTGTCGACGTAACGTGCTCCGAGTAAGATGGCGAGGTGATCCTCGACCGGGTTCTGGGTGAGCCCGGCCGTCTCCGTTCCATCACCGAGCACTGACTCTTCACGGCCGCTCTCTGCGGCGGAGATCCACGCGTGAACCCGCAACGAATCCGACGCTGCGCACTGCTGTTTTTTGCATTGTCGACACTGACAGCACACCCTCTACCGGCCGAGCAGATCTCGTACTGGACGCTCGACGGACATCTCGAGGATGACCTCGCCGACAACGACGGCTCCTTCCACGGAGCGGGCGTGCCTCTCTTTGTCGAGGACCGCGACGGCAACCCGGAGTCCGCGATCGAGCTCAACGGTATCGACGAGTTCGTCGAGGTCGCGCAGAGCACTTCGCTGCCCCTCTACCAGCACTCGACCTTCACCGTGGCGATGTGGGTGCGAGGTGGCGCGCAAAACGACAAGCGCATCTGGTCGGAGAGCACGACCGGGAACAGGTCGGCGCTCTACAATCTCGGCACACAGAACCGCGGGCAGACCGGCCAGTTCGACCTCTTCGTACGCGGGAACCCCGGCGCGGGAGCTCCGGCCAACCACATCTGGTCGACCGCCGAGCCATTCGACGGCACCTGGCATCACGTCGTCTTTGTAGACGATGATGGTACGGGCACGCTCTGGGTCGACGGCGCCCGAGACCCGACCACGTTCAACTACGCCCGCCCGGCGATGGACCTCGACCTGACGACGATCGGCGGCATCCTGCGACAGGATGCCGATGGTTCGGAGAGCATCTGCTGCCTCTTCACCGGAGCGATCGACGACGTGCGCATCTACGATCACGCGCTGACGCAGGAGGAGATCGACGAGCTCTGTCCGCCCGTGGGCTGCCCTGACGAGGGCGACACACACTGCGACGACCTGCTCGTCGAGGGACCTGACGACGGCGATCCCGGTCTCTACACCATCACCGCGCTCGACTCGGTCGACGATTCCGACGACGTGATCCGCTACACCTTCACCCGCGACAACGGTGTCGCCCGCCCGGTCTCGGTCGGCCCGCAGCTCGAGAACTTCGTCGACTGGAACCTCGGCGAGGGTACGTGGACGATCAGCGTAACCGTCGACGACGATCCGCTCTGCGATGACGTCGCCGACGACGCGACCTGCAGCACCGAGATCGACGTCGTCTGCCCCGAAGAGGGCGACACGCACTGCGAGAGCCTGGGCGTCGACGGCCCCGAGGACAATCGACCCGGCACCTACACGCTCACCGCGTTCGCATCGGATGACTCGGGTGACCTCGTCAGCTACACGTTCACCGCTCAGCGCGGCGAGGAGGCCCCTCTGCGAGCCGGGCCGAACGAGACCGGGACCGCGAGCTTCCCGCTGACGTCGGGCGTCTGGACACTCACCGTCACCGTCGACGACGGGGCCGGCTGCGGCGACGAGGCCGATGACGCGTCCTGCTCCCTGGAGATCGAGATCGAGGCGTCGGAGCCGGTGCTCGTCGCGCACTTCCCGCTCGACGGCGACCTCGAGGACTCGACGGGCAACACCGAGGCGCTGCCGTTCAGCGGCCTCGATCCGGCCTTCGTCGAGGGCTTCGACGGCAACCCGGAAGGCGCGGCCGACTTCAACGGCTTCGACGACCTTCTGGTCATCAACCTCGAGGACACCGACGGCGGCGGCCTGCAGCTCTACGGCAACGAGGCCTACACGGTCATGATGTGGGTGAAGGGATTCCCTCAGAACGACTTCCGCGTCTTCTCCGAGGCGTCGACGCTGACCAACGCGCCGCTGGTCAACATCGGCACCCAGAACCGTGGCCTGACGGGACAGGTGGATCTCTACATCCGTCCCGAAAGCGGGCCCGTGGCGATCAACCACCGCTGGTCCGATCGCGAGGCCTTCGATGGTGAGTGGCACCACATCGCGTGGGTCGATCGGGGTGGCGACGCCGTCCTCTACATCGACGGTGTGCGCGACGCGACGAGCTTCACCTACACGAAGCCCCCGATGCCGACGGACACGACGACGATCGGCGGCATCCTGCGCGCCGCGCCGAGCCACTGGTTCACCGGACAGATCGACGACGTCAGGCTCTTCAACCACGCTCTCGGCCCCGACGAGGTTCTCGCGGCCATCCCGGAGCCCGAGGACTGCGACGACGAGGGCGACACGCACTGCGACGACTTCCAGGTAGAGGGCCCGCCAGCCGACGGTGTCGGCGACTGGACCTTCACCGCCTTCGACGCCGGTGACGACTCCGGCGACGAGATCCTCTACCTGTGGACCGTGACCGGCGAGGACGACTTCCACGCCCAGCAGGGTCCGGGGCCGGTTCCGGAGGCGACGTTCTACCTCAGCGGTGGCGACTACACCGTCACGCTGACCGTCGACGATCATCTGCTCTGCCGTGACGCCGCCGACGACGCGTCGTGTACGAAGGACATCTCCGTCGCCCCGCCGCCGGAGATCCTGGTCTCGCACTGGGAGCTCGACGGAGATCTCCTCGACTCGCAGCCGAGCGGGAATCACGGCGAGTTCCTCGGCGGCGAGCCGGTCTTCGTCGTGGACCGTGACGACAACGAGGAGAGCGCCCTGAGCTTCGACGGCATCGACGACGTCGTCCGCGCGGAGACCGTCGACGGCCTGCCGGTGTACAACAATCCCGCCTACAGCATCTCGATGTGGGTCCGGGGCGATGGATCGGTCGGAGCTCCGAACGCCGACGACCGGGTCTGGTCGGAGTCCACGGATACCAGCAACGCGCCGCTCTTCAACATCGGCACGCACGTCGGGGGAACCGGCCCGCAGGTCGACATCTACATCCGCACGCTCGGCGGCCAGGCCCCGGTCAGCCACCGGCTGTCGACGGGTGCCGCGTTCGACGGCACGTGGCACCACATCGCCTGGGTCGATGAGAGCGGCGACGCGGCGCTTTACATCGACGGTGTCCGCGACGCGACCGACTTCAGCTACGCAAAGCCGACGGCCGCACAGATGCCGCTGAGCATCACGACCATCGGCGGCATCCTCCGCGGGAATACCTGCTGCCTCTTCACGGGCGACATCGACGACGTCTGCGCCTTCAGCTACGCGCTCGACGACGCGGACGTGCTGTCGATCTACGAGAACGGCTGTGTCGGTGGCGAGGTTCCCGAGGAGGAGGACTGCGACGTCGAGGGCGACGAGGACGGCAACGGCCTCGCCGACTGCGACGACCCGGTCTGCGCGCCGCTGAAGGGGTGCCAGCCGGACACCGAGGCGTTCGTGCGCGGAGACACGAACTCCAGCGGCGTCATCGACCTGACCGACGGCGTCGTGACGCTCAACTTCCTGTTCACCGGCGGACCGCCACCGGCCTGCATGGACGCGGCCGACACGGACAACAACGGCGCGCTCGTCATCAGCGATGCGGTCGTCGTGTTCAGCTACCTGTTCACCGGCGGACCGCCACCGAGGGCGCCGGCGCCCTCGGAGACCACCTACACCACGGACGACTGCGGCCCGGATGCCGAAGGTGACGTCGACGGGCTCGACTGTGCGACCCTGGCGAACACCTGCGTTCCCTGAAACGCGGTGCACGAACGAGGAACGAGGAACGAGGAACGAGGAACGAGGAACGAGACGAGCCGAGAGCTCCTGGAGGAACCTACCGTGCGAACGACAATTCCGGCACTTCTCACCGTGGCGCTTCTGACGCCGACGGCGATCCGAGCGGACCTGGTAGCCCACTTTCCCTTCGACGGCGACGTCGCGGACGCCACGGGCAACGGCAATGACGGCACCTTCTTCGGCGACGACGCCGGCCCGAGCTACATCGCCGGTCACGACGGCACGAATCCCGGCGCCATACTCTTCGACGGCGCGAACGACTACGTGCGGGTGACGCAGACCCTCGGCCTGCCGGTGACCGACAACCCGGCGTTCACGGTCGCGATGTGGGTCAACGCGCCGGTGCAGCGCGATCGGCGCATCTTCTCGGAGGGCTCCTCCACGAGCAACACCCCGCTCTTCAACCTGGGCACGCACAACGCGGGGGCCGACGGGCTCTTCAACCGCTATCTGCGCCCCGGACCGGGTCACCAGCGCAACTCGATCATTCTCTTCGACGAGACCTGGAAGCACGTCGTCTACGTCGACGACGACGGTGAGGTCAGCGTCTACATAGACGGGGTACGCGACACCGCAGACCTCGACTACACGCGCCAGCTGACGGGGCTCGACCGCACCTCGATCGGCGGCATCCTCCGGGGCGGGCCCTGCTGCCACCTCTCCGGCGCCATCGACGACGTCCGGCTCTACGACCACGCGCTGAGCCAGGCAGAGGTCCGGGAGCTCATCCCCGTGGAAGGGTGCCCCCCGGAGGGCGACACGCACTGCGACGGCATCGAGGTCGTCGCGTCTCCCGTCGGAGGCGGCGCCGGACGCTACAGCCTCGCGGCCTCGGCGACCGACGACTCGGGTGACACGATCTTCTTCGAGATCGAAGTCTTCGATCCCGACGGCAACAGCGTCTCCTTGAGCCGCAGTGACACCGGAGTGGTGGACCTCTTCCTCGGCGAAGGCGCCTGGACGATCAGCGTCCTCGCGGACGACGACCTCGAGTGTCTCGACGAGGCCGATGACGCGCGCTGTGTTCTCGAGCTCACCGTCAATCCCGAGCCGCTCTGCGTCTCTCACTGGACGCTCGACGGCGACCTCGCCGACAGCGGCCCCGGTGGCAACGACGGAACCTGGATCGACCCGGACCTCAGCGGCGAGAACTACGTAGACGGATTCGATGGCTCGGCCGGCGGCGCGCTGTCCTTCGACGGGGTCGACGACCTCGTCTCCTTCACCCAGAACAGCGGACTGCCGATCTACGCCAACTCGGCCTACACGGTGACGATGTGGGTCCGGGGGCCCGCCGGTCAGGTCGATCGACGGATCTTCTCCGAGGGCTCGACCAGTGACGGCAACCCGCTGCTCAACATCGGAACGCACAACGCCGGTGCGGACAGCACGGTCGACATCTACATTCGCCGAGGCGCCACGCTCGTCGGCCATGCCCACTCCGCCCGCGATGCCTTCGACGACGACGGCGTCGACGAGGGCGAGTGGCATCACATCGCGTGGGTCGACGACAACGGCTCCTGTTCGATATACATCGACGGTATCCTCGACTCGACCATGCCGAGCTACACGCGTGCGCCACTCGTCTTGATGGACACGACGACGATCGGCGGCATCCTGCGTGCGGCCGCGTCGCACTGGTTCGCCGGCGCGATCGACGACGTGCGCGTCTACAACCACGCGCTCGACGAGGACACCATCGTCGCCATGGTGCCGGAGCCGGACGACTGCGAGGCTGACGGCGACACATCTTGCGACGGACTCGTCGCAGCGGGTCCGGCGGGCGCGGTCGCCGGCAACTGGACGCTCACGGCCACGGGCAGCGACGCGGGGGAGGACCCCCTCTGGTACACCTTCGAGCTCACGAGCCCGTCGGGCGACTACCAGCGCATCGGTCCGACGGACCAGAACGCCTTCGACCGCAACCTCACGGAGACCGGCACGTGGATCGCATCCGTCTGCGTTGACGACCACCTCCTCTGTCGCGACGAGGGGGAGAGCATGTGCTGCGAGATCGAGATCGAGGTGCGCTCCACACCCGCGTTGAGAATCTCGAGCTGGACCTTCAGCGGTGACCTCCTCGACTCGCAGGGCGACAATGATGGAGCCTGGAACGGCGATGGGGATCCCGTCTTCGTCCAGGGCTGGGACTGTGACCCCGCCGGGGCGATCTCCTTCTCCGGCGACGGCGCCGGCGGCGCGAACGACGACGTGATCATCGTCGCGCAGAACACCGGACTGCCGCTCTACGCGGGCGGCGCCTTCACCATAGCCATGTGGGTCAAGGCCGGACAGCAGGCGGACAAGCGAATCTGGTCGGAGGGGTCGACGACGAACAACCGACCGCTCTTCAACCTCGGCTCCGACAACACGGGCAACACCGGAGCTCTCGACCTCTACCTGCGAGACGACTCGGGAAGCGCCTCCCAGGGCAGCCATGTGAAGTCGACACAGACCGTCTTCGACGGCACCTGGCACCACGTCTGCTGGGTTGACGACAACGGAGACGTCACGCTCTATGTCGACGGCATCGAGGACGGCACGGACTTCGACTACACGCGTCCGACGCTCACCCTCGACACGACCACCATCGGCGGCATTCTCCGCGGCTCGACCTGCTGTGAGCTCACCGGGACCATCGATGACGTGATGATCTTCAACTACGCGATCTCCACGGACGAGGTCGCGGAGATCTGCGGCCAGGACTCGCCCTCGTGCTGTCCCGAGGAGGGCGACACGCACTGCGACGGCCTCAACGTCCAGCCGCTCGCCGGCGGCGGAGGCGGAGCGAACACGGCCGCTTACGAGGTCAGCGCCGTCGCGACCGACGATTCGGGCGACGACGTGATCTTCACCTTCGAGGCGGCAGCGGACGGCCAGGATCCGGTGACGTCCGGCCCCGGCACCGACTCCACCGTGACCCTCGAGCTCGCGGTCGACACGACGTGGACAGTCACCGTGACCGTCGATGACGATCCCGACTGCGGCGACATCGCGGGCGACGCATCGTGCTCGACGGAGGTCTCCGTGCCCGTGCCGTGTCCTGCGGAGGGTGACACCCACTGCCAGGGCCTCGACGTCGCCGGAGATGGATCTCCCGGCGAGTACGTCGTGACCGCCACGGCAGTCGACGACTCCGGAGACGACATCCGGTACACGTTCACGGCGGTGCACCCGACCATCGACCCGCCGACGGTCGTCGGGCCGCAGGCGAGCCCCGAGGCGACTCTGTCGCTGGCTGTCGACGGCGACTGGTTGGTCACGGTGACGGTCGACGATGACCCCGACTGCGATGACGTCGCGGAGGACGCGACCTGCAGCGTCGGGGTCGAGGTCAGCTCCGGAGTCGGCCCCTTCACTCGCGGCGACGTCGACGGCAACGGCGTGCCCGAGCTCACCGACGCGGTGTTCGCGTTCAACTACCTCTTTCTCGGCGGTGCCCGTCCCCCGTGCTTCGCGGCAGCGGACACCAACCTCGAGGGAGACGTGTCGCTGACCAGCGGCGTCTACCTGCTGTCGTACCTCTTCCTCGGTGGCGACGAGCCGCCGGCGCCGTTCCCGGGTTGCGGCAACTCGACCGTGGATACCGACGAGGCCCTCGGCTGCGACACGGCGACGGCTTGCGACCAGGCACCATGAACAGCTGCGGCGGCCACGTTTTCCAGGCGGAAAGGGGACTGTTCCCTTTCCGTCCGGAAAACCACTGACCCGGTCGGGAACGACGACGACGCGGCCGGCTCGCCGGCCCGAACGATCCGAGTAGCGAGACTCGCGAATGTCCTGGATCCGCACCATCGATCCCGACGATGCTGACGAGCGCCTGCTTGCGATCTACAAGCAGGCGGTCGACCCGCTGAGCGGACGGCTCGACAACATCGTCCGCGTCCACTCGCTCCACCCCACCGGTCTGAGCGGCCACCTGGCCCTCTACGGCGCGGTGATGCGCTCGACGCCGAGCCTTCCGAAGGTCGAGCGCGAGATGATCGCGCTCGTGGTGAGCCAGATCAACGGCTGCCACTACTGAGTGGTCCACCACCGGCGCGGTCTGCGCCGCCTGCTTCGCGACGACGAGCTGCTCGCGCGCATCGAGGCCGACTGGCTGTCGGCCGGCCTCGACGACAAGCGTTCCGCGATGCTCCACTATTCGGCCAAGCTGTCGAAAACACCCGGGGAGATGACCAGGGACGACGTCGATAGCCTCCTCGCCGTCGGCTTCAGCGACGAGGACGTGCTCGCGATCTGCGAGGTGACGTCGTACTACGCGTTCGCGAACCGCATCGCCGATGGGCTCGGGGTCGAGCTGGAGGATTGAAGGCGCAGGTCTCTCGAGACTCCTTGAATCCCGCCGCCTGAGCACGGGGTTCTGACTCGTGGAAAAGGTGAGCGGCAGTACCCTCTCGTGAAGAGAGAACCGGACAGTCCCGACAAGCGCTGAGTGGACGTCGCCAGGGCCGCGAGCGCTGCAGATTCCCTCGCAATCAAGAAAAGAGCCTCGCCGGCGGCGGCGGAAGCGGTTGGCGCGTCGTGCACGACGGTATCGGCGCGCTGCAGTAGCTGCTCGCCGTGTTCGACGAGGGCATGATCGAGTTCCTCGCCCTCATCGACGTCGGGACGAACGACTTCCTGCTCGACGCGAACGAGGATTCCCGGCCCTTCGCCAACGCCGTCTCCCCCGATCGGCGATTGACGGAGCCGGGCTTTCCGGTTCCGATGGCCCGTCAGAACGGCAGGCGATCGGCGTCCCGAGTCGGTGAGCGCAGAGGAGTGAGAGCGGCAAGATGGAAGCGTTTAACGGTTTCCTGGACGCGGTCAACGGGGTGATCTGGCACAACTATGCGCTCTACTGCGTGCTCGGAGCCGGTGTCCTCTTCACGCTCTGGAGCGGATTCTGCCAGTACCGCGCGCTGGTCCACGGGGCCGCGGTCACCCTCGGCAAGTTCGACGAGAAGGACGACCCGGGCGCGATCAACCACTTCCAGGCGCTCTCGGCCGCCCTCTCGGCCACGGTAGGCCTCGGCAACATCGGAGGGGTCGCGGTCGCCATCGCGCTCGGTGGCCCCGGCGCGGTGTTCTGGATGTGGGTCATCGGCTTCGCGGGGATGGCCCTCAAGACGACCGAGGTGACCCTGTCGATGCTCTATCGCAACACCGACGACCCCGACCAACCCACAGGCGGTCCGATGTGGGTCGCCAGGAAGGCCTTCGACGCCATGGGGCTCGCCAGGCTCGGAGCGATCATCGGCGGAGTCTTCTGCGTCACGCTCCTGATCTCGACCGCGACCGGCGGCAACATGTTCCAGGCCTGGAACGTCGCCAAGGTGACGAAGAACGCGTTCAGCGTGCCGGAGATCGTCACGGGCATCATCCTCTGCGTCGTGGTCGCAGCGGTCATCATCGGAGGTATCAAGAGAATCGGCGCGGTCGCTGGCAAGCTCGTCCCGTTGATGTGCCTGATCTACCTGCTCTCCGCCGCCTACGTGCTGATCCTCAACATCGACGGCATTCCCGACATGATCGCGCTGATCTTCAAGCATGCGTTCTCGCCATCCGAGGCGGCCGGCGCCTTCGTCGGGGGCACGACCGCCTACGCCTTCCTCTGGGGCATGCAGCGCGCGCTCTTCTCCAGCGAGGCCGGACAGGGCTCCTCGCCGATCGCTCACTGCGCCGCGAAGACGAAGGAGCCCGTGCGCGAGGGAATCGTCGCCGGGCTGGAGCCCTTCATCGACACCATCGTCGTCTGCACGCTCACGTCGCTCGTGCTCCTCAGTACCGGCGCGTGGAATCGCGACGCCGAGGCGCAGTTCACGGACTTGCCGGTCTTCACCGAGAACGACGACCAGAAGTGGGTGCTCGAGAAGGGCGAGATTCCGGGGCGCAACGACGAGGCGAAGCGCATCGGACGTGGCGACTGGGAAACGGACGACGAAGTCTTCGTTATTGCCAACTTCGGCGAAGATGACGAAAACACCGGTCGTGATCTCCATCGCATCTCCGGCGACGTGAGTGAAGAAGGCGGCAAGATGTTCGTCACGTGGAGCGGAGTGAAGTCGGACACCATGCCGAAGCTCGTGGACGGAAAAATCTACGGCGACTATCCGGGCGCAGCGCTGACGGCACATGCCTTCGATCGTGTCGAGCCCGGTCTCGGCAGCTGGCTGGTCGTTATCGCGGCGTGGCTCTTTGCCGTGTCGACGATGATCTCGTGGAGCTACTACGGCGAGCAGGGGACGGTCTTTCTGTTCGGGAAAGGCGCCGTGATCCCCTACAAGCTCGTCTACTGTCTGCTGATCATCGTGTCGACCGCAGGACTCATCAAGACGGACGCGGAACTCGGCAACATCACCGCGCTCGGCACGGGGGTCATGCTCTGGGTCAACATCCCGCTGACACTTCTGTTCGCGGCGACCGCCATGCGCGCGTATCATGTGTACGGACGCAAGCTCCAGGCCGGCGAGTTCAAATCGAGCGAGCGATGATGCCTTCGGTAAGTGACCAGCGACTCTCCCGACGTGGCTTCCTCACCGCCGGTGCCGCCGGCATCGCGGGGCTCTCGCTCGTCGACCTGCTGCGCGCCGAGGAGGCGCTCGGCATCCGCGGCTCGCGCAAGGCCGTGATCAACATCCATCTGGACGGCGGTCCGCCGCAGATGGACATGATCGATCCGAAGCCCGAGGCGCCTGCCGAGCTGCGCGGCCCCTTCCGACCGATCGAGACGACGCTTCCCGGCGTGCGTATCACCGAGCTCATGCCGCGGACGGCGAAGCTCGCGGAGCGCTTCGCGTTCATCCGTTCGCTCGTCGGTGCGGACAGCCGACACGACGCGTTCCAGTGCCAGAGCGGGTTCAGGACCGCAGAGCTGAGCTCGATCGGCGGACAACCGGCGATGGGCTGCGTGCTGACGAAGCTGCTCGGCTCCGCGAAGGACCCGGTGCCGACCTTCGTCGACCTCATGCAGGGCCGCCCGCTGGTGCGCAACAGCGCGCGCACCGGCTATCTCGGTCCGTCCTTCCGCGCCTTCCGTCCCGACCTCTCGAAGATGTTCCCGCGTGAGCTCGAGCCGGCGATGAAGGGTGAGCTCCAGCGGCTCGGCGCCAACCACCAGACCTCGCTCGTCCTCAGCGAGGACCTGACGAGTGATCGGCTCTCGACGCGATTGGGACTCCTCGAGCGCTTCGATCGCCTGCGACGCGAGGTCGACGCTAGCGGGATGATGGACGCGGTAGACCGCTTCCACCAGCAGGCGGTCGGTATCCTGACCTCCGGGAGCTTTGCCGAGGCACTCGACATCTCGAGGGAGGACCCCGTCATCGTCGAACGCTACACGCCGCCGCCGTCGAAGGTCGCCGGCAGGGGCGGCAGCAAGCACAGCGAGGACCACAGGTCGGCCCGCAAGCTCCTCCTGGCACGTCGGCTGGTCGAGGCGGGCGCTCGGTGCGTCAGCGTCTCCTTCAGCGATTTCGACACGCACTCCAGGAATTTCCCCCGCATGCGCCACCTGGTGCCGATCGTCGACCACGCGATCTGTGCTCTCGTCACCGACCTCGAGCAGCGCGGGCTTCTGGACGACGTGTCGATCGTCATCTGGGGCGAGTTCGGCCGCACGCCGAAGGTCAACGGCAGCGGAGGCCGCGACCACTGGCCTCAGGTCGGCATGGCGATGCTCGCAGGCGGCGGCATGAGGACGGGACAGGTCGTCGGCGAAACCGACCGCATCGCCGCCACGGCGACCGAGCGACCGGTGCGCTACGCGGAGATCTTCGCGACCCTCTACCACAACCTCGGCATCGACAGCAACTCGACCACCATCCTCGACCCGACAGGCCGCCCGCAGTACCTCGTCGACGGAGCCCGGCCCATCTCGGAGCTCATCTGAGCTTTTCGTCGCGCGGTCCGCTCGAGGTCAAGCCGACGAACAGTCGGTGAAGACGGGGCTCGCACGCCGTACAATGCGGGCGGACGCCGACCACAGCGAGCCGGAATCAGGCCGTGAGACAGCGACAGACACGAGGGACGATTCTCCCGGCGGTCTTGCCGACGATGATGATCGTCTCGTCGGCCTCGACCTCGAGCCTCCTCGTCCCGACACCGGCGATCTCGCAGGTCCGCGAGGTCGAAACGGCGCCCCGACGCCGGGTCATCCGCTCGGAGATCACGCCGAAGCTCCGCCTCACGGTGTCGCGCGGTCTCGCGCAGCTCATCCGCACGCAGCGCAGGACGAGCTCGTTCCGCAGCTCCGGATACCCGGTCGCGGAGAACGCCCTGATGGGACTCGCCTTCCTGGCAGGCGGGTCCACCGACACCAGCGGGCCGCGGGACTACGTCGACGCGCTGAAGCTGAGCACCCATACGCTCCTGTCGTACCAGAAGAAGAGCGGGTATTTTCACGACGGGAACAGCCAGATGTACGGCCACGGCTTCGCGACGCTCTTTCTCGCCGAGATGTACGGCATGAGCGGGAGCCAGAACGAGAAGCTGCGCGGAGCCCTCGAGCGTGCCGTGCGACTGATCGAGAGGTCGCAGGTCAACGGCGGCTGGGACTACGCCCCGGGCGGGCTTCCCGGCCGACTCGCCGAGTACGGCGGCGGCGACACCTCGATCACGGTCTGCCAGACCCTGGCCCTGCGGGCGGCTCGCAACCTCGGCATCCTCGTCGACAAGCGCGTCGTCGATCGTGCCAAGCGCTTCATCTGGGGCGCCCAGAACCCGGATGGCGGCTTCGGATACCGGGTAAACGGCAAGATGAAGATCAAGGACTACAGCGAGTTTCCGCGCTCCGCCGCCGGCGTCTGCGTCCTCTACAGCCTCGACGACTACTCCTCGCCGCGCATGCGCAAGGGAGTGCGCTACCTGCTGGCGAACTACCGGGCGCTCAACGACTTTCCCCACAACGGTCAGTACTACTGCGCGCAGGCGATGTTCCAGGTCGGCGGCCGCCACTGGCGCGAGTACTTCGCATGGGTCAGCGAAAAGATCATCGAGTCGCAACGCGACGACGGCTCGTGGGGCACCGGCACGGCGGAGAAGAGCGCGCCGGCGCGCACCCCCAACGCGCTAAACGTCCAGCAGCTGCCCTACCCGGTCCTGCCCCTTCACGACAGGTGACGAGTTCAGGTGGCCGCAGCCATCGCGAAGTTCTTCTACGAGCTGGGGCAGCTGAAGCGAGTGCGTCGCTCCGGATGGTGGGTGGCCGGCATCGATGATCCGGAGAGCGTCGCCGAGCACACCTTTCGCGCCGCTGCCATCGCCTTCGTCATCGCGGAGATGGAAGGCGCCAACGCCGAGAAGGCGGCGACCCTCGCGATCTTCCACGACCTCGCCGAGTCGCGCGTCAACGACCAGCATCATCTCGGCAAGTCGTACGTCGAGACCGGTGACGGCGAGAGCCGGGCCGTCGACGACCAGACGCGTGGCCTGCCGCAGAAGGTGGCCGAGCGCATCCGGGGGCTCTGGCGCGAGACCGGCGAGAAGAGCTCCGTGGAGGCTCGCATCGCGAAGGACGCGGACCGTCTCGAGTGCCTGATCCAGGCCCGCGAGTACGAGGCGAGGGGCTACGTGGCGACGGGTGAGTGGATCGAGACCGCCCGGGCCACGCTGGTCACCGAGACGGCGAAGAGCATCGCACGAGCCTGTCTCTCGACGGACCCCGCGAGCTGGTGGCGACAGGAGTGACGCGGCCATGGGCACGAGCTCGACGTCGACAACACGACGTCGGAAAGCGTCCGGAACCACACGGGATCCGCCGGCCCGGCGGCGCCGGATGTCGCTGCCGGCCGTCTCACGCCCGTTTCCCCCGCTCTCCTTTCTCCTTCGTCGCGCCCCTTCGGTTCGGTTCCCGCTCCCCGAGGAGGCCCCCCCGGCGGCCGGGATCCGGGTAACGATTCGCGACGCACGCAAGGCTCCGGGAAGAGGCTGGCTCCGGTACTCCTTTTCGAGTCGAGTCAGACGCCGACCCGACCCGAAAACAGGACCGTGGGGCGGGCTCGATATCGACGAGAGCGCCCGATAAGCCTCCACGGCTGGTGGCCGGGAACCCCGCCACCGCAGACGGATGATCGCGGCTTGGCGCCGCGCGCGACGCCCAGCTACTCCTGACCGCCAGGAACCTCGACAAACCGAACGCTGCCCAAGAACGACAGCTGTGAACATGACCGAGAAACGCACCGAGCTTCCAGGGTCCCACGGCGAGCATGAGCTGCAGAAACGCCACGGCACCTGCAAGCGAGCCTCTGCCTTCTACAAGAAGCAGGTCCTCGACCACATCAACGACACGATGCGACAGTTCATCGCCCGTCAGGAGATGGTCTTCGTCGCGACGGCGGACTCCAGCGGGGAGTGCGACTGCTCGTTACGCGCCGGCTTCCCCGGCTTCCTCCACGTGCTCGACGAGAAGACCCTCCTCTACCCCGAGTACCGCGGCAACGGAGTCATGGCCAGTCTCGGAAACGTCTCGGAGAATCCTCACGTCGGTTTGTTCTTCGCCGACTTCTTCGACAGCACGCTCGGACTGCACGTCAACGGCAAGGCCAAGGTCGCCGAGAACGACGAGCTGCTCGGATGGCTCGATCTCCCCGAGAACGTGCGGCGGGACGTCCTGGCCACGGACGGCCGCCGACCCGCACGCTGGGTCGTCGTCGACGTCGAGGAGGCCTACCTCCACTGCTCGAACCACGTTCCGCGGCTCCAGAAGCTCGACAAGACCATCCACTGGGGAAGCGACGATGAGGGCCACAAGGGCGGCGACGGCTTCAACGTGGGCAGGTCGAGCAGCGGCGAGCCGTGCCGCACCCAGGAAGAGCCCGGCGCCGCTCGAGGCCCTGGCTGAGCTCGACGCCCGCGCGCAGCCGCAGAGTGTCCGACGCGGCCCGGACCTCGACAAAACCCTTGCGGGGTCCGCGAGCCGGTCCGAAGATGAATTCCGGTACCGCAATCCGGCCCGCAAGCCCCGCTTCACCCCAGGAGTGAGAACCTCATGAAGTCAGCACGCGCGATTCTTCTGGCGGCGCTGCTCGCGCCGGCGACGGTGTCGTTCTCCCGGGACGACTCCATCGCCACTGACGACTCCATCGCCACTGACGACGATGCGCTCACCATCCTCCGACGCGTCGACACGGCCTCGAAAGCCGTCAAGGGCGTCGAGTACGAGGCGGAGTTCTGGATCGAGGCGAATGGCGAACGCCAGTCCCTCAACGTCAAGGGCCACGTACGTGCCCAGGACAATCCGGGCAAGGAGCAGCTCAAGCTTCACGTGAAGGGCGAGTTCGTCGGACGTACCCCGTTTCATGTCATCACGGACGGCGACGATCTCGTCAGCCTCTCCGAGTCGGCGAAGGTCGCGATTCGCGGCAAGGCATCGGATGCGCGCCAGCTGCTCCAGCTGCCGATGACTCTGTTCATGCAGGAGTTCCTCCACCCGACGCCGTTCAGCGACGAGCTCGACGCGGACAAGCGGACCTACGAGGGCCGCAAGACGATCGCCGGCGTCGAGTGCCACGTGGTCTACGTCGAGTACGCCGGAGTCGACGCGCGAGCGCGCTGGTACTTCGGCTGCGAGGACAACCTGCCACATCGGGTTGACCGCCTCGGCAGCGACGGCGACACGGCGCGGATTCTGCTCGTGAAGAACCTGCGGGCCGATCCGGAGCTCGGGGAGGATGTCTTCGAGCCCAGGGTGCCGGACGGCTACCGAGAGCAGGCGTACAAGGCGCCGAAGCCGAGACAGCGCCCCGGGCTGCTCGCTGTCGGCAGCGAGGCTCCCGACTGGACCCTGTCAGCGCCCGACGGCGAGAAGGTCTCGCTGAAGAGCCTGCGCGGCAAGGTCGTCGTCCTCGACTTCTGGGCGACCTGGTGCGGGCCGTGCAAGCGCGCCATGCCCGGCATCCAGAAGCTCCACCGGCACTACAAGGGCAAGCCGGTCGAGATCATCGGCGTCAACTGCTGGGAGCGCGGCGACGCCGCCGCGTACATGAAGCAGAAGAAGTTCACCTACGGTCTCCTCCTGAAAGGTGACGATGTCGCGGAGGCGTACAAGGTGAGCGGCATCCCGACCTTCTACGTCATCGGGCCGGACGGCAAGATCGTCCACCGCGCGTCCGGCTTCAACGCCGACCTCGAGGCGCGCCTCGCGCGCATCGTCGACGGCGCGCTGCCGAAGAGCCCCGAAGCGAAGAAGGGGCCCGAGACGCCGCCGAAGCAGGCCACGAAGAAGACGACGCGACGACGCGTCTGAGCAGACGGCCCGGGAGACGTCAAGCCCCGCAACCTTCCGGACACTCCGGAACACGCCGGCACGCGGAACCGAGCGCGTGCGGTGGCCCCTGCGCGAAGAGGTACGAGAGCTGGTTGATCGCGTCGGTGACGTCCACCGCGTCATCGCCGTTGAAGTCGAGCAGCGCGATGTTGCCCCCGTGCGCCGCGGAGCCGTCGCCACAGGGAAGCTCGATCGCCGCGTCCGCGAACAGATGCCTCAGCAACGCGACGACGTCCGAGATATCGACGCGGCTGTCCTGGTTGGTGTCTCCCGGCCGCTGTCGACCGCCCTCGCCTCCGTCCGACTCATCGACACCCCGGCGAGCCGAAGGGGAAGTCGCTCGAGCGCCAGCTCTCACGCCGCCCCCAGGTGTCACGATCGGCGAACGGATCGACGATGACCAGCGAAGGCCCCGATCCGTCGGTCAGCGGGTGCCAGCGATCGTCGAACTCGAAGTCGAGGATGCGCTCGCCGTGAGGACCGATGAGCCGCAGGCTCTCGCCGAGGTTGTCGAGCTGACCGCTGAACTCCCCGGCGATGAGGATGTTGCCGACGTTGTACCGCGTCGCGAAGGCGGCGAGGTTCTCGACGAGGACGACCACCTGTCCCGGACCCAGGCTCTCCACCGCGCCGGCGGAGAAGTCGAAGCGGATGCCGCCCGCGATGCTGATGCCTGACAGATCGATCGTCCGCCCGCTGACGTTCTCGAGCTCGATGAACTCCATGTCGCCCTGCCCGAAGGGGATCCCGGCGTCCGGCGGTGCGGGGTGATACATGATCTCCGTGATACGCAGCGGTGTGTCGATGACGAACTGAACATCGCTGAGCGCGCTCCATTCGCCGTCGAGCAGCGCCCGCGCCTTCACTCGCGCCGGCCCATCGAGGATGATCCCCCCGCCGCGCACGGACGACGCGACAAGCCGCGGCAGAATGAGCAGATCGCTGCTGCCGGTCGACGTGTTTAGGCCGTGAATCGCCAGGACGTTGATCCCGTCGCGCAACTCCGGGGCGAACGCCGTGATGTCGAACGGCTCGTAGACGACTGCGAGACTGTCGGAGTGGCTCCCGGCGGACGTCGAGCTCCAGGTCGGATTCTCCGGGGCGTTGGCGGACGCGACGCGAACTCCGTTGAGATAGGCGATGAAGCCATCGTCGTACTTCATCGCGAGGCCGAGAAAGTCGCTGTCTGTGACACCGGAGCCGTCGAACTCGAGGCGGATATAGACCGTCGCGTTGGTGTCGTTCGCATCCGGTCCGACATCGGTGTTGATCAAGTCCTCATAGCCGCTGCCGTCCTCATAGCCGACGCCGGTCGTGCCGCTCTGCCAGCCCGAATCGTCGAATTCCGTCTCGATCCACTCGAGCCCCAGGTCGCCGCTCGTCGGCACGAGCACGCGCACCGGATCACCCTCGTCGATGAGGACCGTCTCATCCGTGGCGCTGCCCTCGGACGCCTCCGCAGAGAGCCCACCACCGACGTTGCGCGGGTCCTCGCCGTCGATCGTGTAGTAGATCTGCCCGGAGCTCGCGCGCATCGTCAGCTCGAAGCCGGACTCGATGAAGCCCCCGTGCCGGTTGAGCACCGGGGCGTCGACCTGCGGGTAGAGGCCACCGGAGCGGAACTGCTCGAGCACGACGTTCGAGCGCCGCGGGAAGTAGGTCGCCAGGCGGTTCGCCAGCTCCACCGCCCAGTCCTCGTCGCGCGTGTACGATGTCGACGCGTGCTGGTCACCCCAGCGGGCCGACTCCGCGACAATCGCCCGCTCGATTACGCCGGCGAGCCGAACCATGCGCGCGGCGGGGACGTTGTCCTCGGGGCTCCCGGGATCCCACGCGCTGTTCTCCGGGTCGACATGGAGCGCACCACCGCTCGAAAAATGTGCGTGCAATCGATCGCCGAAGAAGACACGGAACTCCTCGTTGCGACGAAGCAGCGAGTACGGCTCCATGACTCCGTTCGAGCGTGTCGTCTGGTTGGTATTGAGATTCGAGCGCAGGCCGAGCGACCACTCGGAGTCCCACATGTAGTACTTGAAGCCGCTCGGCTCGACGGGGTTGAAGCCGATCCAGTAGTTCTTGTGCGGCCAGTCCGTGTTGCCCACGTAGAGGTTGGTGATCGCGTAGTCGACGACGTTCTCCACATCGACGTAGGCCGTGAAGGCGGGATTGTCCGTGCCGTCGGGGTTCTTGCCCTGCGCGCGCATGTAGGTCGAGTAGTCCTCCACACCGCCGCGAAGGACCCCGAGCATCGCGTTCCAGCCGTCCCAGCTGCCGCTCGAGGCCTGGCCGTTGCTGAGCGCGTCCCAGTCGTCCTTGTCGCCACCCCAGTAGGTGGCGGAGAAGGAGCTGTCCGGCCGCTCGACCGGATTGTAGAGCCCCCAGTAGACGCCGTTGATGTAGAGGTGGACGAAGGTCTCGTGGGAGGCGACGTTGTCCATCGCCAGCATGGTCTCCCGGCCGAAGGAGTCGCGAATGTAGAGCGGCAGCGCACCCGCCGCCCCCCATTGCCAGCCGTCGTTCGAGTTGGCGCGCAGGGTGATCGTGTCGAAGCTGGACTCGATCTCGCCCCCGAAGATCGGATAGCGCAGCTTCGTCGGCCCGTAGTCCGACTTGAACAGGAGACGCAGCGAGTGCTTCTTCGTCAGCCCGTGGCTGCGAAACGCACCCCCGTGGATGCGGATGCCGCAATTCACCTGGACGTCGCTGCGGCCGTCCGCGTGAATCAGCTCCATCGAGCACGCCCGCTCCCACGACCGACCGCGCGAGGTGGAGTTCGTGTAGATACCACGCGAGCCGAACATCTCGTCGATGTCCATGACGATCGACAGGGTCGGGATCGCCCGGAGGTCGTCACGGATCGTGGCGGCATACCTGCCGCCGTAGCGATCCTGTCCGTCCTGGCCGACGACGTCCGGGTCCATGCCGTAGTCCGCCGACGCCCCGCCCCAGGCCGCGGGAAAGCCTCGCGCGCGCGTGGAGGCAACGTCCTGACGCACGATGTCGTCGAGGAAGAGATAGGTGTGGCAGTCGACGTTGGTCGGCTCGAAGCCGTCCTTGAACGCAGCCGCACACAGCGTCGTCGTCACGTCGACCGGGATCGGCCCGTCGTAGAGCCGACCGATCGTCGCCGTCGGCCGGTTGCCATCGAGCGTGTAGCGGATCGTCGCACCCTCGGTCAGCGTCGTGATCTCGACGTCGAACGGCGCCTCGTGGAAGCCCCGATCGACGCTGAACGTCGTGTCGGAGACGAAGCCCTCGAAGCTGTCGAGGTCGTTCGGTTCTGCGGGTGTCGGCGTACGAAAGTAGCGTGGCGCATCGCCGACGATCGTCCTGCCGAGGAGCTCGGGGACGATCAGGAAGTCGGAGCTACCCGCAGAGCTGTTCATGCCGTGGATCGCCAGGAGGTTCGTACCGATCTCGAGCGCGTCCTGGTGATCGGTGATGACGAAGTCCTCGAAGACAACGGCCCGGGTGTCGCTGTTGCTCCGGCTTGCCGTCGAGCTCCAGACGGGTGAGGCTGGAGCGTTCGTGCGCGCGACCTCCCGGCCGTTCAGGTAGGCGACAAAGCCGTCATCGTACTTCATGCGCAGTTCGAGGAGATCGAGGCTCCGCGCCTCGTCGAGCTCGAAGGGGATGCGGATGTACGCACTCGCGTTCAGACCGGACATCCCGTCCTCGAGGTCGGTACCGATGAGCCCGTGGTAGCCCAGGAGCGGCACCTCGAGCACCTCGACCTCGGCGAGCGAGAGCACGTCGGCCTCATCGGAGTTGCCCGCGCCGCCGGTCCCCGAGAGATCCGGATCGGGAGTACGCACGACGCGCACGACCCGGCCGCCGACCGGTCCGCCGACGTCCGCGAGGATGTCGACCGTCAGCTCCGCCGGACCGGCGGTGCCGCCACCGCCGAGCACGTTCTCCGGATTCAGGAGCCCGGACCGCCAGACGATCTCGCCGCCCGGAGCATCCAGCACGATCACCGTGATGTCGCGCAGCCGCGAGCCGCAGCACCCGCTGCGATTGTGGAGGACGACCGAGCCGATCGTCGTGACGCGGCCGAGATCGACCTCCCAGGTCGCGGGTGTGTTGACACCGGCGGCGGTGTGGGTGAAGTTCCCGAGGTTTCCGTCGATTCCGAGCGATGCCCTGAAGCTTCCGAGGGTCGACGACTGCGTCGCCTCGCCAGCCGAGGCGACGTTGATCGCGTCGCCGGGATTGCCCACCGGCTCCTCGGTGTCGTAGCCGACCGCAGCGGTACCGTCGGTCCAGTCCCCATCGTCGAATCCGGCGAGCGTCCAGTCCATGCCGTCCGCGCCGCTCACGGGCACGTTGATGCGGGCTGCCGAGTCGGTGGTGACGAACACCGTCGTCGTCGACGTCTGCGCGATGCCGTAGGAGTAGTCGCGACGCTGCTCGGGATACCCCGGCGCGTACTCGTGCGACACGCTGCCGTCAGGCCGGTTGACCGCGAGGTACTCACCGGTGCCGCCGAGGCGGAAGCTGGTGTGCAGCTCCTCACCAGCGACTGCGCGGTCCTTGGCGGATGCGAAGACGACCAGGAACTCGCCGGCGCCGAGCTCGACCGCGGGAAAGCGCCACTTACCGGGCACGCCGGGCTCGTCCGTGGCGAACCATCCGTCGAGATCGAGCCGGGCGCCGCTCGTGTTCTGTACCTCGAACCAGTCCGAGCTCTCGCCGTCCTCGTCGAGAAGCGTGTCGTCGTTGACGGCGACGAGCTCCGTGATCAGGAGCTCCTGCGCGTTGACGCCCGGCAGGACCGCCAGGGCGATCGCCAGAGCCCGCAGGAGACGGCGGCTCCCATCTCGCAGTGACGGTCGTGCTCGCGTCACCACCCTGCTCACACCCGTATCCTCCTGAGTCCGTCCGCCCAGACCCCCGGGCAGGATCCCGTCGTGTCGACTTCCGCGCTCCCGAACGACGGGACGGGAAAAAGCGGGCCGACCGGGCCAAATAGTTGTTGAGTGCCCACGCTGGGACGAGACACTAGTACCCATCGTATCGCGGACCCCGCGTCCGCGGAAGGTCTCGCTCCTCTGTTCGGGAGAATCGCCGATGGGTCCGGGTCTTCGTCCTCGCTCGGCGCGAGCGCATCCTTGCGTCCTTCTGACCGCCCTGCTGATCGGGGTCTTCAGCGTCGCTGCCGGATCGGACCGAAGCGACAGCTCCGAGCGTCTCGAGAGAATCTTCGGCGGCCGGGAGGCGCCCGACGGCACCGCCGACCTCGCCGCGATGCAGGAGCGCTTTCGCGAGGTCTCCCGGCGAGTCGTGCCGTGCACGGTCGGTGTACGAGCCGGCGGCGGACAGGGCAGCGGCGTGATCGTCAGCGAGGATGGCTACGTGCTGACCGCCGGTCACGTATCCGCCCGGCCGGGACGAACGGTGACGCTGATCTTCCACGACGGCCGTCAGGTCAAGGCGGAGACACTCGGTGTCAACCACGGCATCGACTCGGGACTCCTCAAGATCACCGAGGAGGGCAAGTGGCCCTTCGTCGAGATGGGAAAGTCCGGCGAGCTCGCGGAGGGGCAGTGGTGCCTCGCGACGGGCCACCCCGGCGGCTACCAGCCCGGCCGTGCGCCGCCGGTTCGCGTCGGCCGGGTGCTGCGCAATCGCAGCAGCGCCGTGACCACGGACTGCGTCCTCGTCGGCGGTGACTCCGGCGGACCGCTCTTCGATATGAACGGCCGGGTCATCGGTATCAACAGCCGCATCTCACAGTCCTTCGCAGCGAACGTCCACGTGCCGGTCGACACCTTCACGGAGACCTGGGAGCGGCTGAAGAAGGGCGAGTCGTGGGGACAACGGGGCCGCGGCAGCGTCCCGACGCGCGGCGGACCCTACCTCGGCGTGACTTCGGACTCCGACTCCGACAACTGCCGGATCGGCGGCGTCACCGACGGAAGTCCTGCGGAGGCGGCCGGCCTCCAGACCGGCGACGTGATCACGCAGGCGGACGGCGAGCCGATCGAGACCTTTCAGGATCTGGCGACACGGGTCCGCAAGAAGAAGCCGGGCGACGAGATAATCCTCGAGGTGCGGCGCGACGATACCACGTTCAGCGTCAAGGTGAAGATCGGCAAGTACGAGGGATCGAGCGTACCGCCGGACCCGGAGCGGCCGACCGGCGGCCTCGACCTCGAGGACCCGCCGAAGAAGAAGGACGACGACAAGGACGACGACGACAAGGACGACGACGACAAGGACGACGACGAGCGCTCGGAGCGCCGCGAACGCGGGGTCGAGCGCCTGCGACGCTCCTTCGATCAGATGCGCCGGCGCGAGCGCGGACGCGAGCCCCGACGTACCGAGAAGCGCCACTCGAGCATCCGGGACGCGTTCCGCGATTCAGTCGAGGCGGCGGCGAAAGGCACCGTGCAGATCCTCTGCGACGGTGACGAGAAGGCCTTCGGAGCGCTCATCGATGCCTCGGGCCATGTGATCACGAAGGCCAGCGAGATGAGGGGCGATATCCGCTGCAAGCTCCACGGCGGTCGAGAGACATCGGCGCGTATCGTCGCCTCGAGCGACAAGCACGACATCGCGTTGCTGGCTCTCGACCTCGACGGCGAGGACGGACTCGGCGAGGCGCGGCCGATCGTCTGGGCGACCGGTGACGAGCCGAGCGTCGGCTCCTGGGTCGTGACGACGGGATACACCGAGGACGCGGTCTCCTTCGGCGTCGTCAGCGTGGCGTCACGCGCGCTCGGCCAGCGTGGCATCCTCGGCATCTCGTTCAAGATGGGCGACGAGCGCGCGGTCGTCGGCGAGGTCATCGAGGACAGCGGCGCCTCCCGGGCCGGGTTGCAGCCGAACGACGTCATCACCGCGCTGGACGGCGACCGTGTGGAAACGGGGCCGGATCTCGTCGAGCTGCTTCGGGCGCGCTCGCCCGGCGACGAGGTGAAGCTGTCGATCCGCCGCGGCGACGAGGACATCGAGGTGACCGCGAAGCTCGGGTCCCGGCTCCCCGCTTCACGCCAGCAGCGACTCGACCGCATGAACCTGCTCGGCGGCGAGGTCAGCACGCGCCGCTCGAACTTCCCGCTGGCGCTCCAGCACGACACGGTCCTGTGGCCGGACCAGTGTGGCGGGCCGATCGTGCAGCTCGACGGGCAGGTCGTCGGTCTCAACATCGCGCGTTCGGGTCGTGTGGACAGCTACGCGATCCCGGCGTCCGTGCTGCGGTCCATCGTCGCCGAGCTGCGACCGACGGCACCGCTGAACCCGCTTGCCGACCTGTCGATCGACGAGCTGCGTCAGCGTCTCGAGGCGCTCGAGAAGAGCCTCGCCGCTGCCGAGGCCAGCAAGAGGGAGGCCGAGACCATGATCCGCAGCGCGATCTCGGGCATCGCCGAGCTCCGCAAGGAGGTCGAGAAGCGCGCCGCGAAGGTGAAGCGAGAGGCGCGACGCAAACGCCTCTGAGCACCGGTGGCCCGCCACGTCGCCCCGACGACAGGTCCCCCGACAAACCCGGGCCGTCGACCGGGCCGGAGGGACAGCCCCCTCTCCTGACGCTACCCTTGCCGAGAAGACCGTCCCTCATCCCGTCGTCCGTCGCGCTCGACGGCGAGACCTCGCCGCGTCACGAGATAGACCGCGAAGCTGCCCAGCCAGTGGCCCCCCTCGTAGTGCTCGCCGGTGACCGCCTCGAGACCGGCCCCACGGTGCGTCCTGGCCGCGGCGTCGAGACTCGCACAGCGGGGATCGTCCCGCGGCAGCCCCTCGCGGATACCCTCGATCATCCAGGCCCGCGCGAGGTTCAGCCCGTCGAGGTGAGCGAGCTTGTCGTCGCTCTTGTCGGTCACGACAGCCGGGGGAAGCCAGTCGGCGGCGCCCCCCGCCGGGATTCCCGGCAAGAGCCCCGTGAGCCATCTCGCGAAGACGGGCGGCTCGAGCACCCGACGCATCAGGTCCGCCTCGGCGAGGCCCGGCGAGAGGAAGTCCTGACCGCTCGGCTCGAAGGCGAGGCTCCAGCCGCGATCGTCGAGGTAGAACGCGCGAGCGCGCGCCTCGACAAGCTCGGCAAGATCGTCGCGACCTCGCGAGCGCGCCCAGTCGAGAACGAGCCCCATCGCGAAGGCCGACTGGCTGTGCTCTCCGGTGCGGATCGGATGCGAGAGCTTCGGCAGCCACACGAGAAAGCGCTGCTCGACCTCGGACTCCAGCGGCTCGAGCAGCTTCGCCCAGCGACGCGCGTCCGGGTCTTCCCACTCGTTGAGCTCCGCGCAGAGCTGCAGGAACCATGCAAGCCCGTACGGCCGCTCGAAGGACTGCCGCCCCTCGCCGCGGAGATACTCGAGCTCGACGGCAACCTTCTCGGCACGGAAGCTCGCGTCGAGCGCCTGTCTCGCCGCTTCCACGAACTTCCCGTCGGGGAACTTCCGCGCCAGTCTCACGAGCAGCCAGTGACCGTGCACCGCAGAGTGCCAGTCGAAGCAGCCGTAAAACACCGGGGTCAGCGCTCGCGGCGGCTTGACGTCGCCGTCGCTGGAGAGCACGTGACCGATCTTGTTCGGATACTCCCGGTGCACGCACGAGAGCGCGAGAGCCGCGAAGCGCTCCGCGGCGCTGTCCATCACATCCTCCTTTTCCCCGGCCGAGACCGGGCCTCCTGTCCCCGGGGCCACCGACGACACCACCGCCGCGAGAAGCACGCCGCGGGCGCTCGAAAAAGCGAGACAATCCGCCAGGGCCGAGGAGAATAATAATGGCCTGTCAGCTCCCGGAGTCGCCAGAGTGAAACCTCTAATCGTTCCCATCATCGTTCTCCTGTGTGCGGCGCCCGGACTCGGCGAGGACGAGCAGCTCGACCCCGTCCACGCAAAGAAGATGGCCGAGGGGCTGGCACTCTTCAAGTCGAAGGTACGGGGCATTCTCGTGCAGAGCTGCCTCGACTGCCACGGAGGAAGGCGAACACGCGCCAAACTCGACATCTCCTCCCGCGCCACGCTGCTGCGAGGCGGCGCTGACGGCGCGGTGATCGAGCCGGGCGGGCACGCAAGGAGCCGGCTCTACGAGATGGTCGCTCACACCCGTGAGCCCTTCATGCCACACAAGCTCCAGAAGCTGCCCGAGAAGTCGATCGCGGCGATCGCCAAGTGGATCGACCTCGGCGCTCCCTACGACGCTCCGCTCGTCGACCGCGGTGGCGCAGGCGAGAAGACGGGCGAAGAAGAGAGGACCATCACCGACGCGGACCGCTCCTGGTGGGCCTTCCGGCCGCTCGGCGGCGCCAGGCCGCCCGAGAGCGACGACGACTGGTGCCGGACTCCCG
>CAYMLL010000016.1:49929-51105 GCA_964390645.1 uncultured Planctomycetia bacterium | reverse complement strand
GTCGCGGTCTAACAAGCCGGCGACGAGCGCGTGGCGGCGGCGCGTCGCTACACGACCGGTGAGGCGGTCGAAGGCCTCGGAGTCGAGATCCGTCTCTCCCTCGCAGTAGGTCATCAGCTGGTCGAGAAGCGTCTGGGAGTCGCGCAGCCCCCCCTGGCTGCAGCTCGCGATCTGCTCGAGGAGCCCTTCCTCCCACTTCCGCCCCTCACCCTCGCAGATCTGCGCGAGCCTGCGAACGATCGCGTCGGTCTCGATCGGCTGGAAGTCGAACCGCTGGCAACGCGACAGGACAGTGTCGGGGATCTTGTGCACCTCGGTCGTCGCGAAGATGAACTTCACGTGTGGCGGCGGCTCCTCGATCGTCTTCAGAAGAGCGTTGAATGCCTCGCGCGTCAGCATGTGAACCTCGTCGATGAGGTACACCTTGTAGACGCCGCGGCTCGCCGGACGATTGACGCCCTCGATCAGCCCGCGGATGTCCTCGATGCCACGATGAGAGGCGCCGTCCATCTCGATGACATCGATGTCCTGGCCCGAGTGGATCGCACGGCAGACGGGGCAGTCATCACACGGCCTCCCCCACTCGGAGCGGTCACGCTCTCGATTTGCCGCCTCGGGACAGTTGATCGCCTTGGCGAAGATGCGCGCCATGGACGTCTTGCCGACGCCGCGAGGACCGGCGAAGAGATAGGCGTGCGCCAGCCGCTCCTGCTCGATGCCGCCCCGCAGAGTCTGCGCGACGGCCTCCTGGCCGACCACCTCCTCGAACTTCCGAGGACGGTAGCGGCGGGCGATGACCTCGTACTTCATGGCGCGGAAACCGTCGGTCCACGGGAAGCCCGGATTCTAACCGAGTCGCGGGGGGAATTCAGAGGATTCACGGGCGGGCGGCACGGGAAGGACGAGGGGCTTCCGGGAGCGGCGCCCGGGTCGACAGCGGCGACGCAGCACAGCAAAAGGCACGCTTTCCGTCGACGGAAAGAAGCGAGGGCACATAGAGAAATCCCGGGTGGGCTGCTTCCGTTAAGACCTGACCCGGTGCCTGGGCACCCTATTGCCCTCACAAGGTTTTCTTGTCCGTCTGCGTTCTCATACCACGGTAGCCGCGCGGGTGGAACCCCCCCGCCCGTCGGCGAGACACGGAGCCCCGCTCCGCGGTGTGCCCAACCCCCCCCC
>CAYMLL010000016.1:45828-49919 GCA_964390645.1 uncultured Planctomycetia bacterium | reverse complement strand
GCGGGGCCCTTCGGCGAGACTCGTCGCCCGGATCCGCTTTCTCCCATCCGACACCCAGACTCGAGGAAAGTCACGATGAGACGCCCCCTCTCGCTGCTCGCCACTCTCGCCCTCGCCGGCTGCCACATCGACCCGCCGCCGCGGACACTCGAGGAGATCAGCGGCTTCCTCGCTGCCCATGCCGACTGTACGGTCCTCTCGACGAACGGCACGAGCAGCGTCCTGGTGAGCCCGAGGCTCCAGGGGCGCATCCTGACGGCGCGTGTCGGTGACGTGGCGTCGACCGGCTACGTGCCGTTCCAGTCGATCGCCGAAGGAGAGACACACGAGCACTTCAACAACTTCGGTGGAGTCGACCGCTTCTGGATCGGCCCCGAGGCCGGCCAGTTCGGCATCTACTTCCCGCCCGGAGCCAGGGAGCTGACGCGCGACAACTGGCAGGTGCCGGCGGCCTTCGACAAGGGCGCCCTGACACCGCTCGCGGTCACCGCCGGGAGCGTGACGATGAGCCGCGACATGAAGGTCACGAACCTCGAGGGCGTCGAGTTCTCGGTGAAGGTCGAGCGCACGACCGGCATCCTCGACGAGGGTACGCTCGCGACGGAGCTCGGCGTGTCGCTGCCCGAAGGCGTCAGCTACATCGGCTGCTACTCCGACAACAAGATGACCAACAACGGCGATCGCGACTGGGATCCGGCCAGCGGTCTCATCGGCATCTGGATCCTCGGCATGTTCAACGCGTCGGACCGCTGCGCGGTCATCGCTCCGTTCAACGTCGGCGAGGAGAGCGCACTCGGTCCCGCTTTCAACGACGAGTACTTCGGCAAGGTCAGCGAAGACACACCCGATCGGCTCCGGGTCGTCGACAACGCGGTCATCTTCCGCGGCGACGCCCGCAAGGTGGGCAAGTTCGGGCTCAACCAGCGCCGCACGAAGGGCATCGCCGGCTCCTACGACTTCGGCAAGAGCCTGCTAACCATCGTCCGTTTCAGCGTCCCGGAGACGCCGGAGCGCTACGGCAACTCGACCTGGCAGGTCGAGCAGGCCGAACCCTACAGCGGCGACGCGCTGCAGGTCTACAACAACGGCGACGACACGCAGCCGGGAGAGATCGCAGCCGACGCCTTCTACGAGATCGAGAGCGCCTCACCCGTGCGGCCGCTGAGACGTGGCGAGGCGATCGAGCACCGTCACGCCACGCACCACTTCCAGGGACCGCCGGGCGAGATGGCGACGCTGGCGAAGGAGCTGCTCAACGTCGACCTGGCGAAGGTGAAGACGGCCATGGGCTGGTAGGCAGCGCCGGTCCGTCCGCCGCAGTGGCCCGCGGAGGCACGGAGATCAGCCCTCCCTTTTCAGCGTCCGCGCGACCTTCTCCCAGCCGGCCCGCAGCTCCTCGAGCGTCTCCCTGTCCGCGGCGCCGACGTCCTCCTTCTCGCCGGGATCCCGCTCGAGGTCGAAGAGCATCTCCTTGCCCGTCCCGGACCGCAGGAACTTCATCGGACCGCGACGAAAAGCGCCCGCCGGGCCGTTCTTGAAGAAGAGGTCGCGCTCGACGAGCTCGGCGGTCGTCCACTGACGAGAAAGGTCGACGCCGTCGAGCCCCATCCGCGACGTGTCGACGCCGGCGAGACGACAGAGGGTCGGGAAGACGTCGAGCGCCGAGCCGAGCTGCTTCGTCACCGAGCCCGGCCGGATGCGCCCCGGCCAGCGAACGATGCACGGGACACGAACGCCCCCCTCGAAGAGCTCCGCCTTGCGACCGCGGTAGGGCCGATTGCTGCCACCGTAGCGTGGGTCCCCGCCGTTGTCCGTCATGAAGATGACGACCGTCTGCCTGTCGAGACCGTTCTCCCGCAGGGCCGCGAGGACCTTGCCGACGCCGTCGTCGAGCGAGGCGGTCATGGCCGCGAACTCACGACGCTTCTCATCGGATATGTTCGCGAACTTCTCGATGTAGCTCTTCTGCCCCTGCAGGACGTTCGTGACGCTACGCTTCTCACGGTCCCAGCCCTTGCCGAAGTGTGGCGCGTTGTACGCGAGGTAGAGAAAGAACGGCTTCTCCTTGCCGTGCGACGCGAGGTAACGGACCGCCTCGCGCGTGATCAGATCGGTGGCGTAGCCGTCCTCGCGGACATGCTTCTCGCCGCGATACCAGTCAGGGTAGATGCCGTAGTCCTTGGTGAAGTAGTCGATGCAGCCGCCGGTGTGGCCGTAGAACCGGTCGAAGCCGTGACGCGTCGGCAGAAAGGAGGGATCCCCGTGGCCGAGGTGCCACTTGCCGATCAACGCGGTCTCGTACCCCGACCGCCCGAGCGCGGCGGCGACGGTGGTCTCGCCGACACGGATGCCGCGCGTTCGGTCGGACTTCTCGAGAAACATCAGCGGTCCGAGCAGACGGTCCCTGGAGCGATTCGGATAGCGCCCGGTGAGGAGGCCGAACCGCGACGGCGTGCAGACCGGCGCCGCGACGTACCAGCTCTCGTAGCGAAGGCCATCCCGTGCCAGCGAGTCGATGTGCGGCGTCGGAATCTCGCTACCGTAACAGCCGACATCGTTCATGCCCTGGTCGTCGGTGAAGATCAGCAGGAAGCTCGGCCGCTCGGCCGCCACCCCGACGCTCGCCACCACCACCGCCGCCAGGAAGATCCACGGGGTCGTCGAGATTCTCGTGATCATCCTCTTCACTCCCCGTCTGCGTGCCGGCACATCGGGATCGCCGCCGCTCGGCACGACCGCGCTCGACGCGACGGTGCAGCGGCCACCCGATCGTGAGCAGTCCCGCGCTCGTCTCACACCAGCTTCCATCGCGCCTGACGCAGAGCCGCCCGGGGCGAGGCCCTCATACGCTCGTACCAGACCGAGACGAAGGAGCCGTCGTCGAGCTCCACGGTCGAAGGATAGCCGAGGTCACCACCGACGCCGTCCCCGGAGATCACCAGCGGATCGGACCACGATCGACCGTGGTCCTCGCTGATGCGAGCCTGGTTCCCGAACGGAGGCCGCCGGTGTCCGTAACTCATCAGCAAGCGACCGTCGCGCAGGCGCAGGAGGTGCGACGGAAGTCCCCAGACCCCGATCGAGCGTGGCGTCGTCCAGGTCTTGCCGCCGTCCGCCGATTCGCACTGCAACGTCTCCCGGGAATGCCTCGCGTTGTGATTGCGGATCTGCACCACGATGCGACCGTCCTTCGCCTCCACCGCGTGCAGCTCGTGATAGTCCTCGTGAGAGTCGCCGTCGCGGGGCCGGATCGTCGCCAACCACTGCCAGCTCCGGCCATCGTCGCTCGACTGGCAGACACCGACGCGGTGACCGTCACGCCAGAGGTCCTTGCCGGCGTAGAGCAGCCGACCGTCGGACAGCTGGACCGGGCCGTGGGGACTGTTGACGGCCGGGTCGTAGCGTCCCGACCACGTGACGCCTCCGTCGGTCGAGCGGATCATCCAGACGCCGAGCGCCGCCTTCCTGGCGGCGGCGTCGACGCGACGATGAACGCCGCGCCAGCGCTTCAGTCGCGCCAGCTCCCAGGCGCCCGGCTTCCCCGGCTCGATCTTCTCGGCGCGCGAGAGGATCGACTCGTACGCCAGAGACGTGAACGTCGTCACCAGCAGCGTGCCCTTGGCGGTCTCGAGGACGCCGGCGTCGCGGTCGTCGATCGGACCGTCCATCACGGTGCGAGGGAAGCTCCACGTGACGCCCCCGTCCGCGGATCGCATCAGATCGACGCGCCCGAAGGGACAGACGTGCGCCTCGCGTCCACCGCTGGCGACGAGTAGCAGCTCACCGCTGCGGCGACGAGCGAGTGTCGGCCAGCCGCTGTAGAGATCGCCGGGCGGGCTGATGACGCCGAGGTCGAGGACCTCGACCTTCGCCCCGGCCAGGGCCCGGCGACCGACGCTGAACACCGCAACACCGGCAAGGGAGCTGCGGAGGAAGGTGCGGCGAGTGGAGACGGGAGCGTGCATGGTGGGTTCCGTTCCCGGGCTGGAAGAGGTCCAGCGTACTGCGGAGCGCAGGAGGAGTGCGGGGCCGAGTTGGGCGCCGGCGCGGAAAGAGGCGGCGGCCTCGAATCCGCTCGTCGAGACCGCGCT
>CAYMLL010000016.1:25814-45818 GCA_964390645.1 uncultured Planctomycetia bacterium | reverse complement strand
TGGGGGGGGGGCCCTTAACGCGCCCCGCACTCCTCTCTTCGCCGGCGAGAGGCCACCGAGAAGCAGCGTCGAGGAACGCAGCGGCAACAACGATCGTCTCCGCGGCCCGACGACCGATCGGTCGCCCGTCGATCCTGTCCGTCAAGAAGAGGAATCGGTGCACCCTGACTACGGATTCACCGCACCGCCGCCGGCGGGACGGTGTGGCCCCGGAAGCCACCGGGTCACCGAAAAGCGGAAAATGGCGGAGAGGGGGGGATTCGAACCCCCGGCAGAGTTGCCCCTGCACACGCTTTCCAAGCGTGCTCCTTCGGCCACTCGGACACCTCTCCGCGGCGCAAACGTCGGCCGGTCGAGGAGCAGGCGACCGGCAGGGATCACTGGCGGAGAGGGGGGGATTCGAACCCCCGGAACCCGTGAAGGTTCACCGGTTTTCGAAACCGGCCCGTTCGGCCGCTCCGGCACCTCTCCGGGGACGGTTGTTAGCAGAGTCCAGCGCGAGTGTCAAGGGGAGGCGACACTTAGGGCATCCGGACAATTCGGCCGATTCCGCGCCAACGGCACCGATCCGCAGGGAATCACGCTCTGGCGCACCCCGCTCTGACGGGTATGGCGCCGGATCCGCGGCCGGCCCCCCCCGGATCCGGGGCAGAGAGCGGACGGCCTCGATCCGGTCCTCGGGCCCTGAACGACAGCCCGGTGGGCGATCCGAGATCGCACCATCCCCCCATCACCAGAAGAGCGACGACGACGGTGTGTGCCCGGCGGCCATCGTATCCGCATTCTGGCGTCGCGAGCGCTTCGTGAACTCCTGCGTCCCGGACAGGTCCGGTTACCCGATCCCGGGCAGCAGAATCGGAACGACACCGGCGTCGAGCGTCACGACCACCTCGGAAAGTCCCGTCCCACTGGAAGATGCCGGGTCCCCATCGAGCTGCCAGATCGTCGGAGACTGGGATCGAACCGTGATCCGCTTCCCGCGCATCTGGACGAGATCGGGCGACGAGGAGGCCGTTCCGCGGCGAAATCGACACATCCACGCCAGAACCGACCACCGCGACGGCGCACCGTAGAAGGTGACATCGAGCAGGCCGTCATCCATCACCGCCTCCGGGGCCGGGTCCAGGTGCGCCCCGAACCGGTGGCAGTTGGCGATCACCGCCCCGCCTGATCGCTCCTGCACGACGGGTGTTCCATCCACCTCGATCGTCAGAACATCCGGGTGGTACCGCCAGAGTTGTCTCAGCAGCGGACGGGCGTAGGACCAGCGTGTGATCCGCCCCCGCCGGGATGCCGCCAGATCCAGAACGACGTGGGCATCGATCCCCGCTGAGAGCATCAGCAGGAAGTTCCGCCTCCTCATCCCCGGTCCATCGACGACCCCCAGGTCCAACCGCTTGATCTGCCACGCCTCCACGGCAGCCACCACGGCGGCTGGATCCCCTGACATCGACCACGCCTGGGCAAAGAGGTTTTCCGTTCCCAGGGGCAGATGCCACAACGCGATGCCGTGGCGAGCCGCTTCCGGCGCCACGGCGCAGAGCGTCCCATCGCCTCCGCAAGCCATCAGCAGCGAGGTCCCTTCGGCGTGCTCGGATAGCCACGGGGCTCCCGGGCCCGGCGTCGTCGCCACGACCGACGCGTCGTGCCCGGCCTGCTCGAGCTCCGCTGCCATCCGGACCGCCGCGTCCTCGGAGACCCCACGTCCGGAAATGGGGTTGTACGCGATCAGGATCCGCACCCGGGACTCCTATTCGCTCCACACCGGCAACACCGCGCCCGACTTCGGTGGTGAATCAGTCGTCGCACCTGCGCCCCCTGTCCAGATAGTCATCACTGTCGGACCGGCACTCACGGAAGCCCGGGTTACGCTGCGCGAGTCGTGAACTCCCCGACGAACCGCAGAGCCGTGACGGGAAGCCGGTCCATGGCGAGTACGATACGGGGCGTCAGTCTCGACGTCCACAAGGACACGTTCGCCTTCGCCACCGGCAGGTCGGCCCCGGAAGTCGTCGGCTCCGTTCCGAGCGAGTGGATGGCGTCTCGAACGAGCGGCACCTCCACCGCGACGTCCGGCGACGGCGGGCGGCCTGGTACGTCTCCCGCTCTACGCCGGCCTCTGGGGTATCACTCCCTGCCCTGGTACGAATACGCCGCAGTGTCATCCAGCAGGTGCTCCATCGGCACCTCCGACACCTCGGCGACCTTCGCCGCGAGCGGTGTTACTGATCACCGTTCGGGCCCCCCGGGTGAACATCATCCGGGCCCCCCGGGGGGCGCCTCACGTCGGTGACGGAGCCGGCGGACGCCCTGAACCTCGAGCGCTCCCGGGTGATGGCACATCATGGACCTGGCGCTGCGGACACCGGACGTCGTCGAGGCGATCGTCGCGAGGCCGCAGGCGAACGCGGTGTCGCTGGGGGGATTGGTGCCGGGAATGCCGATGATCGCCGCGGCGCAGCGACGACGGCTCCAGACCGATCCCGAGTCCGTGGCACGGCGGAACCGGACGGGGTTGCCCCGGGCGAGCAGTCGGGTCCCGGAAGAAACGCACCAGCAAACGCTGGTTCGCAGCCGACGGGACGCTGGACGAGATGATCGTGGGGATCCGCGAGAGTCTGACGGGTGCACGTGACGGGAAGCTCGCGCGTGCGGACCGGGAGATGAGTCTCGCCCTGCGTCTATCCGCCTCCGTCTGCCGCATCGCTGTGCGCCTCCTGCAATCCGCCGACGGGCTCGATGCGGCGTACCACCATCTCCGGGAGTACAGCAGCTGCGGCATCTTCGTGACCATCGGAAAGCTGTGGAAGAGGGAGGGCGGCCGGCGCGTCGTAGGCCTCGGAAACACCTTCGACGAGCGCATCGAGGACGGCCTCCACCCCGCGATCTCCCTCGACGCCCTCGAGCAGAGCCTCCAGAGCCCGGAGACTCTCATCCGAGCCCGACCGCCGACGGCTGTCCAACGGGGCACTGCGAGCCGCGGGCGCGACGCGACACTGGCAACCGGCGCGGCAAAGCGACAGAATCTGGCTACAGGGAACCCATGCAGCTCGACTCCAGGACACGTGTACGACGGGCGATGGAATGCGGCACCCGTCGCGGCGACAGCGCCCCCGACCGGGTGCCGGTGTTCTGCCAGCTGTCGATCGGCCACTACTTCCTCCACAGCGGCGTCGCGCCGTTCGACATCTGGTACCGCAGCGAGGGCTTCGCGGACGCGCTCGTGCGACTCGCTGGACGCTATCGCTTCGACGGCATCCTGGTCAACCTGCCGGGGAGGCCGCCCGACATCGACCGCTTCGTCGACCGGATCGACTCCGGCGCCGAGGAGGACATCGTCCACTGGAAGAACGGCTGCCACTCGCGGCTTCCCCACGATGACTGCGCCCACTACTTCCTGCCGACGGGCGAGCGTTACTTTCCGACCTTCGACGAGGTCGATCCCGCGACGCTCTACTACGTGGAGCCGTGGGATGTCAGCGAGATGCACCACCCGACCGGACTGCCCTTCGCTCACACCTGGGGCTTCGAGGAGACACCTCGCACCGAGGGGGACTTCTTCCCCGACCACCACCTCGACACCCTGCGGCGGGTGATCGAGCTCAAGGGCGCCGAGCTATCGGTGCACTCCGAGGTCTTCTCGCCGTTCTCGCAGCTGCTCGAGCTCTTCAACTACGAGGAGGCGCTGATGGCGCTCCTCGACGACCCAGCGCGGGTGCACGCCTGTCTCGAGCGGCTGACGCTCGGGGCCGCCGACCTGGCCTCGCGGCAGGCGGCCTGCGGTGTCGACGCCGTGCTGATCTCGAGCGCCTTCGCCGGAGCCGGTCTCATCGGCCGGGACCACTACGGCGAGTTCGTCCTGCCCTACGAGCGCCGGCTCGTCGAGGCGATCCGTGCACGCCACCCGGAGACCTTCGTCTACACTCACACCTGCGGCAGCATCGGCGACCGGCTCGACCTCATGCTCGAGACGGGAACACAGGGAATCGACACGCTCGATCCGCCGCCACTGGGCACGGTGGAGCTCGAGAGCGCCAGGGAGCTGCTCGACGGCAAGGCGTTCATCAAGGGCAACATCGATCCCGTCACGACGATGCTCAACGGCGGGCTCGAGGACGTCCGCCGGGACGCGCGGCGCAGGATCGAGATCGGCAGCCCCGGCGGCGGCTACATCCTCAGCACCGCGTGCTCGGTCGCCCCGGCGACGCCGCCACAGAACCTCGAGGCGCTGGTCGAGGTCGCCGAGGAGGGTTGAGGGAGATGCCGCCGGAGCCTCGGTTCACCGGCGCACAGAACCCGTGACGGCAGACCCGTGACGGCAGACCCGTCCCCCGCCGGCACCGAACCGGAGATCGCGTTCCACCCCACGACCGTGAGGGCCGACCGGACTGGCCACAATTCACCAGGACAGCCGACGACGTCCGCGACTCGCCTTGTGACTTCGCAGCAGGAAACGGTGAGACATGCGGACTATCTCTCGCACGCCAGCTCGTCCTCCGTCGGGTCGACGCCCGCCCGCGGGAATGGCGCAGGGATCCGCGGGCCTCCGGAGAACAGGTAGCGCAGCGTGTAGACCGCGTCGGAAACGTCCGCCACGCCGTCGTCGTTGACGTCGAGGATGTCGCGGCAGGAGGTCGGTCCGGGGGCTCCGCGGAAGAGGTGGTCGAGCTCCGCGACGACGTCGGAGACGTCCACCTCACCGCTCAGGTTCACGTCCCCGCGCAGGAAGACGACCGCCGGTGGCCCGTCCGCGGGGATCGCCCCCATGTCCTCGCCCTCGAAGGCCGTACCGATACAAGGCGAGCCGGGGCGCAGCGCGTAATTCCCCGCGGTCGGGTCGACGAACATCGGATCCGCGAGGATGTTGCCGTCGCCGGACGCGACGTCCTCTCCGGCGACGTCCGAGTACTCGAAATCGACGCTCGAGTCCTCGTCGACGAGCACATCGATGACGTTCCCCCAGACGATCGTCGAACGGAAAAGCCCGCTCCCACCCCGCGGCGACTCGTCCTTGGCGAAGAGCCAGATGCCCTCCTGACACCCGACAACCGTGTTGTGATCGCCTTCCCGGATCTCGACGCCGTTCTTGATGGCCATGCCGGTCCCCGAACGGACGATGAGGTTACCGGTGATCGTCGTGTTGCCCTGCTCGCCGGGGTCCTCGATCGAGATCGCCTTGTCCTCGATGCCGTCGAGAATATTGTCACGGACGTCGACACTGACGCCCCCGAGGTCGATCCCGTCGTCCATGCTCCCGCGCAGCACACAGCGCTCGATGAGGCTCCGCTCTTCCCCGCTGCCGTCGAAATCGATCGCGTCGCTGTTCCCCGTCATGTTCTCGATGACGCACTCGCTGATCGTCGCCGTCGACGAGACGCAGTGCACCCCCTCGAAGATGTCGTGGATGTGGGACCTCAGCACCGTCAGCTCGGCGCTGCGCGAGTCGATCGCATTCGCCGGCACGTCACTGATCTCGCAGTCGGAGACGAGCACCTTCGCGTCTCGCGCCGCGACGCAGCCCTCGAAGCCGTCCGCCGTCGAGCCGTCGCGAATACGCACGTGCTCCAGACGCTGCAACGGGTCGTTGCCGCCACGACCGCTGCGATCGAAGGCGATGCCGCCCCAGTTCGACCCGCGCTGGAACGCCAGCATGACGATGGGAAGATCCGCCCTGCCCACCGCACTGAACTCGCCGCGCACGGTGATCGACGCGTTCCGGTCGGCGAGAACCACGGTCCCCGGCTCGATCGTCAGCGAGTCGTTCGGGCCGATCGTCAGGTCATCGGTCAGGTGATAGGGTCCCGCGCCGGGCCCCCAGACCTCGTCACCGGAGATGTCCCCCTCGACCTCGGTGAAGCCGACGGGCACCCGGTGAATCACGACATCAAAGGTCTCGACGAGCAGCCCCGCGCCGTCCGGCTCGCTGTGCGCACGGACCGCCAGGCTGCCGCCCGCCGCGCCGACCACGACGTCCTGGCTCCAGCGCGCACCCCAGGGGCCGTTGTCCCCGATGACCAGGGAGACGGGCGAAGCGACCCCGTCGATCGAGATCGAGCGCGTCGTCACGGGATTGCAGACACCCCGGAGCCGGACGATCTGTCCGACCGCGTAGAGCGACTCGCCGGCGCCCCCCGCAGGCCCGCCGGCGGGCTCACCGGCACCGACGGCCGAGAGAGAAGGATGGAGCGAGAAGTCGCCCGAGCCGACGTCGACGTTGAGCCCCACGACGGCGAGTACGTTGTCCCCGGGCCGCAGAAGATCGAGCGAGTCCGTCAAGTCGCGCTCCTCGATCGGATTGGGACGTCTCTGCCCGGACGACGACTCGTGGCTGTCGGTCGCCGTGTGGTCGAAGTTGATGACACCCCCGGGCGCGGTCGAGGAGCGTGCGACCTCGGTGCCGTTGATGTAAGCGACGTAGGCGTCGTCGTAGTCGACACGCAGGGTCAAGCCCGTCAGGGCGTCGGGATCCTCGACGGCGAACCCGCGGCGCGCGAAGACCGTCGTGTAGGAGTCTTCCATGCCACGGAGCACGGTGGCGTCGTCCCCGTCGCCGTAGCCGAAGCCGGATTCACCGATCTGCCAGGCATCGTCGTCGTAGTCGAGCCGGGTCCACCCCAGATCGCCGCCGGGCGGTTGCTCGATACCACGGAAGTAGCGCCACGCGGTCCCCGTCGGGACGAGAGGAGTGCCGGACGGCTCGCCGGTGCCCTCGGCACCCACGTCGAGCGACCAGGACACCCGCGAGTCGATGTAACCGAGCCGCATCGTCACGTTCGTGTCGACGTCGTCGACGGCATCGTAGACGTCGTCGGACGCGAACATGCGCTCCGCAGACTCGTAGCGCTGGCGCATCTGCGAACGCGAGAAGGCTCCGTCCGCGACCCGCCGGAGCTCCTCGTAGTAGAGCCTCGTGTGCTTCGGGACCGAGAAGAAGCGCTCGATGGAGTCGACGGAGGAGTGAAAGAGCTCCTCGTCGAAGTCCTGGAAGGTCTCCTCGACGTCCCACGGCAGGAGGAGCCAGCGACCGGCGTCCGGCCGCGAGCTGTCATCCGCGACGCGGTACATGAAGAAGTCCTCGCCGTTATCATTCCAGATGCCGCCGTCCGTATTCGACAGGCACCCCATGACGGCGAAGAATCGCGCCCACTGCCGCGCGTCGACCAGCTCGTCCATCGCGGCCTCGAACTCCCCGGCACCAGTGCGCTGCGGATCGAAGACACGACAGAGCTCGATGATGTCACTGAAGTCGTCGAGGTCTTCGTTGCTGCGCTTCTCGTAGAGATCGCGGTAGTCGTCGGGGTCGCTGCCCTCGTAGCTCAGGTCGCCGCTCGCACCACCGGGACGCGGATTGCGAGGACGGTAGAGGTTGCCGTCGTCACTGCCGCCGAAATAACGCGCCAGGAACTTCTCATCGAAAGCCTCCTTGTGAACGTAGCGCCGATCGAAGTCGCGTCGGACCTCGCCGGTAAAATGGAGGCTGATCGGCCAGGTCATCGGATACGGCATCTCGGCGCGACGGAAGAGGCCCATCGCCAGGACCTCGTTGAACCCGCTGGTGCCGAAGTTGCCGCCGTTGCCCGCGTTGAGGTTGATGTTGTCAACGCCGTGAAGCGACGCCTCGGCCTGCAGACGAACCTTGTAGGAGCGGTTGGTCTCCCGACGCGAGTTCTCCCCGCGGTAGCGGACGCCGACGAGATGGCGCACGCGCCCGTCCGCGATGAGCGTCGCCGGCAGCAGGACGTTGCTCCGTACCGACCGATCGTCGAGCTCGTCCACATCCGCGTCGGTCATGATGATCCTGTACACCGGTCCACCAGTCGCCGGTCCGACGTCGTCATCAACCTCGTAGAGGTAGAAGGTGCCGGGGTAGCGGCGATGGGGCTCGACCTGCGGCTCCAGCGGCACGCGCAGCGACTCGCCGGAGGAGTCCTCCACCTCGATGGAGAAGCGGATGATCTGGCCGTCGGAGCGCCCCGGAATCAGCGCCGCGAACTCGCCGTCGCCCGCGATGCGGTCCTCACCGGAGCCGTCGTCGACGAGGTTCACGGTGCCGCTGCCGCCACCGCCATCGACGGCCCACCGCACGACGGCGGAGTCGAGCGACGCGACGCTCGAGATGCGGCAAGTGACACGCACCGGCTCATCGGCGGCCGGAACGACCGGCTCGTGCTCGACGTCGCGTACCGTCGGCGCAGGCGCCGGGTGGTGGGGGGCGGTTCGCCGCCCCCGCGGCCCCCCCGCCCAAGCGGGGGGCCCCCCCCCCCCCCCCGCGCGCGTCGCCCGGGCGGTCGTGGCGCGTGTTGCGCGGACCCGGCGTCCCCCCGTCACTCGAGGAGGCCCGCCACGCGACCGCGGCGCGATTCGAGAGTCCGGGATGGACCAGCTCGAGGGTCGGACCCTCACCGTCGGGCTCCCGCGCCCAGAAGCTGCCACGGAACGTCAGGTCGTCGACGCCGTCCTGCGGGTTCTCGTCATTGGTCGGTCCACCGTCCGCGTACCGGACCCGGTCGACCGGGTTCCCCAGCGCGTTACGAAGAACGATGGTCTCGCTCGCGTGGCTCAGGCGACCGCTCCAGTTCCCGGCGACACCCGAGACTCCCGGATGCGCCGCCGCGAAGGCGCCGGCGTCCGCCGCAACGACCAGGTAGCCCCCCGCCTCGATCGACAGGCCGTCGAGGTCGAAGCGCACGCCGTTCGTCAGTCGCCAGCCGCCTAGATCGACCGCGTCCGCGCCAGGGTTGTGGAGCTCGATCCACTGCAGAGCGTCCGAGCACCTCGCCGCGCAGCTGTCGTCCGGCGCCACGAACGGCGGGTGGTAACAGATCTCGTTGACGACGATCCTGCGGTCCTCCGTGTACTCGTTCGGAGCGCCGGGACTCGGAGCGTCGAGCGCGTGCACGTCGGGGTCACCGTCGGGATAGCGTCCGCAGCCGCGGCCGGGAAGCGGCCTCGCGACCAGATCGTCGAGCAGGGTGCGCCCGTCAGCAGCTAGAAGCGCGTAGCGTCTCTGCACCTCCGGAAGACGGAGGTCCATGACCGCGCCGGAAAACGAGATCAGCTCTCCCGGCGCCAGAATCGTCGCCGCAGGGATCTCGAAGATGAAGTCATAGCCGTCCGACAGGACCGAGTGACCCGAAAGGTCGAGCTCGCTCTCGAGGGGATTGAAGAGCTCGATGAAACCGGAATCGGCGCCCTCCGGCGCCTTCACCTCGTTGATCACACCGCCGATGTAGGGACCCGGAGCCGGGACGCGCTCACCACGCGGAAGGAGTCGAGAGTTCGGGGCACCGGGCGTGCCGTCGAGGTAGGCGCTCGGCTTCCAGCGAAGCCCGCTGTCGTTGCCGCCGCGCCGGTCGATCAGCTCGAGACTCGGCCCGCGTCCGTCCGGGCGCGACGGCCACGGCGCGTCGTCATCGAAGTGAACCCGGTTGACGACGTGCCCGCGCTCGTTGACGAGGGACAGGATCTCGCCGTTGTTGTCGAGACGTCCGGTGAACGGACCGAGCGCCCGATCGAGCCCGTAGACGCCTCTTGCCGCCTGCGGGCTCGCGCAGACGACGACGTGCTCGCCGGGCGCGAGCAGCTCGCCGGACGGGAAGGTGTACTCGATGCCCTCCACGAAGCGCCAGCCGCCGACATCGACGTGCACCGGACCGCGATTCTGGATCTCGACGAACTCCAGCTCCGTCTCCGCGCCGGACCGAAAGACGTTGAAGTGGACCTCGGTGATCGTGACGTCGAGCTCGCCGGCACCGGCCACGGTGGCCATCCACGACACGAGCAGCACGGCGGAAGCCCACGCCCGGCTCTGACAGATCATCCCGCTAACAGCTCCATGATAGACCGCATCGAGACAGACCGCCTGCGACGCCTGTGGCAGTCCCTTGAGAAAGCGCTCTCGAGCCGGGGTCGAGGGATTCTGTTCGAGATCAAGAAGCTGGAACACAAACGAGGTGCCTCCTCGTGAAGTTTCAGCGCCGCGGAGGCCGCGGAGATCGGGCGGAATCAACGGCGTTGGGCCGAAATGACCTTCTCGACAGGCTGCTAGACTGTGTAACCCCAGAAAACCCTCTGGCTCACAGCCGATCGAGCGAAAATTTTTGCCCCGGAACTCTGCGAAGCGCCGCGATCAGCTCGCCCGCCGACCGCGCCCCGCCCTGGCGCCGGTGTCAGCGCCGCCCACGTCCCCCGCCTCTGCCGCCGCTGGAACCCCCGCTCCACCCGCCGGTGAAGCGTCCGCCGCGGTCTTCCCCGGACGCGAAGACCTGGTCTCGATCGTAGAAGCTCCTGGCGTCCCGCGAAAGCTCGCTGTAGGTGGCGAACTGATCGACACTGAGAAGCTGCTGCATCTCGGCGGTGAACTCCTCCTGGATACCGTTGTACACCTCGCGGAACTTCTCACGCTCCCCCTCCCGATCGCCCGACCTGCGACGGCGATCGCGGCTCCCGCCGTCATCGTCGCCCGACTCCTCGGACGCCCTCTCGCGCTGCTCCCGCAACTGCTTCGTCTGCTGCTCGACCTTGTCGCGATAGGCGGTCGTGAGCTCGAAGTAGCCCTGCTTCTGAGCGTCGGTCATCGACAGCACGGCACCCAGCGAGTTGATCTTGAGGTTGTAGCGATCGTAGGGCCCCTGCTTCAGCGCGTCGGTCTCGCGCCGGCGCTCTTCCATGCGTGCGCGGACCTCCTCGCGCTCGCGCTGACGGTTCTCTTCCTTGACCCGATCCTGCTCCTCGAGAACCGCCGCGACGTAGCCGCGAAGATCGGCGGAGCTCACGACCGGCACGACCTCGCCGCTCTCGCCGCTCGCCACCGGCACGGGCACGGGGGCCGAGCGCAGGTCCTTCGACAGCTCGTTCTGCGCATCGTGCAGACTCCGTACGCTGTCGGTCAGCTCGACGACGTCATCGCGCAGCGCCGCGACCTCGCGGTTCAGGACGGCGATACCCGGAGAGATCCGCGACACCACGTCGGACGTGTCGGAGTCGCCACCCCCGGAGACACCGACGACGATGGCGGCAACCATGACCGCTGCCAGCAAGCCGCTCACGATGACCTTGCTCATGACCCCTCCGCTAATCGATCGAGCCTGCTGCCCCGGACTTGAAGGAAGACAATGTTCGGGTCTTATTGGCCTCCATTCGGGTACCGATCACCACAAAAATCCTCCCCGGAGACCCGCTTCCCCCGGTTCGAACGACGGCGAGACCGACCGTCCGACACGCGCAGCAGCCGGCCGGGTGTCGGTACAACGCTCGTAAGATACCGCGTCGGAACAGAGTCCAATCGTCAGGAGCACGGCTCCCGGGTCGGGAATCGTCCGCAATCTCCACAGCCTCCGAGGTCTCGTCCACTCGATGCCACACCGGTCCCACTGCCCGTTCGCAGCGCGACTCGCGCTACCCACGCTCTGCGCACTGCTCGCCCCGTCCGCCGTCGCCGCTCCGTGGCTGACCTTCTCGGAGGTCTCCTACCGCCCGACGCCGGGCAACGAGGCGCTCGAGTTCGTCGAGATCTACAATCTCGAGGCTCCACAGGTCGATCTCGGCGGCTGGAGGCTCGAAGGAGAGGTGACGTTCGAGTTCCGACACGGCACGAGTGTCGACCCCCGCCAGTGCCTGGTCGTCGCCAGAGACCTCGCCGCCTTCCGGAGGCGCTATCCGGATGTCGCGAACGTGGTAGGCCCCTTCGTCGGTCGGCTCGACAACGACGGCGGCCGTCTGACACTGCACAACCGCTCCGGAGCACGCGTTGCGCGCATGCGCTACGGCCGCGACGACGAGTGGTCCGCGGTCGCCGACGGAAGCGGTCACACGCTCGTCCTCGCCGACTCCTTCCTCGACCCACTCTCCCCCCGAAGCTGGAAGCCGAGCCCCTCGCGCGGTGGATCTCCCGGGACCTTCGAGCAGACCTTTCGCCGGGTGCCCGGCAAGGTGCTGGTCGAGGCGGGCGAGGAGTGGCGATTCCACCGGGGCAGCTCGCCCCCACCGCGGGGCTGGGAAGCTCCCGGTCTCGACGACACCACATGGGAACGCGGCAAGGCGGGCTTCGGCTACGGCGACGACGACGACGCAACCCGGCTCGCCGACATGGACGGCGTCTACCTCTCCGTCTTCACACGCAGGGAGTTCGTCGTCCAGGAGCTGTCGACGCTCTCCACGCTGACGCTTCTCGTCGACTACGACGATGGCTTCGTGGCCTACCTCAACGGCGAGGAGGTCGCGCGGAGCAACATGGGCCGACCCGGCGACGAGGTGATCTGGGACGAGCCCGCCCGTGGCGACCACGAAGCCGGCCGCCTCGCGGAGTTTCCGATCGGTAGCGCGGCGAGCCGCCTGAAGAAGGGAGAGAACCTGCTCGCCGTCGCGGGTTTCAACAGCAACCTCGATTCGAGCGACTTCAGCCTCGACGTCGCGCTGGAAGCGCACATACAGGACACGCCGGCGAAGACGCGCCGGGCCGTGCCCGTGAAGCTCAACGAGGCTCTGCTCAGTCGCCGAGACGACAGCTCCGAGCTGCGCTGGATCGAGCTCCACAACCCGACGGCGGCCACCGCAACCCTCGACGACCTCGTCGTCAGCGACGATCCCGCCAGGCCGGCAAGGTGGACGATACCCGACGGGACGCGCATCGCTGCGCACGGATTCACCGTGCTGTCCCGGGAGCAGCTCGGTGTAACGGGCTCCGTCGGGGGCACGCTCTTCCTCTCGTCGGCCGGCGGCGAGCGTATCGTGGACGCCCTGAGCGTACGCGTCGCCACCACCACCCCCCACGGAGTCGAGATCTCCCGGGGCCGGAGCCCTGACGGCGCACGCGGCTCGAACGTCCTCGCCCGCGGCACGCCAGGAGCGGCGAACGAGCTCATCGCGGAGCGCGGCATCGTCGTCAACGAGGTGAGCTACCATCCCATCGCGGACCTTGCCGCCGAGGAGTTCATCGAGCTTCACAACCCCGGCACGAAGACGGTCTCCCTGGCAGGTCTGCGTCTGCGCAGCGCCGTGCGCCACGATTTCGACGCCGGCGACACGATCACCCCGGGCGGCTTCCTCGTCGTCGCGAAGGACCCGAAGGCGCTTGCGGCCACCCACGGGCTCGACCCGAAGACGATCGTCGGTCCCTTCGAGGGACGACTGGCGAACGGCGGCGAGACGATCCGCATCTCGGACTCCTCCGGCCGGACGGTCGACCGGGTCTCCTTCTCGGACGCCAGGCCCTGGCCCGAGCTCGCAGATGGTCGTGGCTCGAGCCTCGAGCTCGTCGACCCGCGCATCGACAACGATCTCGGGGCGGCGTGGTCAGCCAGCGACGAGAGCCGACGCGGAAAGTGGCAGGACGTCTCGTACAAGGCCGGTGTGTACCTCTTTCGCAACATGCCGGCGTCGTCCTTCCAGCTCATGCTGCTCGATGCCGGCGAGTGCCTCATCGACGACATCAAGGTCGTCGACCGGGACGGCGAGACGGTCGTCGCGGACGACTTCTCGGCGCCGACGAGCCGCTGGCGAGCGTTCGGAACCCACCGTGGCTCCGGCATCGCCAGGGACCCGGCCCTCTCGGACTCGCCCTGCTACCGTATCGTCGCGACGGGGCGCGGCAACTCGCGCCACAACTACGTCAGCCTCGACCTGTCCCCGCAGCTCGTCGAGAAGGCGAAGTACACGGTGTCCTTCCGCGCCCGCCGGCTCCGCGGCTCCGCGCTTCTGCTGTCGAGGACCTCCGGTCAAGGCCTCGCGAAGATGCACCGGCTCGCGGTGCCCGGCCCGCGCGGCACTCCCGGCCGTCGCAACAGCTGCGCCGCCATCTCCGCGCCGGTCGTCGGCCCTCCGCGACAGGATCCCGTCGCACCGGGCTCCGAGCAGGAGGTGCGCATCGAGGTGACGATCAGCTCGCGCGACAAGACGACCGCAGCGGAGGTCCGCTACCGGCACGAGTCCAGCAGCGAGTGGAAGATCGCCGCTCTCGAGCACCGCAGCGGACGCCTCTGGACGGGCTCGATTCCACCGCAGCCCGGTGGTCGCGTGGAGTTCGCGATCACCGCCCGCGACGCCGGTGGACGCGAAGGCTCGTTTCCCGTCGAAGGCACCGCACGCCCGGCCCAGTACGCGGTCGACCTTCGCGTCGAGCCCGCCTTCCCGACCTACACCGTCCTGGTGACCGACGCCGAGTGGAACGCCGCCAGGGAACGCCAGCGCATGTCGAACCACCTGATGGACGCGACGCTCGTCCACGGCAAGTCGCGCATCTTCTACAACGTCGGCTTCCGCGTCCGCGGCAGCGGCTTCACGCGAGGCGGTCGCAACTGGCGGGTCGTCTTCGGCGCCGAGTCGCTCGACGGCCGCAGCAAGCTGACCTTCGACGGCCAGGCCAATGACTCCGCCAAGATGAACGAGCGCTCGGTCTTCTGGCTCCTCGACCAGGTCGATGTGCCGACGCCGCGCCAGCGCTACGTCCACGTCAAGATCCACGGGCAGCAACAGGAGAGCGGCCTCTACGAGGAGGTCGAGAAGGTCGATAACGACTTTCTCGCGAACTGGTTCCCGGTCGATCCGTCGAAGCCGGCACTGCCGGGCAGACTTCACAAGATCGATGACTACTGGGACTTCCGTCCCCCTGCCGAGGCCCGCCTCGACGATCGCTCCGGCGGCGGACGCTTCGGAGGCTTCCGCTTCGGCGGCCGCGGCGGCAGCTACGTCGAGGCCTACCTCGAGTACTCCACCTCCGATCCCGAGGACTACCGCTGGAACTTCCCACCACGCGCCAACGGCCACGACGAGAGCTTCGAGCCGCTGATCGAGCTGATCCGGCTGGCGGACCCCGAGGTGACGAAGACGGAGGACTTCCTCGCGCGCGTGGAGTCTCTCGTCGACGTCGACCAGTGGACGCGCCTCCTCGCGGGGCGCACACTCGCGAACGACTGGGACTCCTACGGTCTGAGCCGCGGCAAGAACGCCTACCTCTACCGCGCCCCGGACGGACTCTGGCGCCTGCTCCCCTGGGATTCGGACCTCAGCTGGGGAGGGCGCGGCGGCTTCGGCGGATTCCGGCGCGGCTCATCGATCTACCCCGAGAAGTTCCCCGCGGTACGCCGCCTGCTCTCGGTGCCTCGCTACCGACGGCTCTTCCTCGGCCATGTCGCCTTTCTCGCCCGCAAGCGGCTGAACGACCCGACGTTCAGCCGCATGATCGACGAGCTCGAGAATCAGGTCGACACTCGCAGCCGCCTGCGGGACGCGGCCGCGGACAACGCGGACCGTATCCTGCAGGGTATCCCCGAGGTCGACCTGGCGGTCGACCGCATCGAGAGACCGGAGCGCGACACCAGGCCCGACCTCGTGAGGCTCGGCGGCACCGCTCCCGCGCTCGCGCATCGATTCCGGCTCGGCCCACACGATGGCGAGAGTCAGTTTCCCGACGAGCGCCGCTGGACAGCCGACTTCGAGCTCGCCGGCGAGCGCGGAGGACTGACTCTCGAGGCCCTCGACCGCGATGGTGAGGTCGTCGCGACCATCGAGGTGGCACTCCCCGAGTGACTCGCCGCGACGGGCCCACTCCGCGGAGCGCGTCGCGAGGGACCGGTCGCCGGATGACCGCACCACTCCTCAGCGCACGCAGGCGTCCGGACAGCCCTCGATGCGGATGCACCCGACACCCGACGCCGGAGCCGCCCCGGCCTGAAAGAGATACCCGAGGAGGTAGACGGTGTCCGACAGGTCCAGCACGCTGTCACCGTTGAGGTCGAGGAGGGCCCGATTCGCGGCGTGGGTCGCGGAGCCGTCGCCACAGGGCAGCGTCGCCGGAGCTCCCGCGAAGAGACGACGCAGCGACGCGACGACATCGGAGACGTCCGTGCGGCCGTCCTGATTCGCATCGCCTGCACGCTGCAACCCGCCGCCGGCACCGCCGGCCTCGTCGATGCCGGGCGAGCCCAGAGGCAGCTCGCTCGGACGCCAGGTCGCCGCGTCCGCCCAGGTCGTCGGATCGCTCGCGGGGACGGCGGCGACGAGCGAAGGACCGCCGCCATCCGTCGCCGGATGCCAGGTGTCGGCGAACTCGAAGTCGTGCAGCTCCTCGTCAAGGGGCCCCACGAGGAGGAGACGCTCGCCGTCGTTCGCGAGCTTGCCGTCGTAGACGCCGGCGACCAGGATGCCGGCGAGATCGTAGCGGGACGCGAAAGCCTCGAGGTTCTCAACGAGCACCACGACCTCGCCGGGTGACAGGTCCGGCACCGCGCCATCGGTAAAGTCGAACTCTATGCCCTCGACGAATCGCACGCCCGTGAGGTCGATCGACACGTCGCCGACGTTGGTGAGCTCGATGAACTCGTACTCGTCCTGCTCGAAGAGACCTTCCCCCTGCGGTGCCGCCGGGTGGTACATGATCTCGGTGATGCGCAGGCCTCGATCGACCGTGAAGATCACCTCGTCCAGAGCGCTCCAGAGCTCTCCGTCGCGCGAACGAGCGCGCACGAGCGTCGACTCCCCGAGGATGACGTCGCTGTCACCGAGGGTCGCACTCGAGGCGATCTCCGGCAAGAGAAGGCAGTCGCTCGAGCCGACGCTCGAGTTGAGCCCGTGAATCGCCAGCAAATTGGAGCCGGCTCCGACATGGCCGAGGTGCTCGGTGATGTCGATCTGCTCGAAGACGACCGCCGCGGAGTCGCTGTGCGGAGACGTCGCGCGCGAATCCCAGCGCGCGTCCGCCGGCGCGTTACGTCGGGCCACCTCGTGACCGTTGATGTACGCGATGAACCCGTCGTCGTACTTCATGCGCAGAGCGAGCGACTCGATGCCGGCGACATCATCGGCGGCGAAAGGCACACGGATGTAGACGGACCCGTTGACGCGGTCCATCTCGTCCCGGACATCGAGACCGATCAGCTCCTCGTACCCCGATGTCCGCTCGTAGCCGACGCCGGTCGTCCCGCCGGCCCACGAGGAGTCGTCGAAGTCCGGCTCCGTCCAGCCGAGACCGAGCGCGTCGCTCGAGGGCACCAGCGCCCTGGCCGGAGCTCCGGAGGCGAGCAGCGTCGTCAGCCCGGCGCTGCCGTACTCGTGCGCCGACACGGAGGTGCCTCCACCCACGAGGCGCGGATCCGTCCCGTCGAGCGTGTAGTAGATCGTCCCACGGACCGCGGACATCGTCAGCCGGAAGCCCTCGTCGATGAATCCACCGCGCCGATTGAACGTCGGCGCGTCGACGACAGGGTAGAGACTGGCGGAGCGAAAGCGCGAGAGCGCCCGGTCACGGGACTCCGGAATGTACTCCTCGATCACGGTGTCACGCTCGGGCAGCCAGTGATCCTCACGAGTTGGGCCGGACTGTTCGAAGGGTCGCGACGGTCGACCCGGAAGTCCCCCCAGCGCGCCGACTCGCCGACGATGGCGCGGTCGATCTCGTTCGCACGCCGCATGTAGTTCGCCGCCGCGACCTCGTTCGTCAGCACGCCGTCGTTGAACAGGTGCCTGTGCACGCGGTCCGCGAAGCGCACGCGGAACTCGGGATTCGCACGCAGCGCGTTGTAGACGTAGGCCGGAGAGTTCCCGTTCGCGACGTTGATGCGGTTGCGGAACTGGAAGTCCATGACGATCTCCTGATCCCACGGGAAGAAGCGCCAGCCACCGAACTCGCCGGTGCGATTGCGCGCCGCGTACCAGTTGTGGTGCGGCCAGTCCTCCGAGCAGGCGTAGAGATGAAGCACCATGTAGTCGATCAGGTTGTCGAGCTCGAGCTGCACCGGGTAGGCCGGGTTGCGCGTACCATCGAGGTTCCTGCCCTGGATACGCTGGTAAGCGGCCCGGCTCGCCAGCCCGGAGCCCGCCTGCGACATGAAGTTGCTCCATGCGGCGCGGTTGCCACGGAAGAGCTCGTTGAAGTCCTTGACAACGTCCCAGTCCTCCGACGCGCCGCCGTAATAGTGGGCGTTGTGATGGTCGTCCGAGCGCTCCGTCGGGTTGTAGATGCCCCAGTAGAGCCCGTTGACATAGAGGTGCACGTAGCGGCTGTGCTGGCCCCGGAGCCCCATGGCGATCTGCGTGTCTCTCATCCAGACATCCCGGATGTACTGGGAGTCCCAGCGACGGTAGCGGGCACCACCGTCCTTGAAGTGCCAGGAGTCCGTCGAGAAGCAGCGCAGGACGAGCGTGTCGAACCGGGCCACGTCCGAGTCCGGGAAGAGGCGGTAGCGCAGCTTCGACGCGCCGTAGATCGACTTGAAGAGCAGCCGGAAGGAGTGCTTGCCCTCGATCGCACGGGCGCTCGAGCCGCCCTGCTGGCGCACGCCCGCGTCGATCTGGAAGCCGGGCTCGCTGCCGTCCGCGGTGAAGAGCTCGACGGAGCACGGACGCTCCCACGCGACTCCGCGACTCTGCGGATGGGTGTAGATGCCCCTGGAGGAGCCGACGAAGTCATCGCGCGTCATGACGATCGACATCGTCGGGATCGCCCGGAGGTCGTCCTTGATCGTCGGCTGGTAGGACGCCGAGCCCGTGTTCGTGCAGATCTGAGGGTCCATGGCGTAGTCTGCCCGGTAGCCCGCCCAGGTCGCTGGATAGCCCTCGGGACGCGCCGGCTGACGGATCACGTCATCGAGGAAGAGGTAGGTGTGGGTGTCGACGTTCGTCGGCTCCCAGCCACTGCGAAAAGCCGCCGCACGCAGCGTCGTCGTCGTATCGACGCGGATCGGGCCGTCGTAGATCTCACCCTGCGTCAGGGTCGGCGCGCTGCCGTCCGTCGTGTAGCGGATCTGCGCTCCGACAGTCTCCGTCGTGATCTCCACGTCGAAGGGATCATCGTGGAAGCCGCGGTCGACGCTGAAGACCGTGTCGGCGACGAAGTCGATGAAGTCGTCCTCGTTGGCCCCGCCGGGCGTCGGCGTCGCCAGATAGCGTGGCGTGAGAGCCAGCGAACCCGATGCCGTCAGCTCGGCGTCCAGGAGGAAGTCCCCGTCGTCGACCTCGCGGTTGAGCCCGTGGATCGAGAGCACGTTCGTGCCGCTGTCCAGGAGGCCGACGAACGCCGAGAGGTTGAGAGCCTCCGGCACGATCGACTCCTCCGTCGAGCGCACTCCCGTCGCGACGGAGTTCCAGCGCGGTGTCGCCGGTGCGTTACGGCTGGCGACCTCGACACCGTTGAGAGAGGCGACAAAGCCGTCGTTGTAACGGGTCCGCAAGCTCAGGGTGTCAAAGACCGACGCGTCGTCGACCTGGAACATCGTGCGCGACCAGAGAGTCGCGTTCTCACCGGCCATCTCCGATTCGACATCAGTCGCGATGTAGCGCCTGTAGGCCGAGCCGCCGAGCGGTGATACGCCGTTCGCGAGGTCCGCGATGTCCGCCACCGTCAGCACCTCGTCCCAGATCGCGACCGCGTCGATCCGGCCTTCGAACCCACAGCACGCGGAGGCCCGGAGCACGGCGCCGATGGAGGTGATATCGAGCGCCATCGCCTGCTTCGCGTAGCGGAAGTCGACCGGATCGCGGACGCCGTCGACGTAGAGCGCCGCGTCACCACCCTCGTCGGTCCAGCAGATGTGGTGCCAGACACCGTCGAAGGCCTGTCGCTCCGAGATCACGTGGCCCGGTCCCGGGCGCAGGAAGATGTCGACGGCGCCGTTCGATCCGGAGCGGTGCGTTCCGATCGTGAAAAGCGGTGTGTTGTCCGCCCCCGAGCCCTCGGAGAAGACGCGCTTGTCCGCCTGCGGCATCCCCTTGACCCACATCGAGATCGTGTACGCGGGGAGATCGTACGCCGGCAGCCGATCGTTCTGCGCGATGCTCACGTGGTTCGATCCGCTCAGATCGACGGCCTGATCCGGATCCCCCTCATGGCCCTCCACGAACCCGGGAGAGCCGCTGGCGGTGCCGTGATTCGAGCCGACGGAGTCCCGGTAGTCACCGTCGAGATTCCAGACGCTGATCGGCACAGGAAAGGCCGCGTCCCCGGCGCCGGTGTCGAAGCCCAGACCGGTCGCGGCCGGGGCCCCCCCGCCGCCCCCCCGGGCCGGGGGGGGC
>CAYMLL010000016.1:25318-25804 GCA_964390645.1 uncultured Planctomycetia bacterium | reverse complement strand
ACGCCCGGCGTGAAGTCGCGTCGACGCCAGACAGCCTCGAGCGCACCGCTGGTCGGCACCAGCCATCGAGTGTCGGATCCCGGCGCCAGAAACGTCTCCGTCACCGAGGCCAGCCCGTAGGTGACCCCCTCGACCTGCCGTGGGTAGAGCGGGGCGAACTCGTGGACGACCCTGCGACCGTCGGCGGCGAAGAGCCCCAGGTACTCACCGGTCGCGGTCAGACGGAAGCTCGTATGCAGCTCCAGTCCCTCCCGCCGATCCTTGCCGGACGCGAAGACGACGAGGTAGTCCCCGGGCGACAGCAGGGTCTCGTCGACGGCCGGAAAGCTCCACCGCGTCGGGTCGCCTCGATCATCGGTCAGGAAGGACCCGGCCAGGTCGACGACGCCCGGACCGGCGTTGAAGAGCTCGATCCAGTCGGAGTCGTGGGCCGCCAGCGCCCGCACGCCCCCCCCGCCCGGCGGGGCGGCCGCGGGGAGGTACGAC
>CAYMLL010000016.1:0-25308 GCA_964390645.1 uncultured Planctomycetia bacterium | reverse complement strand
CGCTGCGGCCGGCGGCGGAGAGCTCGTTGATGACGACGTCGGCGCACAGCGGCTCGCCGACCTGGACGCAGAACGCCATCGCGACGGCAATCAGGTGCATCGACAGGCACGGCAGCCGACGACGCGTACCCTCACCGGGCTCGACAGGTTCGACGGATTCAACGGGCTCGAGGCTCATGGGGACTCTCTCAGTGCTCGCCTCGCTTCCCGAAGACACCGCTCTCGCTTTCGCCACGAACATGCACACGGGCGATCGTGTCGAGGATCTCATCGCACGGGAGCCTGTCGAGCAGGCCCCTTCGCGCGATGGAGGTTGCCACCGCATCGTTCGACACGATCGCGCCCCTGCAAACCACCGTCGACGGCGCCTTCGCGAGCGGATCGTTCATCATCCGGATCGTCCTGTCGTTCTCCTCGATGACCGTTCCCGTGACGACCCTGCCGTCGTCGATGACGAGCGCTCAGGAACGGCACTTCTCCTCGACGTCCTTCAACGGATCGATGATCGCACACAGGGCCGCCGACGTCGAACGCTTCTCGTCGTCGCGCCTCGGGATTCACGACGACACGGAGACCGACGCGACGGTGAGCGAGGAGAGTCCGGCGACAGGACCCGCGGGCGCACGGAACGTGGGTTTTCGACACGACGAGCTCGTCCGCGGGGGGGGGGGGGGCCCCCGGGGGGGCGCGGGGGGCCCCGCCCCCCCCGCCGCGCGGGGGGGGGGGGGGGGGGGGGTGGCGCGTGGGGCCCCGGGGGCCCCCCCCCCCCCCCGGCGATCCTCGAGTGGCGCGCTGACCGGAACCCGTCCCTCCTCCTCGGCGGCGTCGACGCACACGGGTCGCCTGGGAGAAAACCGCTCGCCCGGACTTGACTCGCCGCTCCACCGCGTCGAGTCTGGGAGGACAACCGTCGGTTCACCCATCGCAGAGATAGCCCCATGCGCCTTCGAGCCGCCTCGCTCCTTCTTCTCATCGCCTCGTCGATCGGTCTGGCGCAGGACGGCGAGCCCCTCCTGCAGCCCGGGCGTCGCGTGGTCTTTCTCGGCGACTCGATCACCAACGCGGGCCACTTCGTCGCCATGGTCGAGGCACGACTTCGAACGTCGTCCCCACGGTCTCGCTTCGACATCATCAACCTGGGCCTCCCGAGCGAGACGGTCAGCGGACTCTCGGAGCCGGACCATCCCTTCCCCCGCCCGAACCTCCACGAACGGCTCGGCCGCGTTCTCGCGAAGGCGAGGCCGGACCTCGTCGTCGCGTGCTACGGCGTCAACGACGGCATCTACTATCCCTTCAGCGAGGAGCGCTTCAGCGCCTACAAGAAGGGTATCGACAAGCTCATCGACAAGGTCCGGGAGGCGAAGGCCAGGCTCATCCTGATGACGCCTCCACCCTTCGACCCGCTGCCGATGAGAAAGCAAGGGAAGCTGCGTCAGGCAGGCAGCGAGAAGTTCGCGTGGTTCGCGATCTACGCGAGCTACGACGAGGAGGTGATGGCGAAGTACGCGGCATGGATCCTGCAGCAGCGCGAGCGCGTCCTCGAGGTCGTGGACCTGCGCACGCCGATCCTCGCGCACGTCAGGAAGCGGCGGGAGACGTCACCGGACTTCGCGCTCTCGGGCGACGGTATCCACCTCAACGCCGCCGGACACCGGATCATCGCCGGCGCTCTGCTCGACGCGGCCAACATCGCGAGGACGAAGCCTTCGCGCGAACTCGAGAAGCTGGTCGAGAGGCGGATGGGCATCCTCCGCGATACCTGGCTCTCCCACGTCGGCCACAAACGGCCGGGAATCCGCAAGGGGCCGAGCATCGAGGCCGCAGCCACGATGCTCGCCGGGATCGACTCCGAGATCGCCGGATCGCACGCCGCGAGGAACGAGCCCTGACTCACCGGCCCGGTCGATCAGAGAAGGAGCGCGGCGCACGATGAGCCTGCTCTCGAGCCTCTACCGCCATTCGCTCGGGCTGCTCACCGATCTCTACGAGCTGACGATGGCAGCCGCCTACCGGGACCGGAACCTCGGGGAACGGGACGCCGTCTTCCAGCTTTCTTTCCGTCGCGCGCCGTTCGGTGGCGGCGGCGCCATCGCCTGCGGGCTGGAGCAGGTCATCGAGCTCATCGAGGGCTACCGCTTCGACGACGACGACATCACCTACCTGCGCGGGCTCCGGGGAATCGACGGCCGACCGCTCTTCTCGTCGAGCTTCACCGACGAGCTGCGAGAGCTGCAGCTGCGCGTCGATGTCGACGCGGTGCCCGAAGGCACGATCGTATTCGCGCAGGAACCTCTGGTACGCGTACGTGGTCCGATCCTCCAGTGCCAGCTTCTCGAGCCGGCGCTGCTGACGATCGTCAACTTCCAGACACTGATCGCCACGAAGGCTGCTCGAATCTGTGGAGCCGCGCAGGGCGATCCCGTGATCGACTTCGGCCTGCGACGCGCGCACGGCATCGACGGCGCGGTCTCGGCCAGCCGGGCGGCCTTCGTCGGCGGCTGCACGGCGACATCGAACGTGCTCGCCGGCAAGCTCCTGGGAATTCCGGTCCGCGGCACGCACGGTCACAGCTGGGTGCTCTGCCACGACGACGAGCTCGAGGCATTTCGGGGCTACGCGCAAGCCCTGCCGAACAACTGCGTCTTCGTCGTCGACACCTTCGACTCGATCGAGGGAGTGCGCAACGCGATCACCGTGGGACGCGAGCTGCGCGAGGGAGGACATGAGCTCGCGGGCATCCGCCTCGACTCCGGCGACCTTCACGCTCTCAGCCTCGAGGCGCGGCGCCTGCTCGACGAGGCGGGCTTCACCACCACGGCGATCATGGCGTCGAATGACCTCGACGAGGACCGCATCGCGGACCTCCGGCGACGCGGCGCCGCCATCGGGGTCTGGGGCGTCGGCACCCGGCTCGTCACGGCGCACGACAGTCCCTCACTCGGCGGCGTCTACAAGCTCGCAGCGGTGAAGAACGACCGCGGCGAGTGGGAGCACCGGGTGAAGGTCTCGAACGACCCGCTGAAGATCTCGAACCCGGGAGCCCAGCAGATACGCCGCTACGTCGAGGGGGGGCACCCCTCACGCGACGTGATCTTCCTCGAGGAGAGCCCCCCCGACGGGTCCGGCACGCACCAGGACCTCCTCGAGCCCACACTCCGCGCGGGACAGCGGGTCGAGCCCCCGCCCCCCCTGACCGCGATCCGTGAACGCTGCCGCGCTCAGCTGGCCAGCTTCAAACCCGTCGACACCTCGAGATTCCCGGTCGTCCTCGACGACAAGTTAGAAAGGCTGAAGAGGCGTCTCGTCGACAGGGCCCGAGGCGACCGGTGACCCCGCGGTGACGCGAGATCGCTCCTCGGAGTGACGCGTCGGCACTGTACTTCACCGCCGACCGGGTGCGGCGCCGATCTCGTCGACAAAGGCCATGAGGTCGCGAATCTCCTCCCACGAGAGTCGCGCCAGCAGTCGCTCCGGCATCAACGACATCTCCTGCGGAGCGATCAGCACGATCTTCTTCCGCGCGATCCGATGCACACGATCGGGATCCACGAGCGTCACGGTGTCCTTCGTCTCCTCGGTGATGAACCCGGTGAGAGGAACGCCCGTCGTCGTCTGCACGACCCTGGCCTTGAAGCGATCGGCGACCTGCCTCGACGGATTGACGAGCGCGTCGACGAGCTCCTCTCGCTGGAGCCGCTGCGTGACGCCGGCGAGATCGGGACCGAAGATCGCTGCGACCTTCTTTCCGTCCACGCCACCGTGACACGCGGCGCAGCGCGCGTTCTCGTAGACCCGGCGGCCACGCCTGGAGTCGCCGCCGCGGACACGATCGCCCAGAAGGAACTCACGCACGGCCGCATCGCTCTTCTCCATGACCCCGGTTCGCGCGATCGGCTCGAAGGGCTCGCCGAAGGCCTCGGTGTACCAGCTCTTCCAGAACTCGACGCCCTCCTTCCAGGCGCCGTCTTTCGGAGCTCGCCGGACGTCCTGCTTCGCGCTGTATCCGTCGCGCCGCGCCCCTGCACGCTCGACGAGGAGCTTCTCGCAGGCGCGAAAGCGCCCCCGGCTCTGCACCAGGTGAGTGACGAGAACGCGCGCCAGCCGCCCGTCGACCTTCTCCTCGAAGCGCGACAGCGCGACGGAGCAGTCCCGGAAGACGTCGTCGTCGCGGTGGTCGAGCCCCTCGACCAGCAGGGCACGGTTCTCCTTCGACGGTGGCTGCGCGGCCAGCACCCTCAGCAGACGACCACGAGCGCTCGCGTCCGTCACTCGCAGATACTCCTCTCGCGCCAGCGCCGCTACCTCCGGACCTCGGACCCGCCTCAGCACGCCGAGCAGACGGGAGCGCGCTTCGGACTGCTCGACCGAGCGGTACACGCCGACGAGCGTCGTCCCGGCGGCGGGCGAAGCGGCCACGGCATCGAGCGCCGATCGTCCGAGCGTGCCGTCGAGCTTCAGCTCCGAGAGGCGAAAGAGGACCGCGGCGCCGTGCCGACGGACAAAATCGTTGGCGACCGTCGCCCAGAAGCCGGGAAACTGCCGCCCCTTGCCCCCGAACTGTGAAAACCACCCCGACTGCGTCGACAGGAACCAGCTCACGGCACGCGCCTCCGCCTCGTCGGTCCAGCCGGTCGACAGACGCGACAGGCACCGGGCGAGATGGAACTGCTCGACAGGGTCCGGCTCCGCCTCCAGCGCCGCGAGCAGCTTCTCGAAGCCTGCCCCGACGTCGAGCTCTCCGATCAGACGTGCCTGCTCTCGCCGCAGGTCCGGGTCGGCGTCGGGAAAGCCCGCGAACAGGTGTTGCTCGACGCGGGCGCGGGCCGCATCGTCCTCGAGCACGGCTTCGCGATAGAGGCTGATCGTGCGCAGCAGGTCGAGTCGGTCCTCGACCGACGAGCTGCCGTCGAGCCGCTCGAGGAGCGACCCCGTCAACACTCCCCGCGCAACCTCGGCCGGCGCCCGCTCCCGCCGCAGAGACGCGGCGACGAGTGTGCGGAGCTTCGCCTGCGCAGAGTCGCGTGCAACTCCAGCGTCGAGAAAGGCGCTCGTCGGATGGTGGCTCAGAGCGATCATCGCAGCGTAGCGCTCGAGCCGCTCGCCGCTGTCGAGGCGTGCGACGAGCTGCCCGATCCAAGCGGACGGCACGTCGCTTCGGATCAGAGCCTCGAGCGCGCGACGTCGTACGAACGCGTCGGAGTCGTCGAGAAGCTCGCGACGCACAATCTCCGCGTCCGCCTCCTCACCGCGCAGGCCCAGCAGCCACGCCGCCTGCGCACGGACCTCCCAGCTGCCGTCGTTCACGAGATCGACGAGAAGCTCAGGAGGGAGAGTCTCGAATCGCGGAGCCAGGAGCCGGATCGCGCGCAGTCGCCGCCGGACGTCCTGCCCACCGTCGCGCACCAGAGCAGTCAGCGCGGCCACTCCGTCCCCGGCTATCGTCTCGCGAATCTCGACCTCGCGCAGGCGGCTCCACTCGGACGCGGGCTGCGGCAGCGAGACCAGGCGCTCGAGCTTCGCCGCGTCGTCACCGGGGAGCTCCTTGCGCGGGGGAGAGACCGCCGGCGCGCCGTTCACGGTCTTCTTGCGGTCGGGATCCCAGATGACGCGCCAGACCCCCTGGTTGTGCTCCGAAAGAAACAGGCTGCCGTCCGGAGCGACCGCGACATCGACGAGCCCGAAGGCGATCCGACGACCGCCTTCGTCCCTGGCGCCGGGCTTCGGCTTGACGAGGATCTCCGGCTTCGCGACCCAGCCCGCGCCCTTGCGCTCGAAGAAGAACGCGTAGAGTTGTCCGGTCGTCGAGTAGCCGTTCGTCGTCGGCGACTTCCACGTGTAGTCGCAGCAAAGGTAAGCATCACGGTATCTACGAGGAAGCCCGTCATGCTCGTAGAACACTCCCCAGTCCGGCGAGCCACGGCCGACGTCGACGATTCCCGGCAGACAGTCGATGTAGTACGGCGGGTAGGCGCCGACTCCCTGCCAGCCCTGATCGCCGCCCTGCAGCCAGTGGTGGATACGCACCGGACGCCACCAGGGCAGATCGACGTGCCACTCCATGTCGCTGTCGAAGCTGAACATCTCCGCGAGGTAGTTGATCCCGACGTTCGGCGAGTTGCGCCCGCCCGATCCGACACACTCCCACTCCTTGCCGTCCGGCGAGATGCGAAACACCGAGCAGGCCCGCTCGAACAGCACGGGAGAACGCTCTTGCGTGATGTGGCGGCGGTCCTTGGTGCCACCACCGTCGCCCGTGATGAAGTAGAGGTATCCGTCATGTCCGCGCAGAATCGTATGGGCGTCGTGATCACCGCCGGTGTTGAAGCGCTCGCCGATGCGGCCACGGCGCTTTGGTCGATCCCCGGAGCGATAGCCGTCGAAGACCTGCACACCGTCGCCACCCACCGCGTAGAGCTGGTCTCCGTAGACCAGCAGCCCCTGGGGACCGCGTCCCCCGAGCCCCTCGGCGATCACATCCGAGCGATCGTAGACACCGTCACCGTCATCGTCCGCCAGACGACGCACGCTCCGACCGTCACCGACGAGCAGACGTCCCTCTCCGTCGAAGGTGATATCGAGGCTCGCCCCGCAGAGGTCGCGGTGGGCAGCCCTGTAAATTCGAAAGCCAGCGGGGATCTGAAATCGGTCGTCGAGGTACTCCGGACCCGCAGCGAGGGCCGACAGACAGACGACGGCAGCAAGAGTGTGCATCGCGAGCTCCTCGTGGAATAGCGTCAGAGCTCACATGGTAGCACGGGGGGACTCGAAGTAGCAGGGAGCCCCGCCGCGGCCGCTACATCTCGAGCCTCAGCCCGTCGTCGGCCACCATCACCCGGTCGATCGGGTCCGCCTCGAACGCCTGCGCCACCGCATCCGACGTGTGGACGAGCATCGTCGCGCAGTCCTTCAGGCGGGAGCGGTGCTCGCGAACATCCGCGAGCGAGATGTGCTTCGCCTCGCCCGGCTCCACCGTCGTGCACTCGAGGATCAGGAGATCGGCCTTCGACGCGAGTTCCTCGACCCCCTCGCACCAGCGTGTGTCACCGCTGACCGCGATGCGAGAGCCGGCCATCTCGAAGCGGTAGCCGATCGACGTCTCGTGGTGATCCATCGGCTCGATGTCGACGATGACGCCCACTCCGCACTCGACCGCCGTCGCGGCCTCCACCGGCAGCTCGTGGTAGCGGATCTCGAAGCCGGCCTGGCCCGACCCGGCGATCTCACCGTAGCAGAGGCCGACGAGTCCCTCGAGCGTCTGCCGCACGCCGACAGGACCGTAGACGTCGAGCGGACGCGTGCGCCGATCGAGGTAGACGAGGCGCAAGAAGAGGAAGGGCCACCCCGCGACGTGGTCGCCATGCAGGTGCGTGAAGAAGACCGTGTCGATCGACTCCGAGTCGACGCGAAACTGCTCGATGGAGAGCCCCACAGTCGGTCCGGCGTCTACGAGGATCGTCGCTCCGTCCCGGCGGTCGATCAGCACGGCATGGCTGCCGCGGCCGTCGGAGTTGAAAGCGTTGCCGCTGCCGAGAATGTGAACCGAAATACCGGGCATGGTCACCGCCTCCACCGAAAGAGCCCTGGAGTCTACCCCACCGAGCCGGTCATGTCGCGTCAGGACGGTCAGTGGCGCGAGCGATGCGTCCCACACCCGCAGAATTCCCTCGCTGCCTTCACCGGACCGTGTCCCTCCACCTCGAAGAAGAACGGCTGGCGCTTCCGCGGGTGATTCCCGATCTCGTCCATCGTCCTCGCATCGAAGAGACGACCGTTGACCATCGAGTACCGGATGCTCTCCGAGTCCCTGATATTCTCGAGGGGGTTCCGCTCCAGCACGACGAGATCGGCGAGCTTGCCCTTCTCGAGCGAGCCGATGTCAGCATCGAGGCCGAGGTACATCGCCCCGTTGAGAGTAACCGCCCGGAGCGCCTCATGCGGGGTCATTCCCCCCTGGTGAAGCATCCAGAGCTCCCAGTGCGCCGCGAGCCCCTCGCGCTGGCCGTGGGCGCCGAGGTTGATCCGGACGCCGGCGTCACTGAGCTTCTTGCAGACCTTCGCGACGTCGATGTGGTTGAACTCCTCATCGGGCGCCATCGTCCGACGACGCGAGCGTGAGTCTATGACATCACGTGGCACGAAGGTCATGAGGCGCTCGTTGTTCCAGACCTCGGTGTGCTGGTACCAGTAGTTCTCGCCGGACAGACCGCCGTACGCGACGACAAGGGTGGGCGTCAGCCCGACGGGAGTAGCGGACCAGAGGTCGACGACGTCCTTGTAGATCCTGGCAACCGGGAGGCAGTGCTCGACGCCCGTGTGTCCGTCAACGACCATCGTCATGTTGTGCTGGAAGAGCGAGCCGCCCTCCGGAACGACCATCATCTCGAGATCGCGCGCCGCCCGGAGCACCTGCTGGCGCTGATCCCTTCGCGGCTGGTTGTAGCTCTTGACGCTGAAGGCCCCCACCGCCTTCATGCGCCTGAGGTGGAAGCGCGCGTCCTCGAGGCTGTTGATCTCGGCCTTGAACGAGCCGGAAGCTCCGTAGAGGATCGTCCCAGTCGAGAAGATGCGCGGCGCGACCGTTCGACCTGCCCTGGCCATCTCGGCGGCAGCGAAGATCGACGAGGTGTCCGCAGACGGGTCGTGGATTGTCGTCACCCCGAACGAAAGCTGCGAGTAGGAGATCCAGTTTTGCTGCGGGACGATCTCGCTGGTAGCCTGCGCGCCATGAGCGTGGACATCCACCATCCCGGGCATGATCGTCATGCCCGAAACGTCGACGACCCGAGCGCCCTCAGGAATCTCGACGGACTCCCTCGGACCGATCGCGACGAGGCGGTTGCGATCGATGACGAGCGTGCCCTCGGCGATGATCTCGTCGTCCCTCATCGTGATGAGACGCGCGCCGACGAGCGCGATCACGCCGTCGGGAACGTACGACGCATGCCGTAACCCGATGCGAAGGGACGTCGGCCCCTTCACCTCGGGATCGGCTCCGCTACCACCGAGGAAGTCGAAGACGGCGTCGATCTCCTGCGTGAAGAAATCGGCGCCGAGCGCCCAGTGCAGCCGCCTCGAGTCGCCCGAGAAGTGCAGGTACTCGCCGGCGTCCTTGCTCACCTTCTTCTGCGGAATCGAGCTCGTCGACGGGCCGACAACGATCGGCTTCGCGGCGGGGACGAAAGGCAGCACGAAGACGTTGAAGCGCTCGCGAAACGCCACCCAGCGGCCGTCGGGCGAGACCATCATCTCGGTGGCGTTCTCGCTCTGGAGATGGGCGCGCTCGTCCTTGCCGTCGAGACCGACGCTCTTCAACGTGCGTTTGCCCGAGCGCGCCTGGAAGAACACGCGATCGCTCGCGGCGCCGAAGTGCGGCGCCGAGCCGCTCCTCGCGATCCGCTCGGCTCGACCGCTCGCGACATCGAGCTTCCAGAGTCCGGTTTCTCCGGACCAGAGTGTGCTGCGCAGGTAGCCGCCGCCGATCTTGCGGTACACGACATGCTTGCCGTCCGGCGAGTAGACCGGCTCCACGTAGTGCCCCTTCTGCGTCGTCAGCTTCCTCCCTCCCTCGCCGTCGACGCCAATCTCGCGGACGGCGCCGAGCTCCGCATCGTTCCAGGTCACGTACAGGACCTTGGCACCGTCACGCGAAAAAGACGGGTAGTACTCGAAGCTATCCTCATCGCTCGTCAGCCTCCGCGCCTCGCCGCCGCGAAGCTCACGGATCCACAGATGTCCGAGAGACTGGAAGATCACACGATCGCCGGTCGGGGAGACGGTCACCCAGCGCAGCATCTTCGTCTCGAACTCCTCGGGGCAAACCTCCACCGCAAAGCGCAGCGGCTCGACGACCGTGCGCGTGTCCCGGACGCGGAAGGGGAGCGTGCGCGCCCTGCGGGTCGCGACATCGACACTGCGGATCTTGCCATGCGCCCAGAAGACCACCTCGCGTCCGTCGGGGGTCCAGCTCATGCCGGGGTAGACGCCGTGGACGGCCCAGGTCTCCTGCATGTCGCGGTCGAGCCGGTCGTAAATCGGCGTCTCCTCGCCGGATTCGAGGTTCTTGACGAAGAGCACGCTCTGAAACCGGACTCGACGGACGAAGGCCAGCAGCTTGCCATCCGGGGAGGGCGTCGGCCGGCAGGCGCCGCCGGTGCCGCCGGCGATCGTCCGCGTCTCGCCCGTGACCCGGTCGAGACGACGAATCTGGTAGATGCCCGCGTTCGAGTCCTTGTTGTACTCGAAGGTGTTACCCGACGTCGCGTCGAGGCTGTAGTAGACGTGGCGACCGTCCGGAGAGAACGCGGGCTCCCCGAGATCCTTCTGATCGTTCGGACGGGGAACCAGCTGCAGCCCGGAGCCGCCGCTGCGGTGGTACATCCAGATCTCTCCGGCGCCCAGCGACCGACGCGACGTGAAGTGCTTGCGAGCGATGAGATACTGGCTGTCAGGACTCCACGCGGGACTGTTGAGCAGACGGAAGCTCTCCTTCGTCACCGCGCGCGGATTCGAGCCGTCACGCTCCATGATCCAGATGTTGTCGCCTCCCCCGCGGTCACTGGTGAAGGCGATAAAGCGGCCGTCCGGGCTGTAACGTGGCTGCATGTCCCACGCCAGCCCGCTCGTCAGATTACGCGCGCGACCGGTGATGCCGACCACGTAGATGTCGCCGAGAAGATCGAACGCGACCTCGGCGCCGTCCGGGCTGACGTCGACACTGAGCCAGGTGCCCTCGTCGGTGTCGAGGGGCACGTCCCGGGACGGCCCGAAGGAGGGCTTCGAGACATCCCAGCTCTCCTTCTTTTCGGCCTCCTTCGCGTCACTCTTCCCGGCGCTCTTCGCATCGTCTGCCGTCACGACACCCGTTGCCACCGGGCTCATCGCGACCGAGAGAATCAGGGCGAGCGTCGAGAAGGAGCGGCCGGAAATACAGGTCACCATGCTTCTGTCCTCCTCGTGTTCCTTGTCGGAACTTCCCATCATCGTCTCCGGGACATCGATCTCCAGACCAAAATGCCCTCCGGCCGGGCCAACGCGCAGCCGAGCATCGACACGGATTACTCTCAAGGCCCGCCGGCCTGGTTCCGAACGAGAAGACGGCAGCCAGCGGATGCGCCACGTCTCCACTTCGTCGTTTCAACTTGCCTCCGGAGGTCGACAGCCATGCATCATCGGACCCAGCGGGTGTTTTCCGTCATCGTCGTGGTCATGTGTTCCGGAATCTCCTCCATGTTGACGTCGTGCGGCGGCTCAGGAGGATCCGGAGGAGCGCTGACCGCCGGGGTGGAGCTGCCGACGGAGATATCCCCCGTGTCGCCTTCGGTCGGCGGCGCGGAGGTCCGGCTGGGTCGCGCCGCGCGCGACGGAATCGACAGCGCTCTCGTGGCGCTGCGGGCGAATTTTCACCGCTCGGTGTCCGACTTGCCACAGGACTCCGACTACCACAACCTCCAGGTCAAGAAGTTCGTCGAGATCCAGGTGCTCGACGTTTTCGACATCATCGAGCAGGTCTTCGACTCGGTTCGACAGACGAACCACTCGGATCAAGTCCACAACGGATGGTACAAGACGCTCGTGGCATGGACGGACGAAGGCAACGGTGGTGTCACGCAGACGAATCTCCAGGAGTGGTACGTTCGCTCGTTCTACTCCGGCGGCATCTACCGCGTTCAGATCAAGATCCTGGAGCAGGATCCCGTATCCGGCGGTGTCCAGATCATCCGCGCACAGGCGGACATCACGCAGGAGCCGACCGCGAACGACGACGGCACGCTCGCCGACCTCGGCTCGTGGACCCTGAGGGCGAGTTTCTCCGACGTGGATCAGGGCGGGGATCCAGACGGCTTCTTCCATGCCACGTCGGAGGTTCAGGACGACGGCATGACTCGCCTGACCGTCGAAGAGAGCTTCACGGAGGTCATGGACGATGGCATGGGCGGACAGAGCCAGGTGACGATGGGAACGCGCGCCATCGTCTTGCGATCACAATCCGGCGGATACGGAAAAGTCGAGTATCCGGACTGGTCCTCGTGTCACGGTGAACCAGGCGGCGTCGACTGTTCGGGCGGACCGCCGGTCAAGGAAGTCTCGTTCTCGTACAACGAAAACTACCTGTCGATCGACGACGGGACCCAGGTCATCTCGTTCGACCGCGGCGAGGATCACGAGATCGTCCACCGCTACCGTCTGTTCGACGGAGAAAGCGGCAGGAACGTCGAGCACGATCGGAGCTTCGGCTTCTCGGTGCGCGTCGGCGCGCAGGCCGCCGCTCGATTCGGCTGGTACGGCGCGTGGCAGGATCGCCACGAGCTCTGGATACCCGGCAACCCGCTCGAAGACGGCGACTCCGTCGTTCGCAACGACAGCTCGCAGGACGACGTGGCACCGACCTACACCGTGCGCGCGTTCCAGGGCGCCCTGGCACGCGTCGAGCTCGTCCCCGGAAGCCTCGCGCAGCTCGAGGGCATCCCCGCCGAGATCTGGCTCTGGAACGACCTCCGTCTGCGCTGGAACCAGGGAACGGAACGCTGGGAGGAGTGCGTCGGCGACGACGGCTCGGGCGACTGCGCGAGCACAGTCGACTTCACCAGCCGGCTCGAAACGCTCTCCTACTCGGGCGACGGAGATCAGCGCGATATCTTCGTCGAGTTCTGCGGCGACGACGGAATGGGCGGGTTCGTCTGCCAGAACTACATCTACGACCCCGCCGCCGTCACTCCCGGCTTCTACGAGGCGACCTGGAGCGAAGAAGGGGGCCGGTGGACGTCGACCGGCACGCCGCTCGACACCACCGATCCCCGGTGGTCGGACGGCGAGCTCTTCTGCAGCGTCGGCGGCCGCACCTACATCCAGTACACCGGCGACTTCAGCGGCGTGGCGACTTCGACCGGCTGGGTCGAGAAGACGCTGACCGATTTCGACTTCACGACCTGGACGCCGACCTTCGACGAGCAGGCTGACCGCGAATTCCACTTCGACGTCGGACGTGAGCAGTTCGTCAACAACCGGGGCGCCAACCTGCGTGTGACACGCGTGGCCGAGAACGACGACGCCGACGACTACGCGGTCTTCATGGAGACCCAGAAGGTCGCCAAACCGACAGACGATCTGAGCACGGTCTTCAGTCCAGGCACTGTGCTCGTCGAGCCGTGGGAACCCGATCAGAACTCGAAATACACGCTCAACACCGACCCGGAGTCGGCGAACTACCTGCTCCTCGAGTACGCCCAGGTCAGCGAGGGAGATGCGAGCAGCGGGATCGATGTCGGCGACGTCGTGACGATCGACCTCTGGGGACTGCGCATCGACGGCGACAACTCGACCCTGGCCGACTCGATTCTGTTCAACTGGGAGTACCAGGCGGACGGCGAGGACTGGGGCGGGGTGACCTATCTCGTCGATGGCGATGGCGCATTCGTCCTCCTCTCGGAGCCGATCCGCCTCGAGCCGATCTCGCTCGCCCGCACCGACGACATCGTCGCCGGCAACCCCGAGGGAGAGTGGCTCTCCTTCTCAGCAGTCTACGACGGCCACCTTCACGGACTCCCGGACACCTGGTTCGAGCTCGAGAAGGTCGCGTTCACAGGCGAGCAGATCCCGGCGATTCTGGCTAACAACGTTCGCATCCCCGACGGAACGGAGCTCACCGACGCGGGTGACGGGCTGACCACCTACGTGGTGAAGGCCGAGGACATCGGCCTCTTCCTCGGATACACCACCGAGTTCCCGCTCGGTTCCGCACCGGACCTTACGCTCACGGATACCATCGACCTCGACGTGGACCTGCCGGCGTTCACAGCACCCGACATCGACACGACGATACCGGACGATGCCGAGCTGCTCTACATCGAGGGAATTCCGACCGCCGCCGTGACCGGCCCCTGATCCGAGTCACGACAACGAAAAGAGGCTGTCTCGGAGCTCGCCCCGTCGGCCCGAGGCCGAGCGAGGGGGTCCGACGAGTCGATCTTGCGAAGTCGATCGGCGCGGACGCCCCATGGAGCATTCTGCTCCACCGTAGCCGGGCGAAGCCAGAACGGGGCTCGGCGACGGAGCTGTTCCCCGGAAGGGTCAGCCGGAAGCTTGCCGACACCCTGCCGACGCAGGCAGGTGTGCGGAAACTCGTGAGCACTCCCCAGCAGGTCGATCGAGGCAGACCTTGCCAACGGGCGATGGCAAAACTCGCGCCTAGGCCTTGCCCCTCGTCGACGAGACGGAGGCGGCAGGGCTGGTCTTCGCGTTCTTCTTCAGCACGGCCTTCATCACGGCGACGAGCGCCTTGACGGATGTCGCCGACTTGCCGCTGACCTTCTTGAGCGCCTTGCCGTTCCGGTCGACGAAGACCAGGGTCGGCGCGGTCCTGACACCGAAACGCTTCAGGAGAGCGCGATCGGTCTTCGACGCATCGAGACGCACCGGGTGGAACTGCCGCGCCAGTCCGGTGACCCCCTTCTGCCGGAAAGTCAGCCGATCGAGCGTCGCGCAGTTCTTCGCCATCGACTTGCTCTTGTCCGCGTGGAAGTAGAGCAGCACCGGCTTACCGTCCTTGGCGGCCTGCTGGAAGACACTGAGATCCTTCCCGGTGACGACGGTCTTGCTCCGACCGCGTCCCCTGGCGATCTCGACGTCGACGAGGCTCGTGCTCTCCCACCGGACGGAAGGGAGCTTGACACCGCTGAGGACGCCACCGGCGCCCGCCCCGCCGCGTCAGCCGGCCCGAGCCGCAGGAGTGACGACGACCGCGAGAAGGCAGGCCGCGAGCAAGATCCCGACGTGTTTCATATCCACCTCCCGGAGAGGGGGTTGCGTGAAGGAAGCCGACAAGGACCCGACGATTTTCGCCGACGAGCGGCAGGGAAGTCAAGCCGGGCCCGGCAGAGCCCGCAAGGAAACCCCGCAGAGCCCGCAAGGAAACCCCGCAGAGCCCACGAGAAAAAAGGCCCTCGCGCACGGGGGGTACGCGAGGACCCGGCCGAATCGGATTGGGCTGGAAGGAGCCGGGAGGAAGGGCCGCGCCCTTTTCCGGAAGAAGACGGAAGCAGAAAAAGCAAAGCCCGTTCCATCGCGGCGGAGCCCGCAGAAAGCGGCCCCGAGGCCAGCGCCGCACCTCGGATGGTCAGCATCGTGACCACAAACGCGGCAAGTGAACACGGACGCAGCAACCGCCGAGCGCGACGGGGTCGAGGGCCGGGCCGGCTCGGGGCCCTCGCCGGGCTAGCGACCCGGCTTCCCGAGCCGCCGCGTCACCGCCTCCGCGAACGCCTTCGTTCCGAGCTCCCCGCCGAGGTCGTGAGTCCTCTCTCCGGCAGCCAGTGCCGCGTCGTAGGCGCGCTTGATCGCATCCGCGGCATCACGGCAGCGCTCGTCGCCGGCGGTGCGCGCGAGATGATTGAGCATCATCACGGCCGACATCAGCAGGGCCAGAGGGTTGGCGACTCCCTTGCCGGCGATGTCGGGCGCCGAGCCGTGAACGGCCTCGAAGACCGCGCACTCGTCTCCGATGTTCGCCCCCGGAACGACGCCGAGCCCCCCGACGAAGCCGGCGCAAAGATCGCTGACGACGTCACCGTAGAGGTTCTCGAGCAGCAGGATGTCGAAGCGCGACGGATCCTGCACGAGCTTCATGCAGCCGGCGTCGATGATGAGCTCCTCGTAACCGAAGGACGGAAACTCCTCCTCATGAACGCGTTGCGCGCAACGCAGGAAGAGGCCGTCCGTGAGCTTCATGATGTTCGCCTTGTGGAAGACCGTGACACGATCGCGTCCGCGCTCCACGCCGTACTCGAACGCCGCGCGGGCGATACGCAGACAAGCGGGCTCGGTGGCGACCTTCAGGCTCGTGACGACACCGGCCGTGATCTCGTTCTCGACGCCGCTGTAGAGCCCCTCGGTATTCTCGCGAAAGACGACGATGTCGACGTCGTGAAACCGCGTCGCGACCCCGTCCAGCGAGCGCACGGGCCGCACGGCAGAGTAGAGGTCGAGCTTCTTGCGCAGCGCGACGTTGACCGAGCGAAAGCCGCCGCCGACCGGTGTCGTACACGGTCCCTTGAGCGCGACTCCGTGCTCCCGAATCGCGTCGATGGTCGCGTCGGGAAGCACCTCGTCCCCCGCCTCCACCGCGGCAAGACCGGCCCGACGCTCCTTCCAGTCGATCGGCGCGCCGGCGACTTCGAGAACGCGCCGGACGGCGGCGGTCACCTCCGGGCCGATTCCGTCACCGGGGATCAGGACGACGTCGTGATGCGGCATCGCGGCAGCCTCCTGGCGGACGACGGTCAGTCAGTGGTCGTTCAAGGCGAGCACCAGAGAAGGGACTCATGGCCCCTCACACCGATCCGAGCACGCCTCGATCTCGACGCAAGCGCTCCCGAGCGCATGCGGCGGGCCCCCGGAAAAGAGGTGATTCAGCAGGGAGACCGCGTCGGAAAGGTTGACGTCGGAGTCGCCGTTGGCGTCGAGCAGACGGACGTTCGCCGGCGCTTCGATCGTGCCGTCGCCGCAGGGAAGCACTCGCGCATCGCCCTGAAAGAGCAGTCCGAGAACGTTGACCGCGTCGGTCAGGTTGAGCGCACCATCCTCGTTGATGTCGCCCGGAAGACGCCGTCCCCCCTGCGGCGGCACGCTCAGCGTGTTGGAACGACCGGGCGAGCCTCCGTCGACCGTCGACGCGCCCCAGCTCTCGATCTCGCCACCGTAGCCCTCCGCACGCCGGCGCTCCAGCGAAGGGCCCGCGCCGTCGGGCTCGACCGGCCACGGGGCGCGATCGTTGTAGCGCACCCCATCGAGCTCCGCGAAGACGACGTTCGACACGTCGTCACCGAGCGGCAGACGCAGCGCGAGGCGCTCGCCGTCGTTCGCGAGCCCGCCGCCGAAGGGACCGACGATGGGTGTGGCATCCGGCACCTCGTGCATCGCGCGAAAAACCTCGGGGTCGCTCGCAACGAGCAGCAGGAAGCCCCCCGCGGATACCGTCGCCGCCTCGGGAAAAGCGAAGTCGCCGCTGTCGTCCGGGGAACGCAGCCCGTCGAGCACCCACCCGCTCGCGAGCCGGTCGACGAAGAGCCGGCGATCATCGGCACCCTGATTGTGAAGCTCGAGCCACTCGACTCCGTCAACGCCCGGCGCCACGGACACCGGGTGGTACATGATCTCGTTGATGACGACGTCCGACACGAACGGCTCCGAGTTCTCCGCGCCCGGAGTCGGATCGCCCAGCACCGTGAACACGAGCCCGGTGGAGGTCTCGTGCACGCCAGAGGAGGTCCCCGGGATCGTCGGACGGTAGCGCGCGACGACGATACGCGACGCCAGCCCGTCTTCGTCAAAGGCGCTGAGAAAGACCTCGCCGCCTCCCGGATCGAGCGCGAAGGCGCCGATCAGGTCGAACTCGGCGACCCACAGGAAGCCACCGGGAGAGACCGACGAGTCGCCCGGCAACACGAACTTCCGCAGAGAGGCGACGTTCTGACGGCTGTCGCTGAGAAACCACCCCCCGAGCTCGACAGCGCGGTCACCGGAGCCATGGAGCTCGATGCCGGAGCTGGTCGGGTCCGACGTGTCGACGATCTCGTGGATGCGCACCTCACCGGCGAGCCGTGGACCGTCGGCAGCGCCGGGTGAGCCGAGCGCCAGGGTGGAGCCACGCCAGGCGCGTGGGTCGTCCGGGTCCCGATCGAGATCATCGAGGACCAACGAGCGGCCGAATCCGTCCGCCTCGAGCGGCCAGAAGCCCTCGTCGTCGTACTCGACGGAGACGATCCTGCGACCTTCCGCGTCCCGAACGGTGATCTTCTCGCCGCCGTTCCCGAGGCTTCCACGAAAGGCCCCCGCGACCGACACGTCGGGGTAGAGGGTCGAGAAGACGGCGACGTCCGCGACGACAACCACGTGCGCACCGGCCGCGATGCTCGCGCCGGGAGCGAAGGTGAGCTCCACCGCGCCGCCGATCGTCACTCCGGAGAGATCGATGGTCTCATCGCCGGCATTGTGGAGCTCGATGAACTCGAAGGCTCGGCCGTCCATCGGATGGTACATGATCTCGCTGACGTGAAGCCTCTCGAAGACCGCCGGGCGCGTGAACACCGCCTCCTGGAGGGCGCTCCAGACCTCGCCATCGAGCGTCCGCGCCTTGACGACGACGTACTGCGTCAGCCGGATCGGCTCCGCGTACTCCATCGCGCTCCCGGAGACCTCGCCGCTGCCGAAGACGCGCGGGTCACTGCCGTCGAGCGTGTACACGATAATTCCGTCCTGACCCTCTTCCAGCGTCATCGCGAGCTCCAGCGCTCCGTCGATGATCCCGCCGTTGTCGCTGAAGACCGGCGCGTCGACACGCGGATAGAGCCCCACACGCTCGAGACTCGCGAGGAGCGCCTGGGTTCGCCGCGGGAAGTACGTCGTCAGCAGCCGCTGCTTCTCGCGCAGCCAGTGGGTATCGTGGCGATAGAATTCGTAGGGTCCGTTGCGAGACGAGTGCACGTCACGCCGGTAGTCCCCCCAGCGCGCCGACTCGGAGACGGCGGCCCGATCGACCTCGTCCGTCCGCGCGAGGAAGCGGGCAGTCGCGGCGTCGGGCGTCAGCGAGCCGCTCCCGAAGAGATGGCGATGGACCCGATCCCCGAACGCGACACGGTACTCCTGGTTGGCGCGCAGGGTATGGTGCACATCGGTGGGCTTGCCGCTCTGTCGCTCGTTGGTGCGGTTGTCCGAAATACCCTCGAGGATTCGCTCCGCGTCCCAGCTGAAGAAGCGCCACTGTCCCCCGTCGATTCGACGTCGCGCAGAATACCAGTTGTGATTGTCCCAGTCGTGATTGGCGCCGTAGTAGTTGGCGATCATGTAGTCGATCAGGTTGTCGACGTCGAGGTGATCCCGCAGAGCGAGGAAGCGCGCGTTGTCACTGCCGACCCCGCGCACGGCGGAGAGCATGCTGTTCCATGCGCGGAGGTCGCCGTCAACCGCCTGCCCGGAGTTGAGCGCGTCGTACTCCTCCTTCTCCCCTCCCATGTGGTCGGCGGCAAAGGGGGCGCTCGGACGCTCGACGAGGTTGTAGACGCCCCAGTAGAGCCCGTTGACGTAGAGGTTGACGAAGCTCCCGTGCGTGGTCTCCTGACCCATGTCGCGAAGGCAGTCCTTGAGCCACTGATCCCGGACCATCATGCCGCGTCCACGCTGACCGGAATCCCAGTGGATCCACGAATTGTTGTAGTTCGCCCGCAGGACGAGCGTGTCGAAGCTGTCAACGTCACTGTCCCCGAAAAGATCGTAGCGCAAACGCGTCGGCCCGTAGTCGCCCTTGAACAGCAGTCGAAAGGAGTGCTTCGGCGACTTCGACGGGTCGCGACTGGCGCCGCCGAGGATGCGGACGCCACAGTCGATCTGAAAGCCATCGGAGCCGTCGGGGTGGATCAGTTCCGCAGAGCACGGACGCTCCCAGGCAACGCCCTCGCCGGTGGAGTTCGAGTAAATCCCGCGCGAACCGAAGATGTCGGCGCTCGTCGCGCCGCTCGAAACCCTCGGGCAAAGGCCGAGGCCCGCGAGGAGCAGATCGGTGTAGCGCTCATCGTTGACGATCTGAGGATCGACCTCGTAGTCGACCGCCGGTGCCGCCCCCCAGCGGGTCGGAAAGCCTGCCGGATTGTTCGGCTGGGTCAGCACGTGTACGGGAAAAACGTACGAGTGGGTCTCGACGCCCGAGGGAAGGAATCCGTCGCGGACCGCGACCGCCTTCAGCGTCACCGTGGCTCGCGACGGTGTTCCGGCGATGACGATCGGCCCGTCGTACACCTCACCGCTTCCGACTCCAGGCTCGGATCCGTCGAGCGTGTACAGGATCGTCGCGTCGGGCGTCGCCGTGGTGATCTCGAGCGTCTGCGCCTCGTCGTAGATTCCCCGCTCGACGCTGAAGCGGAGGTCCTCGACGAAGTCGGCAAGCACCACCTGGCTGTTGGCGCTTCCGGGAGTCGTCTCCGCGAAGTACCCGAGCCTGCCGTCCTCGGTGACACCGTAGGAGTAGTCCGATCGCTGCTCGGGAAACTCGTCGAACTCCCGAACCGGAACACGGGGCGACTCGGGCGCGAAGAGCCCGAGATACTCGCCACCCGCGTCGAGCCGGAAGCTCGTGTGCAGCTCGTCGGCGGCGTCACGACGGTTCTTGCCCGAGGCGAAGACGACGAGGCGCGCGTCGGGCTCGAGCAAGACGCGCGGAAACACCCACTGCCCCGGGACGCTCCTCTCGTCGCTGAGCGAGTATCCCACGAGATCGATGACGCTCTCGCCGTCGTTGTGGATCTCGATCCAGTCGGTCGAGTCGCCGTCCTCGTCGTCGAGATCGCCGCGGTTGGACGCCAGAAGCTCGCTGATCACGAGGTCCGGAAGCGGAGCCTGCGGATCGAGCGTGTACACCCACGGCTGCGTTTCGAGCGCATTCGGCTTCTCGGCGAAGTCGGTGATCCCATGATCCGCCACCCACTCGACGACGACGCGGCCGGGTACGGGCTCATCGAAGGTGAAGACATAGGGACCGGCGTCGAGCCCGAGAACTCGCATCGCGCGTCGACCGCCGACGCGAAGGTCGACCGCATCGATGCCGGTCACAGGTTCGTTGAAGGTGACCTCGATCTGGCGAAGGCTCCGGACCGTCGTTCCGGACGAAGGCACGACGACGACGGACCTCGGTGGCGTGCGATCGGGACCGAACGGGTCGACGAGCTCGACATCGATCTTGAAGTCAGTGTTCGACAGCGAGGTGTTGAACGCCTGCACGGCGAGCATGTTGACGCCCGGGACGAGATACTCCGCCGGGTCGGGCAACAGGAAGGTCTCGTAGCTTCCCGACTCGTGCGAGCGCCGTGCATCGTCGTCGATCGTCACCTCATCGCCGACGCTTCCCCTCATACCGACACGCAGCACCTCGACTCCGTTGATCCACGCGATGAAGCCGTCGTCGTAGTCCCCACGCAGCTCGTAGTGGATCAGCGACTCGAGGTCGTCGACGACCTCGAAGGTCCGACGCAGAAAAATGCACATGTAGGCCCCGCGCATCGGCGGCTCCTGGGCGCTGAGATCCGTGCCGTAGGGTGGGTCACCGTAGCCGAACGCGCCATCGCCGAGGCTCCAGCCACCGTCGTCGAAATCAAGCTGACGCCAGGCGCCGAGATCCGGTGTCGACGCCTCCTGCAGCCCTCGCAGATAGCTCCACGCCGACAGGCGCGGCACGAGGACGAGATCCTCCGCAAGGCTCGAGGGGCACGGAAAGGTCGTCAGGGCGATCAGAGCGCAAAGGCCCCCCCTGACGAGGATGCGGTCTACTGCCCGAGGGTCGGTCGACGTGCGCATGGATCTCCGTGGGCGCCCCGCGAGGCGGCGCGTGCGTTGGGCTCGGTGACGGGGTGGATGAACCGACTGCTGATGATACCGAGGGACGGCAACCAGGAAAGGATGGAGTTCTCCGGAATGAGCGGCGGGTCGCAGAGAAGGGACGATCCGGTGCGCCGGGTGAGAGGAAGCGGCGCAGGAGAACGACCGGGAGCCGCGGGCGAACCCTTCCCCCGTGGCTCCGGCGTCCCCGATCGTCAGCATTCGGCGCCGTGAAGACCGCCCCCCTCGACAGGCCGGAAGACCTTCGCGTCGCCGAGTCCGCCGCTGCCCCCGCCGCGGAGCACGCGACGTTGCAAGTGGACCGTCGGGACAGCTCCGCCGACCAGCTGGACTACCCGATCGAGACGAACGGGGGCGTCGACGAAGCCGTGCCTGAGCCTGAGCCGGACGGAGCTCCCGGGCCCCGAGAGCCCACGGACTCCGCACGAGGCCGGCCTCACGACGACAGCCTCACGACGACGGCTCCGGCACAACGCGGACGATCTTCGTCTTCGGAGGCACACGCAGCTCGAAGGTCTTCGGGGGCACATCGACGTTCCTGCGCCACTCGAGCACCTGCATGCGAACGCGGTCACCGTTGCGCTCCTCCTGCACGTACTCGCGGACGCGGTAGTCGACAAGCGACAGGGTCACCCTGCGCACCGGGGCCTCGGTATCCTTCGGCGTCAGCTGTAGCTCGCGGAGCGGCCGACCCGCCTCATCCGTCGGCGTCACCCTCATGACGATCGTGTAGAGCTTCTTCAGCCCCTTCCAGTCACCGGTGAAGAGCGGCATGCTCATCCTCCTCCCCGCGGCCGCTCCACCGAGCTTCGCCGGATCATCGCTCGCCGGAAAGACCTCCATGCGCGACAGAGAGGGATAGAGGATCTTCAGCTCGCCATCGCTCAGCAGCAGCCGACTCTCGACCTTCCCCTTGCGACCGGTCGTCGTCACCGCAAGCTTGCCGCCGGCGAAGACCAGCTCGCAGGTGGACACGCGCGGGCGGCGAAGAAGCCGGAGCTTCTTCTCCTGGCGAAAGCGCACGCGCAGAGACTTCACACCCTCGGCGCGCCGGGAAAGCTCGGCGAGGCAGGCCTCCGTCTCCTCCGCGGAAGCGACGCGGGGAACGGGAGCAGCCTCCTCACCCTCCGCGACAGCGACACCGGGCAGGACGACGAGAAACAGCGAAGCAAGGCGAGATGGTCGATTCATGAGAGTCTCGTTGCGTTGAGCCCCCATCATCCTGCCGCGGCAGGAGAACGGCAAGTGTGTGTTGGCGAGATCGCGGCGCGACTCGCCCGGCCCCTGGCCGCGGCCGCCGCCGTCCACGCCGCCAGGACCTGGTCCACCCCGGCCCACCCGACGACAGACCGTCAACATGTCAGAGGCTCGCGGGCGGCGTCAGACTTCTGACGTGTCCTCCGTGGTGTCCCACGTCTCAGCGCGACGCCGCCGGCTCCACGCTCACCTTCCGCACCGAGAAGCAGTCGTTCCCCGAGAACACGAGGTGCATCTCCAGGCCGTCCGCGCTCATCCACTTGGTCGGAAAGTGGCTGGTCTCCCCAGGCCCCATGTCCCAGCTCTCGGTGAAGAACAGCGTCGTCCACGGCCCCCACGGCTCGGCTGCGTCGTAGATCCCGAAGCCGCCCTCGAATCGAGGTCCCCTTCCCCTCGGCGGCAGAATCTGGCACCAGATGTAGCGACGCAGCCCCCGGTTGTAGGAGATCCCGGAGCGGTAGCAGCCACCGGCATTCTCGAAGACCGCAGCACGCTCGGCCACGTCTCGCGACCACCGAGGCTCGCCCCCGGCGGGCATCCCGGCAAAGAACTCGTAAGCGTCCTTCGAGCCGATGCGCGCCCTCGGCACGCGCGCCAGGACCATGCGGTCGGCCGCCTCGTACGCGCTGGCGTTGTCGTGCGAGAAGACGTAGACGAAGTCGTCACGCGCGCCATCATAGTTCTTCCCGAAGTTGAGGAAGGTCGGGTACCCGAAGCTCGTATCGAAGCTCCACCCGACGTTCCGCCAGGTCTCGCCGCGATCACTCGAGATCGAGATCGTCGAGTTCCCGGCATTGCGCACGAGCACGTGGAGGACGCCGTCGACCATGAGAATCCCGCTCGCCTTGCGGCCGCGGGCCCCGTCGCCGCGAGCCTCGATGCCGGCAGAGCGGAGGTTCTCGCCCCCCGGCGCCAACGGGGTACCACAGACGCGCGCCAGACCGAGACTGAGCTTCTGCGGCACGTGCGGCTCGAAACCCCGACCGTCGCCGTACGCCGTGTAGAGGCAGTCGTCGTCTCCCCAGGTCGTCGGCCAGTTGTCGCTGCCCCTCGCCTCGCGGACGACGCTCGACGGGGCGGCCCACTTCAGAGAACGCACGATCCTGGACGGCGGATACGGCGGTCCGCCACCCGCCCACCTCGGCCGCTCGACGACCGAGTCGACCAGCGCCTCCAGGAAGGGACGGACGGTCTCGTAGTCGGCGCCCCACCCCGACTGCCATCCCTGCTTGCCGGCACGAGCGACGACCAGGTCGAGACTCGGAATGACGACGATCAGGCTCTCGTGGAGCCCCCAGGACCAGTACGCGTCGCGCGGCACACGTGACAGCTTCCCGTCCTGGTTGTTCCACCACAGAAGAGCGTAGTGACGCGAGGCGTCGTGGTAGTGGGCCCGATCGACGACCGGCACCCTGCGCACGGCATCGTCGGTCCTCACCGCTCGCCCGACGAAGCTCGCTGGAAGGAGCTGCCTTCCATTCCAACGGCCGTTGCGCAGCCAGAGCAGGCCGTAACGGGCCATCGCGTCGACGCTGGCGTGAATTCCGGCACCGAACTCGCGCCGCGCGACGCCTCCGATCTCTGTCGGACGATATCGGTTACTTCGCCACGTGAGATCGCGCTCGTCGATACCGAGCGGAGCGAAGACACGCTCGTGCATCAGCTCATGCAGATCACGACGGTAGAGCAGCGTGATGGACTCGGCGAGCCAGTTCGGCCCGCCATCGGAATACGCCCACCTCGTTCCGGGCTCGAAAAGGAGCTCCGTGTAGCCCCCGGACTTGTCGAAGCCCGCCGTCTGACTCGCCAGGTGACGCACGGTGATCCGGGCGAGCCAGCCAGTCGCAGCGTTCGATCCCGGCGGGACGCCGAGCATCGGGTGATGATCTCGGGCGATGTCGTCGAGCTCCAGCTTTCCGTCAGCGACGGCGAGGGCCAGGGCACCGGCGCCGAAGGACTTCGTCGTCGACTTCAGGTCGAATCTCCGGTGGATGTCGCCCCACGAGAACACGCGACGCCCCCCGCGAGTGACGAGCCCGGAGCCACCGCCGCGAAGCGCGAAGTCACGCGCCACCACGAGCTTTGTCTCGAGCATACCGGCCTCCGACACGGAGACGGACGTCCACTCCTCGCCCGGAAAGACGTCCGCCCTCTGCCCGGACCCGACGCCAGGGATAGCGGCCGTGTCGTCCCGCTCGCAGCTCACGCTCCAGACGGCAAGAAGAGACAGGCAGGCGAGGATGATTCGCCGACGCGACGAATTCTCGTGACGGACGGATACTCCGCCTTCGTGCCCCGCGGGCAGGAGCGCAGCAGCATGTCGGCACGCAGGCGATCCGGATCCTGGCGGCTCGCGTGTGCGATCGCCGGAGCAGGTGGTCCGCCCCTTCGGTCCCGAACCCTTCACAGCGTCCTTCCTGACCACACCCATGGCTCACTCCCGAACCACTGCCTTCTCATCCCGGCCGCCGTCCCCACCGGCCTCCCCTTCCAGCGCCAGCACCGCCGGCAACACGACCAGAGATGCGAGCAGGCACGACGAGACGCCGAGCGTGCAGAGCACGCCGACGGACGCCAGCCCCTGCGTCGACGAGAACGCCAGCGTCCCGAACGCCGCGAGGGTCGTGAAGGTCGTGAGGACGACCGCGGGCGACGTCGATCGCAGGACCGCGT
>CAYMLL010000015.1:41693-52914 GCA_964390645.1 uncultured Planctomycetia bacterium | reverse complement strand
CGCCGGGCGTGGCCGCCGCGCCGCCGGCCAGCCCGGGGGAACGCGGCGCGGGCTAGTCACCGGCGCCGGCGGCAGCCATGTCAACCGGCGCGGCCGGTTCGACCGGGGACGGCACGGACGCCGCCACCGCGGTGGCGATGCCGAAGGAGATGGATCCGACCAGTCGCGGAAAGATCTCGCAGTGGATGAACGACGCTCGCTTCGAGGCCCAGATCGACCCCGTCAAGGCACTCAAGATGATCGACGATCTGAACAGCGCGATCGCTTCGAAGAAGACCTTCATCACGCCGGACCTCCGGAGCGAGATCGACTCTCTTCACGCTGACCTCGTGAAGAGCAGCAGCGGGGAATCCGACGGTACCGGCGACGAGGACGCCGCCGATCCCGAAGACGACGACATCTGAAGCCTCGACGGCCGGTCACCGGTCGGGATCCCCGTCGGTGTTCGAGCCCGGGCTCAGGGACCCCGCAGCCGGCGATAGCGATCGACGATGCGTGCATGGTCGATTTTGAGCCCGTCGAGCTCGTGGCTTTCGAGATCGCGCCAGCGACCTTGCTGGAGCGGGCCGAGGTGCACGCTGCCGACTCGAAGGCGGCAGAGCTCCCGCACCTCGTGACGGACGGTGGAGAACATGCGGCGCACCTGGCGCTTGCGGCCTTCGTGGATGACGAGGCGCACGCACGTCCGCGGTCCACGGCTCTCGACGTCGGCGATCCGCGCCGGGGCGGTCCTGCGTCCATCGATGAGGACGCCCGCCTCGATTCTCTCGAGCGCTTGAGGTGAGGGGCTTCCCTCGACGATGGCCTCGTATTCCTTCTCGACCTCGAAGCTCGGATGGGTGATTCGGTGGTTGAGGTCGCCGACATTCGTCAGGATCAGCAGCCCCTCGGTGTCCTGATCGAGCCGTCCGACCGGCAGCACGCCGGCGTCTCGAAGGCTACGTGGAAGGACATCCATCACGGTCAGCCGCTCGTGGGTGTCGTGCGTGCTCGAGATGATCCCGGGCGGCTTGTTGAGGATGATCGTGCGCGGCTCCGGAAGGCGTACCGCCTCGCCGTTGATCTCGATGACGTCTTCGGGGTGCACGGTCGTGCCGAGGCTGACGAGCGTCTTGCCGTTGACGGTGACCCGACCGGCCTGGATCAGGAGCTCGGCGCGGCGGCGAGACGTGTAGCCGCAGTTCGCGATGTACTTGTGGAGCCGCATGGCGGTCGATTATAGCGACCGGGGCCGGATGAGGGGCGGGGACCGGCTGTTTTCCTTCCGCGAGGGTGCCGGTGGATGCCCGGGAGACCCACGGGCGACGATCTGCGCTCCGACCGGCAGGGGTGACCGGATCCGGGCTCCGCCTTGCCGATCCCACTGTAGCGGAGTGCGCATCCGGACGCTCTTACCCGGACACTTCCGGCTCCTGACGCGTGGCGCCCGACGTCCGGAGCCCTGCTCAGATTCGCTAAGACGGCCTCGCGCAAGCTCCTGCGCTCTTCTTTCTCTGTCGCCTCTCGATTGGCCCCGCAGTTGCAAGAGCAGCACGGTCCGTCGCCTGATCCGCGGTGCGAGCCCGGCACCCACGGAAACCAAGTGTGGAGGAGACCATGAAGAGAATCGCTTCTCGGATGTTCGGCGTCGCGGTCGTGCTCTCGTGTGTCGCGGGAAGTGTCGCGGCCGGCGTGCTCGACGGGCATCTCTACGTCTGCGACGCTACCGACGACCGGGTCCTGCGCTTCACCGACGTTGACGCCTCGCGCAGCTGGGAGCCTGACAGCGCCGATGAGATGGGAGTTTACTTCGACGACGAGAGCTCCGCAGCCGACCTCTCCGTGCCGTCGCATCTCGTCGTCGGCCTGGACGAGACCGTCTACGTGCTCGACGGCGGCACGCTCGACACGGTTCTGGCTCTTCGCGACCGAAACCTCGACGGGGACGCGAACGACGACGGCGAGGCGAGCGTGTTCTACAACAACTCGTCAGCCGGTCCGAGACTCGCCACGCCGAACACCCTGCTGGCTCTTTCCGACGGGTCCTTTGTCGTCGCTGACGACGGCAGTCGTGCGCGGCGGGTCGTGCGACTGATCGACGTCAACGGCGATGGTGACGCTTTGGACGAGGGTGAGGCCGCGACCGTCTTCGACGCGGAGAATCTCGGGGGCATGGCGATCGAAGATCCCGAGTCCCTTGCCGAGGGACCGGACGGAGTCCTCTTCGTCGGTGATTCGACCGCCCGCTCGGTCTTCGCTCTGAGGGACCTCGACGGCAACGGCGACTACCAGGGCGCGGCGGAGTCGCGCGTCTTCTTCGCGGCGCGTGCGGGGCAGCCTTTCGACGATCTCGACTCGATGGCGACCGATGGGAGCGGGGAGGTCTACGTCGGTTCGGAGGACCACGGTGTCGTCTGGCGTCTTCGCGATCTCAACTCCGACGGTGACGCGGAGGACGTGGACGAAGCGACGATTTTCGTCAGCTCGGCCGCGGCCGTGGCGGTCGGCGATCTCAATGACATGATCTTTCTGCCGGGCGGCGACCTGCTGATGATCGACGCTCGGTCGGACGGTGTCGTCGTCGCCCGCGACCTCGACGGAGACGGCGACGCGGACGATGAGAACGAGACGATACGCTGGCTGCTCGACGACGGCGCGAACCTCACCACGCCGAGCGGGGTGGGGTACTTCGCTGCCTCCACCGTCGAGCCTCTCGACGACATCTTCGTCCGCGGTGATGTCGACGTCAGCGGCACCTTCGACCTCACCGACGTCATCGTGACGGTGATCTACCTCATACTCGGGGTCGAGCTCCACGACTGTCTTGACGCGGTCGACGCCAACGACGACGGGGAGGTCTCGATCTCGGACCCGATCTACACGCTCAATTCCCTCTTCCGAGGGGGAAGCCCGCCTCCGCCGCCCTTCCCGGAGGCGGGGGAGGATCCGACGCCCGACGAGCTCGGCTGCCGTTTCGGCGTCTGAGCCGAACTGGATTCTGACGTTTCCCCGGAGAGCCCCCACCCCACCTCTTCAGCACACTTCACTCGCTCAAAGCCTGAACCGAACCCGAGAAGGCATGGTCCATCACGTTCCCACCCCCACCATCCTCGACTCGCCTACCCCCTTCGAGCTCTCCGGGGGGACGGACTTCTCGTCCGGTCATGATGTCGCGCTCCTTGCTCTCGCGGGACGAGAGTCGGAGCCGGAGACCGCCGCGGACAGAGACGCGAACCGACTGCACGAACGATCGATCCCGTGGCGATCAGTACACCTTTCGCAGCCGTGAGGAGGGGATTCCCTCCTGCTCGCGGTACTTCGACACCGTTCGTCGTGCGATCTTCAGCCCGTTTTCCCGGAGAATGTTGGCAATATCAGTGTCGCTGCGGGGCTTCGCCTTGTCTTCCGAGTCGATGATCTCGCGGATCTGGCGGTAGATGTTGCGTCGAGACTCGACATTCCCCTCGGCGTTGTCGACACCGCCGGTGAAGAAGTAGCGCATGTCGAAGAGGCCGTGGGGCGTCTGCATGTACTTGCCCTTGATCGCGCGGCTGACGGTCGAGATGTGGATCTTGACCAGGTCGGCGACGGTCTGCATCTTCATCGCTCGGAGTTGCTCGGGGCCGTGGAGCATGAACTCGCGCTGGTAGTCGACCATGACGACAGCGATGTCCCGGATCGTACGCTGTCGCTGCTGCACCGCCTGAATGAGCCACTGGGCGGACTCGATCTTCTTGCGCAGGAAGGTCGTCGTGTTGCTGTCGCGTTCACCCTTGGATTGCTTGAGGGCCGTGCGGCAGGAATCGCTCACTTCCAGCCGGGGGAGCGTGTGCTTCTCGACGCGCACTTCGAGCTCGCCGTCGACCTCCTCGACGACGACATCCGGCTTCACGTAGATCGTGCGTTCGGGCTCCAGTCGACCTCCGGGGAAGGGATCGAGCGAACTGATGATCGCCACGGCGTCCTTGACCGCGTCGACTGTCACTCCGATGTCCTTGGCGATCTTCGGGAGGCGGTTGAGGCTCAGGTCTTGCAGATGGTTGCGGATAATCTGGCACTCGAGCGGATACTCATCCCTGTCTCGTGACAGCTGGAGCAACAAGCAGTCCTGGATGTCGATCGCACCGACTCCGGCCGGGTCGAGCCCACGAACCGCCTCGAGGGCTCGCGTGAACTCTTCGTCGGAGACGTCGCTCCGGAGGTTCTCACGAAGCTCCTCGGGGGGGTCGAGGAGATAGCCGCGCTGGTCGAGGCTGTTGACGATCGACTCGCCGATGTCCCGCACGCGTGAGTCCATGCTCTTCAGATGCAGCTGCTCGGTGAGCGTCTCCTTGAGCCCAGGGGGCCTTCCTTCCGTGTTCTGGAGCGCCTCGTGCTTGGTGTCGACCCCGCCTGCCGCCCGCCGACGCGGGCTGCCGTCGAAGTTCTGGAAGGGCTGGCTCTGGAAGGAGGCGACCTTGTCGAAGGCCGTGGTCTTCTCCACCGTCGGGTTGGTCGTGTTTGGCTCGGTCACCCGTGCCCCGGCTGACTCGGGACGTGTCTCGACGAGCTCCAGAGCCGGGTTCTCCGAGAACTCCTTCTGGATGCGCCGTTCGAGGTCGAGAGTCGGCAGCAGCAAGATGTCCATCGAGAGGATCATCTGCGGTGCCAGAATCTGCTGCTGCTGGAGCTTTTGAGTGAGCGTGAGCATCGTCTTCCCTCTCGTAGCGCCCCGTGAACCCGACGTCTTTCCCGTTTCGGACCGTCCCCCTCACGTTCCTCCCCGGTCGTGCTTTGTCGGACTGACGAAGAAGTTTAGGATGGGCCGAAAAGGACGTCAAACTGTCCATACGTCGGACGCCATCGTCGCCGGTGGGCGGCCGGAGGATGCGCCTATGAGCACCGGATTGCGGGGCCCGGTCGACCGAGAGCGCCGCGGAAGTGGAATACGTGGAGAAGGGGCCGTACGGGATCAGACCACGGCCTCCCGCTCTTCCTGCTCGAAGTGCTCCCGGGCCTGGTCGATTCCGTCGACGACGGGAAAGATCCGATAGACGCCGAGCAACTCCAGGATCTCCGTCACCTCGTGCGGTGGCTGGATGAGGACAACGTTGCCGCTGTTGTCCTGGCAGGTGCCGGCTGCACCGATGAACACGCCTGCGCCCGCGCTCGAGAGGTAGCCCACGCGGCGGACGTCGACGACGAACCGATAGCTGCCCTGGTTGAAGTGTCTCTCGAAGAGAGCGTCGAGCTTCTCGAAGCTGTGCGCGTCGAGACAGCCCTCGAGCTCGAAATACACGAGCCCGTCAATGCGTTCCTCGCGGTGAATCTCGAGGCTCGTCATCTGTTCGATTTTTCCCCTGTGATTCAGCTGCCCGAGGGTCCAGCAGAGAGTAGCACGGCGCCAGGGATCAGTCGAACCAGGCCGGTAAGGGCGGGATCCGTGGTGTTCAGACGGCCTTCAGGATCAGCAGCGTGATGTCGTCGGAACGCTCCGTGCCGTGCTGGTGACGGGACAGGTCGTCGACGATGATCTCCACGAGGTCACGGGCGGAGGCACGGTGATTCTCGACGATCAAGGACTCGAGCCGTCGATCGCCGAAGTCGTTTCCGCGTCGATCCTTGCCCTCGACGATTCCGTCGGTGTAGAGCACGAGCACGTCGTCCGGGTGGAGCCGGAAACGCTGCTCCTCGAGCTGATCGTCGAAGAGCGATCCGGATCGATCGAGGCCGATGGCTATTCCGTCGGGGTGCAGGTTGATGAGCGTTTTCTGGCGAGCGTTGAAGAGAAGAGGAGCGTTGTGGCCGGCGCGCACCAGGCTCACTTCGCGGGTCGTCCTGTCGAGAACGAGGTACGCGAGCGTCACGAACATCCCGGGGCTCATGTCGCCGCAGAGGCAACGATTGACCTCGCGCAGCGTCTTGCCGGGTGCGCACTCTTCGCGCGACGCCATGCGCAGCAGGCTGCGTGTCATCGTCATGACGAGAGACCCGGGAACACCTTTGCCGGAAACGTCCGCGATGACGACGCCGAGGTACGCGTCATCGATCGGAATGAAGTCGTAGTAGTCCCCGCCGACCTCCTTTGCGGAGAGATAGAACGCGGCGACGTCGATGCCATCGACGACGGGGATCCGATCTGGCAGCAGACCGCTCTGGATTTCGGTTGCGAGCGAAAGCTCGTGCTCGAGCGCCTTCTGCTGCACCTTCGCGGCTTCGGCTGACTGCAGGTTGCCGGTCATGACGTTGAAGGCACGCGCGAGGCTGCCGAGCTCGTCACTCGAGTTCACGCTCGTCTGGTATTGCAGATTGCCGAGGCTGACCTGACGCATGTCCTTGACGAGAACGCGAATCGGGCGTGTCAGCAGGCTCGCCAGCAGAAACGCGGCGGCCGTGGCGGCAAGACAGGCGCTGATCGTGACACGCGTGAGCGAGCCGACGAGATCAGCATGTGCGGCCTCGATCTCCTCCGCGGAGAGCAGCACCTCGACCTTGCCGACGTAGTTGCCCGCCGGGGCTCTCTTGGCGTTCGCGCCGGCGAATAGCTGTCGCGAGAAGCTGCGTACGGGGACATCGTCGACCTCCAGCTCCGTGACCTTCACCTCCGCAGTGATCGCGGCTTCGGAATCGACGGCACGCTCGAGGGAACGTATCTGGTCCCTGGCCGTCCCGACCCCACGCGCCGTTGCGAGGATCTTCCCGTGAGACTGGCTGAACACGACGATGTCTTGTAGACGATCGTCGCCGTCGAACTCGCCGGCGAACAGCCCCAGGCGTTCGCGCAGCACCGAGATATTCGCCTCGATGTCGCTATCGGTGGACTCCGCATTCTTGACCAGCCAGTCGGGATCGATGAGTCCGGCGATCGAGCGAACACGCGCGAGGCCATCCCTGGTGATCTCGTCCTCGAGGTGTTCACGCGCGACTCCGATCGCGGTGCTCGCCTGCCATGTCATCGAAGCGACGACGAGGATCGCGATGAACGCCGCGAACTTCAGGGCGATCGGGAGGACCCAGTCGGAGCCGCCGCGAAACCGCTTGCCGGCGCCTTGACGCGGACCGACCGAAGACTGAGCCGAGCCTCGTCGTCGACGAGCGCGACCGCTTCTCCCTCCCGATGAGCGGGACAAGGCTCGATGCTCCTATCTCGCGGTTGTGCGGCTCGGTGGGGTGTTCGTCTTCACCAGGGTCATGCGGAGGCGGGGAGAGTCCCGTCGTGTCCTCAGCGCTTCTCGCCGATCGTCGGCGGTCACGACGTGTCCGGGCACTCTTCTTACTCGCGAAGCAAGATCACGGCGCGGTGGATGTACCCCACACAGGAAGTGAACGTCAGCAGCATCGTTACGACGAGCAGGCCGATCGTCAGCCATTCGAACGGAGTCGCGAGCGACGCGATCTGTCCGGTCTCGCCGCTGCGGATGAGCGGGGCGAAGTTTGCTTCGTGGACGATGACCGCAGGGATCGCGATGCTCTGAAAGATCATCTTCAGCTTGCCGCTGAGCTGCGCGCCGAACGCCTTGCCGACGGACTCGATGTAGCTCCGCAGACCGGAAATCAGGAATTCTCTCAATACGAGAAGCACCGGATACCACGGCTCGATGAGCGAAGAGATTCCGGTGAGCATGATGAAGCCGCCGCAGATGACGATCTTGTCCACGAAGGGGTCGGCGATGCGACCGAACGTCGACTCCATGTTCCACTTGCGGGCGAGGTAGCCGTCGAGGAAGTCCGTGAAGATCGCGAGCGCGAAGAACGCCGCGCAGATGTTGAGGACGAGCGGTTTCTGGGCCGGGCTGAACGTCCCGTGATTGATCAGCGAGAGGACGACGAACCAGACGATCGACAGCAGCAGCCGGGCCAGCGTCAGCTGATTCGGCAGGTTGAGCAGGTTCGTCCTCGCAGGATCGGTCTTGACGTCAGACATCGTTGATCCTGACGGGAACGCCGAGGAGGTCGTAGTCATGCGTGCCGGTGATCTTCACGAGCCGCCTCTGGCCGACCTCGATCGGCAGCGTCTCGGCGGACCTTGCCAGGGCGATCTCGACGAACCCCGAGCCGTCTTTCGTGGGTGGCGGGGCCGAAGCCGGGTCGCACGCCGTGAACTCGCCGGTCGACACGAGGACGACTGGATCGATCTCTGGCGCCTCACCGTAGCTGCGGCCGCGCGCCGCGACGAACGCCGCGACCCCGTCACCCGGCTCGTGGAGCTCCTCGGCGCTGTCAAAGAGCACCTCGGTGATCTCCCCGACTCGCTCGCGATTTCGAGCGAACGCTATCTCCTGCTGCGTGAGCATGAGCTCCTCGAGGCGGCCCTTGACCACGTCCTCGGGTACCTGTTCGCTGAAGGTCGCGGAAGGTGTGCCGTCCTCGGGAGAATAGGGGAACACGCCAAGGCGTTCGAAGCGGAAGCTCCTGATGAAGTCTCGCAGGATCTCGAAGTCGCGCCGGCTCTCGCCGGGGAATCCCGCGATGAAGGTCGTACGGAGGTAGAGGTCCGGAATCCGCTCACGCATGCGATCGAGAAGGGAGCGTGTTCTGGGTTCCGGCATGCGTCGGCCCATGTGGCGCAGCATCGGGTCGGAGATATGCTGCAGCGGCATGTCGACGTACTTGACGACCTTGTCGATCGACGCGATCGCATCGATCATCTCGTCGGTCATGTACGCGGGATAGGCGTAGAGGAGACGGATCCAGCGTACGCCGTCAATCGCGGCGAGACGCTCCAGCAGCTTGGCCAGCTGGAACGTGCCGTCGAGGTCCACGCCGTAGGATGTCGTGTCTTGCGAGATCAGCACGAGCTCGGACGCGCCGCTCGACACCAGCTCGCGCGCTTCCGTCTCCAGCATCTCGACGGTCTTCGAGCGGAAGCGGCCACGGATCGCCGGGATAGCGCAGAAGGTGCAGGGGTTGTCGCAGCCCTCGGAGATCTTCAGGTATCCGAAGTGCGAGGGCGTGAGGCGGAAGCGCCCGACCTCGGCGCTGCACGCCTTCGTGGGATCGGTGACACGGTAGTAAGGTCGGGCGGTGGAATCGGACACGAGCTCGCGAAGCGCGTGTCCGAGGTGGTCGTACTCGCCGAGGCCGACGATCGCGTCGAGCTCGGGGATCTCCTCACGTAGCTCGGTGCCGTAGCGCTGGCCGAGACACCCGGTGACGACGACCTTCTTCGGCGCGTCGGACGTCTCCTTCAGCTGGCAAGCCTCCAGAATCGTGTTGATCGACTCTTCACGTGCGGACTCGACGAACCCGCAGGTGTTGACCACGATGACATCAGCGCTGTCGGCGTCGGGTGTCACGACGAAGCCGGAGCTTCCGAGGTCGCCGAGAATCATCTCGCTGTCGACGAGGTTCTTCGGGCAGCCGAGGCTGATCAGGTTGACCTTGATCTCGGGTCCCGGACTCTGGCGAGGGGCGTCAGCGGGCATTGTGCGCTTCGAAGCGGGCTTCCCCGAAAGGAGCGGGGGCTGTTCAACTCACGCCACTTCCGGCGTTCCGGATGGGGCATCCTACCACAGGCTGATCGCGGCGTTCAGGAGCAATCCCGGCCCCTGGAGGGGCTACTCTCCCATCCGGGATCACGTCCCGGCGGGTTCGCCGGCAGCGGTCGTCGCGCGCGATCGAGCCTTCTCGTACTCCTCCAGGGTGTAGTAGACCTCTCGGGCCTTGCTTCCCTTGAAGGGGCCGACGAGGCCCTGCTCGTGCATCAGCTCCATGAGCCGCGAAGCACGTGTGTATCCGATCTGGAGCTGTCGCTGGAGCAGCGTGACGGAGCCTCGGTTCGAGCCCAGGACGATCTCCACGGCCTTGTCGTAGAGCTCGTCTTGATCACTGTTATCCGCCGCACCTTCGACACCGAATCGTGTCAGCTCCGCGTTGAACTGTGGCTCCGCTTCCTTCTTGGCGGCCTCGACGACCTTGCGGATCTCCTTGTCCGAGATGAACGTCCCCTGAACGCGTATGAACTCGGAGGTTCCCGGCGACAAGTACAGCATGTCGCCCTTGCCGAGGAGCTTCTCGGCGCCGTTGGCATCGAGGATGGTGCGTGAGTCGACACGTGACGCGACGCGAAACGAGATGCGCGATGGCATATTCGCCTTGATCAGGCCCGTGATCACGTCGACTGACGGACGCTGCGTCGCGAGGATCACGTGGATGCCGACTGCGCGCGATTTTTGTGACAGCCGTGTGATTGACGCCTCGACCTCCTTCGACGCCGTCATCATCAGGTCGGCGAGCTCGTCGATGATCACGACGATATTCGGAAGCTTGTGGGGTATCTGCTCGAGGCTCCCTGCGTCGAGCTTGTTCTCGAGGCGCTCGAAGAGCTTCTCCTTGCCGAGGCTGTTGTAGCCCCGGAGGTGACGCACTCCGGCCATGGCGAGCAGCTCGTAGCGCTCCTCCATCTTGTCGACGAGCCAGTTGAGGACCGAAGGCGCCTTCTTCATGTCCGTGACCACGGGACACATGAGGTGGGGGATGTTCTCGAACTGCGCGAGCTCGACCATCTTCGGGTCGACGAGGATCAACTTCACCTCATCGGGCGTCTTTGTCAGTAGCAAGTTGACGATGATCGAGTTGATGCAGACGGATTTTCCGGATCCCGTGGAACCGGCTATCAGCAGGTGGGGCATCTCGCCGAGGTCGCCGATGACCGGACTGCCAGCGGTGTCGCGCCCGAGCCCGAGCGGCAGATTGGCACCCTGCGACTTCGTCTGATCGAACTCGATGAGCTCACGGAGGCCGACCGTGGCTCGTTCCCGATTCGGCACCTCGATGCCGACCGTCGACTTGCCTGGAATCGGAGCAATGATGCGGATGCTCTGCGCCTTGAGCGCCATCGCGAGGTCGTCGGAGAGGTTGACGATCTTGTGGACCTTGATGCCGGCAGCAAGATGGATCTCGAACTGCGTCACGGTCGGGCCCTTCTGGACCTCGACGACGCGCGCGTCGATCTTGAAGTCGCGCAGCGTCGCCTCGATCTTGCTCGCGGTGCGTTCGAGCATATCGCGGTCCATCGAGTCGACGACGTTCGGCGTCGACCTGATCAGCGTCAATGACGGCATCGAGTAGGGCCCGACCTTCCTGGGGCGCGGGTCCTTCTTCAGGGGCACCGAGGAGGCTGGATCGGGCAGCTTGATCTTGATGGGTGGACGTTCCGGCTCGATCGCTTCGTCCTCCTCTTCCTCCTCCTCCTTTTCCTCCTCTTCCTCCTCCTCTTCGTCTTCCTCCTCTACATCATCCTCATCGTCCTCATCCTAGTGAT
>CAYMLL010000015.1:15916-41683 GCA_964390645.1 uncultured Planctomycetia bacterium | reverse complement strand
GGCTGTTCGTGCTCGTCGGCGTCTTGGTCCTCATGGTGCTCTTCCTCCTCTTCCTCCTCCTCCTCCTCTTCCTCCTCTTCCTCCTCTTCCTCGAGCTCCTCGCTCTGAGCGATCTCCTCGAGAGGCTTCCTCTTCGTCCGGGCCTTCTTGCGCTTTCTCTTCTTTTTCTTCTCGGTCTTCGGTCTCAGAAACGCGGGGAGCGCGAAGCCGCCGCCGCTCTTGCCGCCACGCAGCGCGATACGACTCGTGACATCGCGAACACCGGCGGCGATGGCTGCCCAGCGCTCGCCGTTGGTGACAACACGCTGCGCGTGGGCGAAGGCAGGGTAGAACGCGGTGTCGGTCGCGATGACGAAGGCGACGAACAGGACCAGAGCCAGGAGCAGATAAGTCCCGAAGGTCGACACGTTCGAGAACAGGAAGTCGAAGAGGAAGAACCCGAGGTAGCCACCGGGTACATGGCGCGGGCCGCCCGACTCGTTGAAGACGGCCGCCTCGAATACACACATCGCGAGAAGTCCCAGGACACCGCCGGTGACCTTCCATCCCCACTGCCGGATGCGGCGCCGTAAGACGACCCCGTTGCCGGGCCGCGCTACCTGGGGGGGGGCGCGGTCGGCCCCGACCTTGCCGATCCACTGGAGCATCCAGGTGTTGACGGCACTACCGACCGGGCCGCCGGCGTTGCGCGTGGAGACCTCCGCGCTCGGTGCCGTGACGGCCGGCGGCTCGGTGTAGAGGCAGACGACGAGGAAGGCGGAGAGGAGGAGGATGAAGAGGGCAGTGATCTCGCGGCTGGATTCTCGGGTCATCGATCGCTTCGGCGTCACGGTTCGTCAGTTCTTGTCCCGGCGGGGTCCGCCGGAGAGAACAAGGCCTCTCGGGTTTATCGGCACGGCGAGTGGGTCGTCTTTAGCGGAAATACCGGGAATCCGTCACCACGTGGGAACGATCCCTCGGTGCGAAGGGGACGATTCGTGTTCCTGGACGGGGAGCTCTGATCGCGGGCGCCGTGGCCGGCTATCCGTGGTGCGGCCGCTCAGGACGTCTCCGTGCCACTTCGGGAGGCCGGCTCGCGAGCGAGTCCTCTCCGGGGGAGGCGGCGACCGGTCCGCTCAGGCGAGAATTTCCTCGACGACTCTCGCCGAGCGTCCCGCCGTGATCTCCTGCTGGCGGCCGTTGTGCTCGTATACGAGATTGTCGTGGTCAAGGCCGAAGAGGCGCAGGACGGTCGCCTGGTAGTCGTTCGGAGTCAATCGGTCGACGACGGCGCGGTGGCCGAACTCGTCGGTCTCGCCGTAGCCCGTACCGCCGCGGATGCCTCCGCCCGCGAGCCACATCGTGAAGCCCTGGCCGTTGTGGTCGCGTCCGACTTTCCCCGGTTTGCCGTGGTTCTCGGTGACGGGCAGTCGTCCGATCTCACCGCCCCAGTGAACGAGCGTCGTATCGAGGAGACCACGCTGTTTGAGGTCCTTCACGAGAGCGACGACCGGCTTGTCGGTGCGCTTGCAGATCGACGCCAGGCTGCCGCGGATGTTGCTGTGGTTGTCCCAGGGCTGGCCCGAGTGGAAGAGCTGCACGAAGCGCACGCCTCGCTCCACGAGGCGCCGCGCGAGGAGGCATCGTGTCCCGTAATCCCGTGTCGTCGAGTCGTCGAGGCCGTAGAGCTTCTTCGTCGCTTCGGACTCCTTCGAGTAGTCGAGCGCCTCGAGCGCGGCACTCTGCATCCTGGCGGCGAGTTCGTAGCTCGCGATGCGTGCCTCCAGATCCTCCTCGGCGGGGTTGCGATCGAGGTGGCGCTCGTTGAGCTCACGCAGGAAGTCGAGACTCTGGCGCTGCAGGTCGCCACGGAGATACGCGGGAGGATTGAGGTTGAGGATCCGCGGCTCCTTCGGGCGCAGCACGGTGCCTCGAAAGAGCGGCGGCATGAAGCCGTTTGACCAGTTGTGCGTGCCATCGACGGGAGGACCGCCGGGGTCGGTCAGCACCATGTACGAAGGCAGCGAGTCGCTCGCGGATCCGAGCCCATAGGTCAGCCATGATCCGATTGTGGGACGTCCGAGCACGCCGGGGATGCCACCGTGGAAGTAGCGGATCGAGACCTCATGCCCGTTGGCGCCGGTGTGCATCGAGCGGAGCACGCAGATGTCGTCGACGATCTCGCTAAGGTGAGGAAGCAGCTCGGACACCGGCGTTCCGGACTCGCCGTGGCGGCGAAATTCCCACGGGCTTCCCAGCAGCTTCTTGCTGGCGCGGTTGATGAAGCTGTACTGGACCTCGTCCGAGTACTCCTTGCCGTGGAGTCTCGTCAGCTCGGGCTTCGGATCGAGAAGATCCACATGCGACGGACCGCCGTGCTGGAACAGCGAGATCATCGCGTTGGCGCGCGGCGCGAAATGCGGCCCGCGTGATTCGTGTTCGACTGGGTCACTGTTCCGGAATCGCTCGCGTGCCAGGAGGCCGTCCCGGCGCAGGAGACTCGCGAGCGCGACCGCTCCGATGCCCATCGCGTTTGCCGTCAGGAACCGTCGGCGAGATACGTTTCCCGACAGGAGAGGGTGATCCGGGTCTCTCACGGAGGCGTCTCGAGAATCATTCGACATAGAGGAACTCGTTCGATACGAGAAGCATGTGACACAGGTTCGAGATCGCCTGCTCGGTCGGCCCGCGCGCTCCGGGGAGCTTCCGCGGTGAACGTGTGAGCGTGTCGATCTGTCGTCGGAGGAAGCTTGCCGCGAGCCGCAGCTCTTCACGCCCGGCGGGGCGTTGGTAGGCAAGCTGCCAGGCTGTGGCAGCTTGCGCGAGGATCGGCGGGGTGTCGATCTTCGACAGCGCCACGTCGACCTCCACGCCCGCGAGGATCGGTGCATTCACGATGTCGACGGCTTCGCGTCGTGCGCGGTCGGCGAGCGCGGCCGCCTGTTCGAGCACGAAGGCCCCGTTGAGGAGCATCAGGGACTGTGTCGCCACCGTCGATGACGAGCGCCGTTCACAGTTCGTCACCATGACGGGGGCGTCGAACACCTCGAGCAGCGCCACGGGCTGCGATCGTCGCGACTGCACGTAGACGCTACGACGTCTCGTTCCAGGCGGGACCAGCACCTGACCGGTCTCATCTTCCGTGACGGCGACCGCCGGCCCCCAGAGGGATCTTCCGAGTTTTGCGGTGACTGCGAGCATGCGATCGCGCACGACCTCTGCATCCAGACGGCGCACGGACTGGCGCCAGTAGTAGAGATTCGATCGGTCGATCGTGTCGCGATCGGGATCGCGTCGCGACGACTGGCGGTAGACAGTCGACAGCATGATGCTCCGCAGGGACCGCTTCAGGCTCCAGCCGCTCTCGTACAGAGATAGCGCAAGCGCGTCGAGAAGCTCCGGATGCGTTGGCTTCGAGCCGAGCTTGCCGAAGTCGGACGGCGTCGCCACGAGCCCTCGACCGAAGAGGTGCATCCAGATACGATTCGCCAGCACCCGGGCCGTTGTCGGGTTGTGCTCGCTCGAGAGCCAGCGGGCGAATGCGAGTCGTCGCCCCGTCGTCGGGAGGTTAGCGTCGTTTCCTGGCAGCACCGCGCGCCCTGCGCCGACGGGCGACAGAGCCGTCAGGGTCCCGGGTGAGACCGCTTCGCGAGGCTCCCGGTGGTCGCCACGATGAAAGCGAAATGTCGTCGGAGTGTGCGCGGGCGGCTCGGTGAGAGCGCGCACGAACTCCTCGGCCGGCTTCGTCGCACGGACGTCCGCAATGCGCTTGTCGTAGGTCTTGAGGTCGTCGGCCGCCTTCTGGTCATACTGGTAGAGGACACCCGGATGGAGGTTCACGCTGGGGTACCTCTTCAGGAGCGCGTTGTCCTCCTCGGTGCGCTTGCCGGCGGGCGTCTCGTACGCGCGTCGGAGGGAGCCGCGCAAGGGCGCCTCGTACTTCTCGAGCTCCTTCGTCAGCGCTTCCGCCATGTAACGCGACTGCTTGGCCTCCTTCTCCCGGGCCAGGGTCTGCGCCTGTGACTCGATCCGCTCGGCGGCCTGGCGGTCGGCGCGGGTGTAGAGCGAGACGCCTCGCTGTTCCGGCGTGCGCCAGCTCTTCCAGTCGAGGGCCGGCTCGAAGATCGCGCGCACCGCGTAGTAGTCGGTCTGCAGTATCGGATCGTAACGATGGTCGTGGCATTGGGCGCAGGCGAGGCTGAAACCGAGGAGCGAGGAGCTGACGATCTTCAAGGTGTCCGCGACGACGGCGTTGCGAAACTCGGAGGAGTTCCGGTCCCGGGTGCCGTCCGCCGCCATGCGAAGGAAACCCGTCGCGGTGAGCAGCTCGATCTGCCGTTCCGTCCAGTCGCCATCCTTCGTTCCGGCCAGCTCGTCACCCGCCAGCTGCTCGGTGAGAAACCGGTCGAGGGGCACGTCGTGTCCCATGGACCGGATCACGTAGTCGCGGTACTTGTAGGCCCACGGACGGATACCGTCCCGGTTCGATCCACCCTCGGAATCGGCGTAGCCGGCGACATCGAGCCAGTGGCGTGACCAGCGCTCGCCGAATGCGGGCGACGAGAGCAGGCGATCGACGAGCCGCTCGTACGCGGCGTCCGAGGGATCGGCGAGAAACTCGTCGACGACATCGTGATCGGGCGGCAGGCCCGTGAGGTCGAAGCTGGCTCGCAGAAGAAGAGTGAGCGGTCGCGCGTCCGGGGACAGCGAGAGGCCGTCGGGCATCGCGTTGACGACGAAGGCGTCGATGTCTGTCCGCGCGCGAGGGTCGTCAACGCTCGGCACGGGAGAGCGAACGATCGGCTGCAGTGACCAGAAGTCGCGCTCGTGAGCCGTGATCCCGATGCCCTCGCCGATCGTGTCGGGCTCCGGGCCGGAGGTCTTGGCGCCTCCGGCGATCCAGCGCTCGAGAACGGCGATCTTCTCGCTGTCGAGCCGGATCTCGCCCGGCGGCATCTCACCTTCGCGTACACGCTTCAGGAGGAGGCTCCTCGCGGGCTCGCCGGGGACGATTGCCGCACCGGACTTGCCGCCGAGTCGGGTGAGTCGTGCCAGGCGAAGGTCGAGGCTCCCCTTCTTCTTCTTGGCAGCGCCGTGGCAGTCGAGACAGTAGGCGCGGAATATCGGCCGGATGTCTCGCTCGAAGACGGGTGTGACGCCGGAGGATGGGGCGATCGGATCGGCCGTCCGTGCCGGCGGGCCGACGGCTCCGAGCACAAGGAGCAGGATGGAGACGATCTTCCGTTTCATGACAGGCCTCTCGGGCTCCGGGCGATATGCGTCCGAAGCGCATCCGACCCGGGCTGAACTGTCGTTCATGGTACGACACCGCGGACGGTTTACGAATACACCGTCGCGACAACCAGGAGCCGGGAGTGCGGCGAGAAAGAAGCGAAGGCGATCGCCTCCCTGGGCGGGTGCCTGACCCCTCGCGCGGACCGAAGTCGTTGTCGCTACGCAGTCCAGGCGAAGCGGACACCTGCTCGTAACCGCCAGGACTTCGGTCGACCGGAGTGACGGGAGGGCGGGCTGCGGCGTTCGCAGAAAGGGCTCTGCGGAGCTTCAGGCCTCGTCGCTGCACACGGCTATCGGTCCGCCGGGAAAGTGCTTCGGATTCGAGAGCGGGCCATCGGGTCCGAGATCGACGACGGCGCTGCTCCCCGAAGGGTCTTGCCGGGATTCTATCGAAACCCTCCCGAGGCAGGCAGGGGTGCAGAAACTCGTAGGCACTCCCCGGCGGGTTGATCGAGGCAGGCCGGGCCGGCGGACGACGGTTACGCCCCGACTCCCTCGTTTCCGGCGTGCAGATGTCGCAGCGACTCGTCGACTCGGTCAAGGAGTCTCGCCGCCAGGAGCCTCTTCGACGCCTCGCCGACGTGGTACTTCGATCCACCGGCGCCAAGGATATGGTAGTCGGAGGTCTCGGCGCCGATGGCGTCGGGGGAGTTGACGACGATCCAGTCGAGCTTCTTCTCGATGAGCTTTCGCAGACCGTTCTCGAGCGGCGTGTCGGTCTCGAGAGCGAACCCGACATGGATGCGCAAGCCCTTGCTCCTTCCGAGTCGCGCGACGATATCCTCGGTTGGCTCGAGCTCGAGGCGCCACTCGCCGTCGCGCTTGTGCTTGCTCGTCGAGACCTCACGCGGCCGGAAATCGCTCACTGCAGCGGCCGCGATCAGCACGTTGCAGAAAGGGTGGCGTGCGATCGCCTGCTCGAGCATCTCCGCGGCGCGGACGACTTTGAGGACGCGTACGCCTGCGGGCGGATCGACATCGACCGGGCCCTGCACCATCTCGACGCTGTAGCCGCGTTCCAGCGCCTCTTTCGCCAGCGCGACGCCCTGTCGACCGGTCGAGGCGTTCGAGATGAAGCGGACCGGGTCGATGGGTTCGCGCGTCGGACCGGAGAGAATGAGCACGTGTGGTGGCGTGGGCATCGGTACCGAGGGTTCAGCTGACCGGTGGCGTGGTTCCGGCCAGGAGCTTGCGGATCTCGAGGATCAGGTCGTCGGGCTCCACGAGCCTGCCAGGGCCGACCGAGCCACACGCGAGGTGGCCTTCGGTCGGTCCGACGATGTGGTAGCCGAGTCGATCGCGCAGGCGGGCGACGTTGTCCTCCACTGCGGGGTTCGCCCACATGCGGTCGTTCATCGCCGGGGCCACGAGGACCGGCTTGTCGAAGGCGAGCGCGGTAACGGCGAGGAGATTGTCTCCGAGGCCGTTCGCGAGCTTGCCGATCAGATCCGCCGTCGCCGGTGCGATGACGAGCAGATCCGCCCACTCGGCGAGGGAGATGTGCTCGGGACGGTAGGCCGGGTCGTCGTCGAAGGTGTCCGTCAGCACCTCCTGACGAGTCACGGCTCGAAAGCTCAGGGCGGTGATGAACTCGAGCGCGTGTGGAGTGAGGATCGTCTTGACGACGTCTCCTTGCTGCGTGAGCTTCGATGCCAGATCCGCGCTCTTGTAGGCGGCGATACCCGCAGACACCCCGAGGATGATGTTCGCCATGTCTCGGAACTCGCTCTGCCGCATTCGAGCCTCAGCGATCGGACGCGGCAGCGGACTCCTACTTCTTCGGATTGAGCAGCTCGGACAGCTCCTTGATCCGCTGCTCCTTGATCTTCTTGATGTCGGAGCCGTAGATCTCGACGTCATCGCCCTCCTCGGTCGACTCCTCCGGCTCGGCCAGCACGGGTTCGGGAGCCGCCGGAATTGCGGGAGCCGCGACGGGCTCTTCCGGCTGGCGCAGCGGCGCCTCGATCTGATCGCGCGTTGCGAGCTCGATCTTGTCTTCGAGGATCTCCTGCACGACGATCGCGCGCGGGTCCGGATCTTCCCCTTCAACCTCGACCAGGGGCGCCGATCCGCGGTTCAGCTCGACCATGCGCTTCTGCATGAGAGCGGTGAGCCTGAACTTGCCACCGACCTTGCGGACGAGGGCTTCTTCGGTGTCGATATTCAGCATCTGTCCTCCACGGAGTAAAGTGACTTCTCGAGGGGTCAGTCTCTGGAGACTGTCATGAGGATCGATTCCAGCTCCCGGACCGCGTCGCCGAAGTCGTCGTTGACGACGACGTGGTCGTAGTGGATCCGTTCGCTCATCTCCTGTCGTGCGATATCCAGCCTGCGGGTGATCTCCTCTTGCGAATCTGTTGATCTCGCTTCCAGACGTGTTCTCAGCACTTCGAGGCTCACGGGGACGATGAAGATCGTCGAGAGGCCGTCGATCCCGGACTCGCGGATCTGCTGCGCGCCCTGAACGTCGACGTTGAGCAGGACCGTGCGTCCCGCCTCGAGGCCGGCCTCGACCTGATCGCGCGGCGTGCCGTAGAGCTTCCCGTGGACGCACGCGTACTCGAGGAACCAGCCTTCTGCGATCTTGGTCTCGAAATCCTCCTGCTCCAGAAAGATGTAGTCCTTGCCATTGCGCTCGTTGCCGCGCCGCGCTCGCGTCGTGCACGTGATCACACGCACCAACCCGGAGCGCTCGAGTAGCTCGTCGCAGAGGCTCGTCTTGCCGGCTCCCGACGGTCCCGAGATCACGATCAATCTGCCACGGCGACTCAAGTATCCGTCACTCGATGTTCAGCACCTGCTCCTTGAGGCGATCGACTTCTGCCTTGATCTCGACGATGTGACGGTTGAGCTTGCTGTTCGCCACCTTCGAGCCCATGGTGTTCGACTCGCGGAGCATCTCCTGAACGATGAACTCCAGCTTGCGCCCGACCGGGCTCGTCGACTCGAGCGCCTCGTGGAACTGTTCTAGGTGGCTCTCGAGGCGCGCGATCTCCTCGGCGACGTCGGCGCGTTCCGCGAGGATCGCCGCTTCCTTGACCACATCTTCGGACCTCAGCGTGTTGGCTTGATCGCCGAGCAGCTTGCGAATTCTCTCTTCCAGCCTGTGGAAGCTTTCCTCGAGGGTGCCGGGTGCGGCGGCCTTCACCGTCGCGATACGGGCGTCCAGGCTGGCGCTGCGCTGCCGGAGCTCTTCCTTGAGGTTGCGCCCCTCGGTCTCGCGCATCTCGGCGACGGCGTCGAGCGCGCGCTTTGCGGCCTCGATCGCGGCGGGAACGACACGGTCCTTCCCGAGCACCGGATTCTCCTCGCTGCGGATCGCTCCCGGCAGCAGCAAGAGATCCTGAGCGCGGATCTCGCCGTCGGCGCCCAGATCCTCGTTCAGCTTGCGGAGGGCGCCCGCGTATTTCTTGACCACGTCGGTGTCGACCTCGTAGAGATCGCAGTAGTGTCTCGGCTCGAACCGTACCGTCAAGGAGACCGATCCACGGACGAGCCGCTTGCGCAACGTGTCCTCCAGCTCGTTCTGGACGTAGACGATCTCCTCCGGAATCTTGCAGCTGAGCTTGAGGAAGCGGTGGTTGAAGGTCCGTACGTCGAGACCGAGGACGAAGTCCTCCGTCTCGACCACGGCTTCACCGTATCCCGTCATACTCCGCAGCATCGTTCAGTCCTTCGCTCGTCCTGGCGAGCTTCGGGAGAGTTCTCGGCTTCGGAGCCGGATTCAGTTGTCGATCTTCGCCGGCGGCACCGTGCCTTCGGCCGCGTTCTCATCAGGCTTCGCCGACGGGGTCGCGGAGGGCTCGGCCGCTGAAGTTCCGGAGGGTTCGGCCGCGGTATCAGCCGCACCGGTGTCTTCGGAAGCCGCGCCGTCGGTCGTCGCCTTCTCGGCCCGTGCCTTTTCCGCGTCAGCCCGTGCCTTTTCCGCGTCAGCCCGTGCCTTCTCCGCGTCGGCCTGCTCTTTCTCCTGTTCGCGACCGCTGCTGATCGTCTCCTCGGCGTCGGTGTTTTCCGACGTCACACGGGACGCATCGGTGTCACGGGCCTTGATCGCGCCCCAGGCGATGACCAGGCTGAAGAGGACGATCGCCACGATGGCCGTGAAGCGCACGATCTCCTTCTGCCCGCGCGCTCCGAGCAGCTCGCCGCCTCCTCCTGCGCCGCCGAAAGCGCCGCCGAGACCCCCCTCCTTCGAGTCCTGTAGCAGGATCACGACGATCAGGATCAGCGACAGGAAGAAGATGAGAAAGCCGACCAGGCCCCAGAGCAGGCCGCCGATTTCAAAGCCGAGGACGGGAAAGAGATCGAGGATCATGTCGCCTCCGGGAAGGTCCGAATCAGATTACGCTGTTCATGTTTCGTCGTCTGAGGGCGGGCTCGCCATGAGTGGGAGTTCGCGCGTGTGGCAAGTTCACTCTTACCGGTATACCGGGTTCAACCCGTGCAGCCACAGCAGATGCCGACAAAGGACTCCGCGTCCAGGCTGGCACCGCCGACCAGTGCGCCGTCGATGTCGGCTTCCGCGAGGAGCTCCCCGGCGTTGCCCGGCTTGACGCTGCCGCCGTAGAGGATACGCGTCCCTTGCCGGTCATCGGTGGTGCCACCCCGGGACTCGAACGCGCCACCCAGCTCGCCGCGGAGGAACCCGTGCACTTCCTGGGCCTGCTCGGGCGTCGCCGTGTGTCCGGTGCCGATCGCCCACACCGGCTCGTACGCGATGATGATCTCGGCGAGCTCCGAGGCCGAGCTGATGCCCGAGATCGCGACGTCCAGCTGGCGTTTGCAGACGGTCGTCGTCTGATCGGCCTCGCGCTCCTCGATGGTCTCACCGACGCAGAGAATCGGCCTCAGGCCGGCGTCGAGCGCCGCTCGAACCTTGCGTCCCACCAGCTCATCGCTCTCGCCGAAGACGTGCCGGCGCTCGGAATGGCCGAGAAGTACGCTCGATGCTCCGCAGCCGAGGATCATCGCCGCCGAAGTCTCCCCGGTGAACGCACCCTGCGGCTCATCGTGCATGTTCTGCGCCCCGACAAGGACCGAGCGGTCAGCCGCGTTGGCGATCTCGCCGACGGCGGCCAGGGCGGTGGCCGACGGGAAGAGCCCGACGTCGACACCACGGAGGTCACCGAGGGTGGCGATGATCTCGCTCGTCAGCGCTCGAGCCTCCCCGAGCGTCTTGTGCATTTTCCAGTTGCCCGCGATCAGCGGCACGTGGCGTTTCGGTGGGGACATGCGCCTCGAGATGTCAGGGACGGGGTGGCAGGGAGCGTGGCAGCACGACCTTCCCGGACCGCGACGAAGCCAGATAGGGTAAGTCGCTCTTAGTCCGCTGTCAAAAACATTTTAGACCCTCCGGGCAGGTTCCATCGGGGGCCGGGTCGGTCGACTCGGGGGTGGTCTTTGGGGTCCCTGCGGGGTGTTCCCGGCGCCCGTCCCCGTCTCCCGCCGCACCTTGCAAGGTGCGCGGCGCTCCTCTACCCTGGGCAGAGCGATGACCTGGCTGGCGATCGAGACCTCGGACGTGCGCGGCAGCCTGGCGCTCTTCGACGAGTCGGAGCGTGTCCACGAGGCGAGATTCCCCGGCGGTATGGTGCACGCGCGGCATTTCGCGGCCTGTCTCGACGAGCTGCTCGGCGCTCGTGGCCTGGCTCCCGGGGATCTGCGCGGGATCGCGGTCAGCGTGGGGCCTGGTTCGTATACCGGTTGTCGAGTCGGGGTTACGGCAGCGAAGAGCCTCTCGTTCGCGCTCGGTATCGGTGTGCTGGAGGTCTCGTCGCTGGAGGCGATGGCGGCGCAGGCGCTCCGCGAGCCCCCGGCCGACCGGACGGGATGGCCGGCGACGGCAGCGCTCGTGCCGATCCTCGACGGTCGCCGCGGCTTCTTCTACACCGCGACCTTCGAGGCCGACGAGCACGGACGACCGCGGCGCCTCGCTGACGACCGGGTCGGAGACCGATCGGTCGTCGCGGGCTCCGTCGGCCGCCCGTCGATCGTCTTCGGCGACGGCGCCGACGTCTTCCTCGCCACGGCACCGGACGGCGATCGGGAGGTCATGGTGCGGGGGCCGGCCTCCTGGGATGCTCCGCGGGCGAGTGTGCTGGCCGAACTGGCCCGGCCGCGTATGCACCGGGCCGAGCTGGATCTGCAGGTCGTCCACGGGCTCGCGCCGGCGTACTTGCGGCCGTCCGAACCCGAGATCGTCTACGATCAGCGTCAGGCGCAGCGACGGGGCCTCGTCGACGGACGGACGGGTCCCGATGAAAGCGCGGGCTCCCACGGAAGCGCGGGGGTCGGGGACCGATGAGAACGAAACGCCGTCGCCGTCGACGCTACCGCGTACCGTTGTGGATTGCTGTGGTGGTCGCGATCGGCATCGGCTCGAGCGTCTACCTGGCGCTGCGGCCGGAGAGTCTCCAGAAGCGGGTTCACGAGGCGCTCGGGAAGCTCCTGCTCCATCCCCCCGAGGTCGGCTCCGTCACGTTCGACCTCCGGGACGGGGTGCAGATCAACGACCTCCGCATCCGTGGCGGGGACGGAGCGGAGACGATCCTGAGTGTCGGCCGGGTCCGGGTGGCGCTGCGTCTCGGGTCGCTTCTCGGCTCACACCCGGCGCTCGAGCGCGTCGAGCTCGAGGATGTCGAGCTCCGGCTCGTGCGCGCCGCGTCGGGTCGCTTCAACATCCAGGACATCTTGCAGCCGCGTCCGCCGAGCGATCCGGAAGATCCGGTCGACCTGCCCGACGTCATCGTCAGCGATTGCCGGGTGCTCTACATCGACGAGTCGCGGTCGTTCAGCGAGGAGATCGAGAATCTCGAGCTCTCCCTGACGCGCGACGGGTCGCGAGTCTACTCGTTCGACGGCGAGCTCCAGCAGAGCCTCGCCGACCGGCTGCTCGTCTCCGGGCGCCTGCTCTTCAGCGACTCGCATCCCTCCGTCGACCTTCGCGTACGCGCGTTCAAGCTCGATCTGGCGAGGTCGCTCGAGCGACTGCTGCCCGACGAGGTCGCGAGGCCGCTGCGTGATCTCGACCTCGCCGGCAGCCTCGACGTCGAGGGCGACCTCTCGATCCGGACGCTGGAAGGTGTCGTCCTCGAGCGTCTCGCCGGTCGTCTGATCCGTTGCAGCCTGTCTTCGCGAGGCTCCTCCCTCGCGGTAACGGCGCTCGGCGGCGAGCTTCTCGTGCGGGAGCGCACACTCGAGCTCCGCGACCTGAACGGAAAGGTCGGCGGGGGCACCCTGACGGGACGCTGCCTTCTCGAGCTCGCCGCCGACGCCGGCTCGATCGTCGGCTGGGGCTGCAAGATCAGCGTCGATGGCGCGCCTCTCGACCCTCGCTGGGTTCGAGAGCTCTCCCCGGAGCTCCGGGAACGCATCGAGCCCTTTCGCTTCTCCGGGACCGCGAGCGTCACGGTCGAGGTGTCGGATTCGCGCGTTTTTCCGCCACAGCTCCCGGACGTCGTGGCGTCGCTGGAGCTCGACGACGTCGAGATCGGGCACGAGGACGTCTCCGGTTCGGTCACGGCGATTCACGGCACGGTCAGGCTCGAGGGTGGCGCGCTGCGCGTCGAGGACCTGTTGAGCGCACAGTGTTTCGGCAGCGGGCTCTTCGTGACGCGTGCGAAGATCGACCTGGCCGGCTCGAGCGAGCTCGACGTTCAACTGCGTGTCGGAGGCCCGACCACGGGTGAGGACGCAGGGAACGATGGCCTGCTGCTCGACGAGCGAGTGCGCGATCTCCTCCCGGATGATCTCGTCCATGTCTGGGACGATCTCAATCCAGGTGGACGGGTCGCCGGGACGGTCCGCTGGCACCGCGCTCGTCGAAGTCTGGCTCGGTCGCAGCTGCCAGAGCGTCCGGTGCGCACGGTCGTGCGTCTCTTCCCGCGTGACGTGCGCCTGGCGTACCGCGGATTTCCGTACGAGATCGAGAGGATCACCGGAGAGGTCGTGTACGACAGCGCTGACGGCTTCGTGCGCATCAAGGGGCTTGTCGGTCACCACGAGGACATGACGATCACGGGCAGCGGTCAGGTCGACTTGCGGGACGACGCGCTGCTCCAAGTCGAGATCGTCTGCGACGATCTCGCGACCTCACCGGATCTGCTTGCCGCTCTCGGTGAGAGGGGCCGGCGCGCCGTCGTCGACTTCGGCTTCAGCGGGCGAATGAAGACGGTCGTCCGCATCTTCTCGTTGCCCGACGGCGGGATGGATTTCCAGGCGACGCTCGACCTCCTCGAAGGCGCGGTGGAGCCGACGAATTTGCGCTACCCGCTACGGCTCTCCGGCGGACGCATGGTGGTGCGAGGCGAGCGTCTCATCGAGTTCGAGGGAGTGCGCACGGAGGAGGGCGCGTCCCCCTCCCTGCGCTTCGACGGCCGCCTGACGACTCGTGACCACACACGGAGGCTGGACTACGATATCGACATCGCTCGTCTCTCGGTCGACGAGCGCCTGCGCGCCGGTTTGCCGGAGAAGATGAGGAACTTCGTCGAGAATCTCGGCCTGCAGGGCACCTTCGACGGTCATCTCGAGGGCTACCACGTCGCCGATGCCTCGGACCCTTCAAGGAACAAGATCCACTACAAGGGCTCGGAGATCACGACGCGAGACGCGGCCGTGGACTTCGGTCCGGTGATCAAGGGCATGAAGGCGAAGGGTAGATTCGTGGGTGGTGACTCGCCCGATTTTCCGAGTCACTTCTGGGGCGAGGTCCTTGTCGAGTCCGCGTCCTTCAATCGCCTGGAACTGACGGGCGGCGACATCACTTTTCGCTTCGGCGACCCGCATCCGCATGTCCTGGCGGATCGGCAGACTCGACAGATCGAAGGCCGCGAATACCGTATCCCCGAGGCTTTTCTCGACCGTCTGGATAAGTCCAAGGTGAGTCACACCTTTCAGATGAGCGTGCACTCCGGATCGCTCTACGGTGGTTCGATCGACGGCTTTCTTTACGTCGACACCGGAGATGCCGGTGACTTCGGCGGCGACTTCTCGGCACGTGGTCTCGAGGTCGGGAGAGCAGCGAAGGATGTCTTCGGCGTCGACGGCGGCAAGGTCGCCGGCACTGCGAGCGGCAAGGTACGTTTTCTCGGCCGCACCGGGGGTATCGGGACCCTCGTCGGGGAGGGCGACGGCGTGATCGAGAACGCGCAGCTCCTGGAGATACCCCTCTTCGTGCAGCTCCTCGGCATCCTGAAGCTCGACATATTTCAGGCGAAGGAGCGGAAGTTCTTCAACGAGATCCGGTTGCCCTTTCGGATCGGCGCGGGCCGCTTCCATGTCAGTGACCTGAGGATCAAGAGCCCTTCTCTCTCGCTGGCGGGCGACGGAACGATGAGCTTTGACGGGGAGCTCGATCTCAGGCTGCGGCCGCGGGTGGTCGACGTCTCCGTGCCGGTGTGGGATCAGATCGTCGGGTTCGTCAAGGACGTGTTCTTGCGCGTCAAGGTGAAGGGAGATCTGGCCGAGCCGAAGGTCACGGTCGCCACGGCGCTGGGCCTCATCGATATTCCGGTCGACACGAGCGATTCCGGGGCTCCGCAGTCGAGCACGTCGGAACACGACGAGGAGTAGCGAGTCCATGGACCTCGGAATCAAGGGCCGGGTGGCAGCGGTGGCGGCGTCGACGAGCGGGCTTGGCCGTGCGGTCGCGCTCGAGCTCGCAAGCGAGGGAGCGAAGGTCGTGGTCTGCTCGCGAGACGCCGGGCGAGTCGCGAGCACCGCCCGCGAGATTCGTGAGCAGGTACCCGGGAGTGAGGTCGAAGGCGTCACGGTCGATCTGTCGACGCCCGGCGGACCGCGAGAGCTCATCGAGTTCACCACACGGACCTTCGGAGCTCCCGATATCCTCGTCGCGAACAACGGCGGCCCGCCGCCGGGTCCGGCGCTCGGTCTCGGCGACGAGGCGTGGCGTGCGGGATTCGAGCTCACGTTCGAATCTTCGCGGAAGCTCGTCGAGGCGGTGGTGCCGTCGATGCGTGAGAAGCGATGGGGGCGCATCGCGCTCATCATGAGCACGAGCGTCAAGCAGCCGATCGCCGGGCTGACCATCTCGACCGCGATGCGTTCGGCGGTCGTCGGCTTCGCGAAGTCGGTCGCCGACGAGGTCGCGGCCGACGGGATCACGGTGAACACCGCCGCTCCAGGTAGCATGGCGACCGAGAGGCTGCGGTCGATCTTCGCCGGACAGGCCGAGAAGAAGGGCGTCCCGATCGAGGAGGTCGAGGCTTCGGCCGTGGCGCGGATCCCGGCGCGGAGATTCGGAACACCACGGGAGTTTGCCGCGGCGGTCGCGTTCCTCTGCTCCGACCGCGCGTCGTACGTGACCGGAACCGTGCTGGCCATCGACGGCGGTGTGATCCGATCGATGGTATAGGCCGGGAGGTCGGGTACGGAATATCGGCCCACGGGCCGCCTTCTGCCGGCAGTCGACGCCTCGTCCGTGACGGATCTGCTCGAACGGTCAGCGTCACGGCTCGATTGGCCGAAGAAGGAGGAGGCGGCGAGCCTCTGCGTTTCGGGCACGCCGTCGACCGGGACGCACGAGAAGCTGCCGGCGCGTCGGTAAGGGAAGAGCAACAACGGGGTCGAGAGATGAGGGCGTTCCGTCGCCTCAGGATCGAGCGTAAGCTGACGCTGATCATCATGGCGACGAGCTGCGTTTCGCTGCTGCTCGCGTACGTGGCGTTTCTCGTCTTCAACTCGATCTCGCTGCGTCGTCTGTCGGTCGACAAGGTCTCGGCCCTCGCCCACGTGATCGGCAGGAACTGCAGGGCGTCTCTGCAGAGCGATGACAGCGCTGCGGCGACGGATACTCTCGCCGGTCTGGAGGCCGAGCCCGGCATCGTGGGCGCTGCCGTCTTTCGGTCCGATGGAGAGGTTCTCGCGACGCACTCCGCCGGCGCCGGTGCCTACGATCCGCCACCGCCGCGTGGCTCCGGGGAGTACATCGAGAACGGGCAGATGTTTCTCTTCCGGAGCATCCGGCGCGACGGCCGGGAGATAGGATCGATCTGCATCCAGTCCGACCGGAACAGAATCGACGCCGCTCTTCTACACGACGGGGTCATCGCTCTGGGTGTCATCCTGATGTCGGTCCTCCTCGCGTTTCTCTTGTCCAGGAAGCTTCGCGGGGTCATCTCCGACCCCGTGGAGGAGCTGTCCTCCGTGGCGCGCACGGCGTCGTGGCGGCGGAACGACGAGCTTCACTCTCCGAACGAGGGCGAGGATGAGATCGGGTTTCTCTACGGCTGTTTCAACGATATTCTCACGGGCATCGAGGAGCGAGACCGGGAGCTCGGTGAGCACCGCGAGAATCTCGAGGCGGAGGTGGCGTCGCGGACCTGCGAGCTGTCAGCAGCCAAGGAGGTCGCGGAGGCCGCCAGCCATGCGAAGAGCGACTTCCTCGCGAACATGAGCCACGAGATCCGAACACCGATGAACGGTGTCATCGGCATGACCGAGCTGGCGCTGTCCACGGAAATCGGCCCCGACACGCGCGAGTACCTCGAGATGGTCCGAGGCTCCGCCGACGAGTTGCTCGGGATCATCAACGACATCCTCGACTTCTCGAAGATCGAGGCTGGAAAGCTGGGGCTCGAGCAGGTCGACTTCAGCCTGCGAAGCAGCGTCGCGATGACGATGAAGACGCTGGCGCTCCAGGCGCACGAGAAGAAGCTCGAGCTCGTCTTCGATATCAACCCGCGGGTGGTCGACTCTCTACAGGGTGATCCCGTGCGTCTGCGTCAGATCATCGTCAATCTGATCGGCAACGCGATCAAGTTCACCTCGCAGGGCGAGGTCGTCCTGCGAGTCGATGTCGAGGACTGTTCGAGGAGCTCGACGACGCTGCACTTCAGCGTCTGTGACACCGGAGTCGGTATTCCCCAGGACAAGCTGGAGGAGATCTTCGACGCGTTCTCGCAGGCGGACAGCTCGACGACCCGGAGGTTCGGTGGAACCGGTCTCGGTCTCGCGATCTGCTCGAGCCTGGTGAGGATGATGGGCGGACAGATTCGCGTCGAGAGCCAGGTCGACAAGGGAACGACGTTTCACTTCTGCGTGGAGTTCGGGCTGTCACGACCGGGAGAGCAGAAGCCACGGACCCGTGTGCCGGTGCGGCTCGAGGGCATGCCGGTCCTGGTCGTCGATGACAACGCCACCAATCGGCGGCTCTTTCACGACACCTTTCTGCGCTGGAAGATGGCGCCGACGGCAGTCAGCAGCGGCGGTGAGGCGCTCGAGGCCTTCGTCGAGGCCGAGACTCGCGGTAGCCCTTTCAAGCTCGTCGCTCTCGACCTGCACATGCCGGAGACGGACGGCGTCGAGCTGGCGAAGCGTCTCGCCTGCTGCGCGCGGCAGGATCGCTACAAGATTCTCATGCTGACGTCGAGCGAGATCGGGCAGCATCCCGATACTCTGGCCCGGACGAGAATCTACGGTCATCTGCGCAAGCCGGTGACGCAGTCGGAGCTCTACGCCGCGGTCGTCGATCTCCTGGCGGAGCCGACGCCCGAGGAGACCGATCCGGCTCACGAGGGGGTCGAGCCGACCGCGAAAGCACCGGCGACCCGCAAGGAGGAGGGCTCCGCTGCAGCCAGCGCCCGACCGCTGCGCATTCTCCTCGCCGAGGACAACGCCGTGAATCAGAAGGTCGCGATCGGAATCCTGCAGAAGCACGGTCACGAGGTCGTGGTCGCGGAGAACGGGCAGGTCGCCGTGAACGCCGTCGATCGGGAACGCTTCGATCTCGTGCTGATGGACATGCAGATGCCGGTGATGAGCGGCATCGAGGCGGCCACGAGGATCCGAGAGAACGAGTCCCTGACCGGCCGGCACGTGCCGATCATCGCGCTCACCGCGAACGCGATGAAGGGCGACGAGGAGCGCTGCCTCGAGGCCGGCATGGAGGCCTACGTGTCGAAGCCGATCCGTCCGTCCAGGCTCCTCGCGAAGATTCGAGACGTTCTGTCGCGAGTTTGAAGCGTCGCGTCTGAAGCGCCCCGTCCGAGGAGGGCCGTCCGGGGCTAACCGAAGGCGTTGCCTCGCGGGCGGCCGCCGCCGGCTCTCGCTCCCGTCGCATCACGAGGTCGGCCAGGGCTCCGGACGGTCCGGTCCGTCCGCGCCGGGGCGCTACGCAAACGAAGCCTCCATCTTCGGCCCGGGCCGTGTCTCTCAGCGAGCCCCCACCACGGATCGGCGAAGATCGTGGGAGCCGTCGGGCCGGACGACCTCGTAGTAGTAGTGAAGCTTGTTGTCGACGGGCAGCACGTCGACGTAGCGCACCGAGCCGCTGGCGTGGGGGACGCTCAGGAGCGGGGCATCCGGGGTGATCTTGGTCCAGCTGCGCAGGTCGTTGGACTGCGCCAGACCGGTGCGCTCCTCGTAGTTCTCCTCGTGGCTCGACGTGCCGTCGTAGAAGCCGTACCAGAGCGAGCCCATTCTGAGGATCGACCCCAGGCGTGCCTGGTAGGCGTCCCAGCTGCCCGGCTCGCCGACTGTCAGGCAGCGTCCTTGCCACTGGAAGAGAATTCCGTCGGTGGAGGTCGCGAGGGCGCTCGTGGCGATGACGAGCCCGGTGTTGTAGACGTCGGAGCTCCGGTGTAGACGCGCGTCGTCCGCGGTCGACTTGTCGTCAACCCGCTCCGCGACGCTGAGGAGCATGTGGTAGACGCCGCCGACGAGAAAGACGTTGGGGTCCTTGACGCCCTCGATCGGGTCGCCGCTCTGGCGGGCCGCGGACTCGGCGGTGAAGACCGCCTGGCGTTGCTTGATGTCGAGAGAGTCGAGCGAACTCGTCTCGACGACGTCGGTGCGCCACCGCTGGTCCACGGGGTCCACGTAGCTGGTGTAGTAGAGGTAGCCGCCGCTCGGTGACTGTACGATGCAGCTCTTCTCGATCGACGTGGAGTCGAGCTCCTCCTTGGTCACTCCCCAGACGGTCTCGAAGTTGACGCCGTCGGTGGACTCGGCGACGACCGAAACATAGCCGCGGTCCGACTCGTGACCGCGAGGGCGCCGCCGCCGATAGCAGAGAAGGAACCCGCCGCCGGCCTCGTCGCGGACGACCGTCGGCGCGCCGCCCCAGAAGCCGGGTCCTTCTGCCTCCGGTGTCAGAACGACCTCTCCCGAGCACGGATCGAAGAGCGGTAGCGGGAAGTGGACCTTTCTCGACTCGCTGGACATTCGTCTCCTCCGGACGCTGTTCTCTCGAACCGAGCCCGCTGCTTCGCGGCCCGGCAGGTCGATCTCGAGTGTCGCCAGTATAGCAGGCTGGCGATCGCGAGGACCACGATCGTCGTGTCTGCGAGAGCTCGCGTGGCGCCGACCCCTGTCCTTCGACCTCACCTGCCCTGAGTGGAGCTCGGCGTGGCAGGCTCCTTGCTCGTCAGTCCGCCGTCCGGCGGATGAGGGCCGCGATCTTCAGGCAGATCGATGAGACGGGAAGGCCCTCGCCCAGCTCCTCGAGCTGTGCCCACCGGAACTCATCCTTGCCGTGGAGATCGATCGTGTCGGCCTCCAGGACACGAGGGAGCAGCGTGATCCGTCGATACGTGATCGAGTGGCGCACGCTCTCGAGTGTCTCGCCGGCGCGCACCACTACCCCGAGCTTCTCGGCGAGCGTGTCGGCGATGCCGAGGCTCTCCGTCGTCTTCTCGACGAGCGGAAACAGCCATAGCCCTTCGAGGAAGCTCGTGCCACTCGCCCGCTCCATCAGAAAGCGATCCCCGCTTCGCAGCACGCCGACCTCGAGCTCGACCGGCACCGACCGTCGCCGCGCCGGCAGTCGCGGGTAGCTCGACGCGTCGCCTTCGCGGTGCCCCGCGCAGTGCTCCTTGATGGGGCAGTCCGCGCAGCGCGGAGTCGTCGGCGTGCAGACCGTCGCGCCGAGCTCCATCATCCCCTGGTTGAAGTCGGAGGGCCGATCGTCGGGGATCCAGTCGCGCAGGATCGTGTCGATTCGCCGCCGCGTCGACGTGCTCTTCGAATTCTGGGCGATGCGGAACACGCGGCAGACGACGCGCTCGACGTTTCCGTCGACCACCGGATGGGGTATCCCGTACGCGATGCTGAGGATCGCCGCCGCGGTGTACGGGCCGACGCCGGGGAGGGCGAGGGCCTCGTGGCGATCGCGAGGGAACTCGCCTCCGTGACGCTCGACGACGATGCGCGCGCCCTCTCGAAGCGAGCGCGCCCGTCGGTAGTAGCCGAGACCGGACCACAGCGCCAGAACGTCGTCCTCGCGGGCGGCGGCGAGATCCTCGATACGCGGGAAGCGCTCCAGGAACCTCTGGAAGTAGGGGATGACGGTCTCGACGCGGGTCTGCTGCAGCATCACCTCCGACAGCCAGACCCGGTAGGGGTCGGGCGAGCGACGCCAAGGGAGGTCGCGTCGTCGATCGACGTACCAGTCGAGAAGAGACGTCACGAGTCGCTGGTCCTCGCTCGTCGCCGTGCGCTGTCGGGCCTGTTCTCGGTGCACCGTTGTGGTCCTTCCGAGCTGCTCTATACTATTGCGAGCCGTTGGAAACAAGACGAGGCTGCTGCAGATGGCCGCTTTGACTCATCTGGGCCAGTACTGGTCCGCGCCACACGGGGAGGTCCGGCTGATCGTCTGCGGGGGCGTCTCGATGAGTCCGTCGGGCGAACTGCTGGGCGACGCCTGGGACGTCTCGGACCTCGACATGCTGCCTCGCCACCGGCGTCGCTTCCGGGACACGAGCGGCGATGTGGACTGGAAGCTCGCCGCCTGGACCTACTCGTCGCTGCCTTTTCCCGCCGTCGAGCTGATCGAGGCGCTCGAGGCCTCCGGTGGCAGAATTGACGAGTGGATTCGCGGCCTCGACGTCGAGCAGGGCGGGCTCGCGCGCCTCGCCCTCGCGACGCTCGATCGCGACCCCGCGGCGGCTGTCGATCATCTCGTCGCTCCGATCATTCCTCGACGCGCGCAGGCCTTCGGCGTCACCTACCTCAACTCCGCGCTCGAGCGCGAGACCGAGGGGCGTCGCGGCGACTACGGCTTCGTCTACCGGTCCGTGAAGGACCGCGCAGAGCGGCCGGAGCTCTTTCTGAAGGGCACATCGCCGGAGCACTTCGTCGGACCGCGCGGTCGCATGGGCCTCAGAAGCGACCTGACCAACTCGTGCGACATCGACGGGAGCGACGTCGAGCGCATCACGGTCAGCTCCGGGATCGAGCCGGAGCTGGCGGCGATCGTCTACTCCACGGGGGAGATCTGGGGCTACACGCTCGCCAACGACGTCAGCGGAAACCGTATCGAGAACGAGACGCTGCTCTACCTCTACCAGGCGAAGCACTTCACGGGGGCGCTCGTCCTCGGGCCGCTCGTGATGATCTCGACCGAGCAGTCGAACCCGAACGTCGAGATCGCGACGCGCATCTTCGACGGTGACGGGGAGACGCTCTTCGAGCGTGTCTCGAGCTCGTCGAACATCAACGCGCCGATTCGCGCGTTGATCGACTGGGCGGCCGGCCATATCCGGCTGACTCCGGGCGAGGTCTTCTCGACCGGTACCGACGTCGTCCCCGACGGGCCCGTGAAGGTGCTCGACGAGAGCATGCGTGTGGAGATCAGCTCGCCTTCGATCGGGACCCTGCGTCACTACACGGGCTTCGTCGGCAGGAACCACCCCCTCAACCTCGACTACTCGCGGCTCGAGATCGCCGCGATCGCTCGCGATGGTCTCTGACGGTCACCCGCGCGCCGGCGAGCTCTTCAACTCCGCGCTCGAGTCGTTTCTCAAGGGGGAGACGGAGATCGCGGTCACCTGTCTGCGCGTGGCGTTCTTCGAGAACCTCTACATCGCGCCGTCGCTGATCGACGAGGAGTTCCACCCGCAGGATATCTGGCACGCCAGCGCCGATGCCGAGCCGCAGACCGCGTCGCAGTACGTGGCGCGCTACGGACAGCTGTGGAGGGAGTCCGGAGACTCGCTGGTCTTCCTCGCCGAGATCTGGCGTGACTCGATCGTGCGGGGTGAGCTCGAGAGCTACATCAGCCTCTCGAAGGCCATCCTGCAGGCACCGGACGAGTCGGCGCGATCGGAGTACCTCGACGAGCGTCTGTGGTTCATCGACGAGCGTCGCATCCGTGGAACACAGGGCGAGATCATCTCCCGTCTGCAGCGCGGCGTGCTCCGCAGGCCCGTCGCCCGGCCGCGCGTCGACTCGGTACATCTCGCGTCGCGCGATCCCGCCGCGACCGCGGTCTTCTTCCGGGACCTCCTCCAGGTCGATCCCGTGCGCACGAGCCGTCGCGCGCACGGCTACGCGGAGTTCGAGCTGCCCGGCGCACGTCTGGTCATCCACGGTCACGATCGTCTCGCCCCCGGTGATCCCTACGGCCTGGGACCGCCGCCCGCCTCGCTCGGATGGGGAGCGATCTTCGTGCTTCACGTCACCGAGTTCGATCGCTACCACGAGAACGCCGAACGGGCGCGGATCGCCATCCTCGACCACGATCTCGAGACCCGTGGGGAGCGGTTCTTCCTCGTCAAGGATCCGTCGGGATACCTGATCGAGATCTCGGAGTAGTCGGGGAGCCAGGGCTTCTCGGCGGCCCGGGTGCGCAGGCTCGCCTCCGGAGCTCACGGCGCCTACCCGACGTGGATGGACGAGGGCATCGCGATCTGCTTCGAGACCGCGGTCGTGCGGAAGGACCACTCTCAGCTCGGCGGCCGGACCCACCTGAGCAGACTCGCCCCGCGGCGCGCGACGGGGATGAGGGACGGGAACTACATCCCCGCGCAACGCTTCTTCCGGGTCCGCTCGATGTCCGGGTCAGCGAAGGGATCGCAGGTCGAGGAGGCCTGCTCCCCATCGTGGGGCTGGGCGTGTTTCATCCTGCACAGTGACGTGGAGAAGCGGGCTCTCCTGCTGCGGTCTCTGCGTCGTGAGCGGGGTGCTGTCGACGGCCAGGGTGGAGGGAAGGACACGCGAGGGATCCGGGTCGAGACCTCGGAGCAGAACGGCCTGCTGGTTGACGAGATCGACGCGCTCTACGAGAGGTTCATCCGTGGCATCCGGTTCGACGGCAAGAGGGGCTCTGCATGATCCCGCCCCATCCCGCAGAGTCGCGTCGCGCGGATTCTTCGCGCCACGGCCGCGACATCGAATACAATCGACGCCTTCACAGTCTCGAGTATTCGTACGCCAATGCCGTGGAGGCTCCGGATGTCGTCGCGCGGAATCGCCCTCGCCTGTATCGTCTTCTGCTGCTCGGCGTCTCTTCGGGCTGAAGACCTGGTCTCGCTCGTTCGCGAGTACGGCCGGGCGGTGGGCAAGGTCGGCGGCTCGCCGCAGGATCGCGCCTCGAAGGTCGCCAAGCATGTCACGCCGGTCCTCGACAAGGTCGGCGCGCTCGGTGGCGACGCGGCTCTCGGCTGGCTCGTCGGCGAGCTCGACAAGAAGACGGTCCCTGTCGAGGTGCGCGCGGCCATTCCTCCCGCGATCGTTCGGAGCGGCGGCGAGAAGGGCGTGCGCTCGCTGCTGCGAGGGCTCGGCCGCCGCCCGGTGGCCGTGCAGTCAGCGTCGGTGAAGGCGCTGCGAAGAGCCGAGACCAAGCTCGACGTCGACGACGTGCAGCTCCTCCTGTCGCAGCTCGGTAGCTCCTCCAGGAGCTCGAAGGGCCCGGACAGCAACCTCGACGAGGTCCTCGTCGACGTCGTCGAGCTGCTGCGGTCGACGAAGGACCCCGAGCTGCGCGAGTGGCTCGCGGACGATGCTTACTCGACCGCCGGCTCGCACTCCGGGCGTCTCTTCGTGCTCGCACGTCTGGCGGCGGAGCTCCGGCTTGCCGGCGCCCGGGAGAGACTGTCGAAGCTTGTAAACCATCGCTCACCGATGGTCTCGAGCGCCGCCATCGAGGCGCTCGGCGCTGTCGGGGTCGGGGACTCCGCCACCTTGATCGCCAAGGCGATCCGTCGTGGTCGCAGCGACCTGAGGATGCGAATAAAGGCGCTCGACTCCCTCGCCTCCAGCGGTGGGGACGCGCTCGACGTCGTCATCGAATCGGCGAAGGGCGGCGACTCGGAGCTGCGCGCGGTCGCCATGGGGAGCCTGGCTCTCGCCACGGGTAACCGAAAGGCGATGGACACGCTCCTGGAGGGGCTCGACGACAAGGACCCCAGCGTTCGCGCCGTGGCGATGCGCTCCCTCGCTCGTGTGCGATACAAGCCGATGATCGGCGCGTTGATCGGCGTTCTGGAGAGCTCGAAGGACCGCAGCTTCCGGATCAAGGCGCTCGAGCTTCTCGTCAAGCTCTCCGGGCAGAACTTCGGCGCGGAGATCCGGGACTGGAGGAAGTGGTGGAACGTCGCCGGGGAGAACTTCGAGTTTCCCGAAGGCACCGCGAAGGCCTTCACGAACGTCAAGGCCTACGACCTCAGCTACTTCGGCATCGAGGTGTCGTCGAAGCGCATGGGCTTCCTCGTCGACATCTCGAGCAGCATGCGCCAGATGGTCGCCGTCAAGGAAGGCGCCCTCGATGAGCCCGCGGGCGATGGCGTGGATGGCAGGGGGCGAACCCGGGCTGTGCCGCCGAGGCGGGGCGGCAAGAGAGGCGGCGGGAAGGTCAAGGACGGCAAGGCGATGAAGATCGACGTCCTCAAGCGGGAGCTGTCGCGACTCATCAGGAAGCTGCCGGCGGACGTGTTCATCAACATCGTCTGCTTTGATGCGGCGTTCAAGGCGTGGCAGAAGACCCTGCAGCCGATTCGCGGCAGGGGCCGCGCCAAGGCGGTCGGCTACGTCGAGAACCTCAACACCGGCAGCGGGACCAATGTCTTCGACACGCTCGAGTTCGCGCTCAAGGACAAGCGAGTCGACACCATCTACCTCCTCACCGACGGCAAGCCCACGCGTGGGCGGATCACCGACCCCGGCGCGATCCTCTCGGAGATCAAGACGCTGAATCGCGTTCGCGGCATCACCCTGCACACGATCGCCTTCGGAGAGCCCTCCGATCTTCTCGAGAAGCTTGCCGAACAGAACGGCGGTCAGTATCGTTTCGTGGACCGCTACTGATCCGATCCCGTTTCGCTGCAGGTACCATTCGAACGAGGTGTGTCGATGTCCCGAGACGTCGCGATCCCGCGTATGTTCGCCGTCCGCCAGGCCTTCCCCCGGCCGAGGGTGGAGGACCTCTCCGCAGCAGTTCGCCGGGAGCTCGACCGCGTCGTCCCCGAGGGTGGTCTGCGACCCGGCGCGGAGATCGGCGTCACCGTGGGCAGTCGCGGCATCACGGCAATCGACGAGATCACGCGAGAGGCGGTCAGTTTTCTCCGGAGCCGTGGAGCGGCGCCGTTCATCATTCCGGCGATGGGCTCTCACGGCGGCGCGGCAGCCGAGGCGCAGGCGCACCTCATCGAGCACTACGGCGTCACCGAGGAGAAGGTCGGTGCGCCGATCCGCGCTGCCATGGAGACGCGCGCGCGCGGGCGCGCGCCCGCACGGGGGGCGGGGGTGAACGCCCCC
>CAYMLL010000015.1:2746-15906 GCA_964390645.1 uncultured Planctomycetia bacterium | reverse complement strand
TCTTCATCGCCGAGACGGCGTGGAACTCCGACGGCATCCTGCTGATGAATCGTGTCAAGCCGCACACTGACTTCAAGGGACCGATCGAGAGCGGGCTGACGAAGATCGGCGCCATCGGCCTCGGCAAGCTCGAGGGAGCGCAGGAGTATCACGGCCACATCTTCGGGATCGGTCTGGGCGCCGCGATTCACAGCGCCACGGCCAGGATCATCGAGGCGGGCAAGATCATCGGCGGCCTGGCGATCTTCGAGAACGCCTACCACGAGACCGCGCGTCTTGCCGGAGTGCCGCTCGACGGCTTCTTCGAGACCGAGGAGGAGCTGCTCAAGGACGCCTTCGCGCTGATGGGGAAGCTGCCGCTCGATGAGATCGACGTGCTCTTCGTCGACCGCATCGGCAAGAACATCTCGGGCGCAGGAATGGACACGAACATCATCGGTCGCGGCTCCTACGGCTACGTCGCCGGCGAGCCGTGGTTCGAGGGGCTTCCGAGCATCACGCGCATCGTCCTCAGCGATCTCAGCGACGAGAGCGACGGCAACGGCGTCGGTATGGGCATGGCCGAGTACTGCACGCGTCGCTTCCACGACAAGGTGAACCACTCGATCACCGCCCTCAACGCGACGACCGCGAACGCGCCGATGGGCGCGCGCACTCCCATCGTTCTCGAGAACGACCGCGAAGCCCTGCTCGCCGGCGTGAACACGAGCCAGCGCCGTCCGGAGGGGCCTCGCGTCGTTCATATTCGAGACACGCTGGCGCTCGAGCACGTCTACCTGTCGGAGGCTTGCCTGCCGCTCGTCGACGGCCGGGAAGGCATCGAGATCCTCGGGGAGCCGCGGGACCTCGAGTTCGACGCCGACGGCTACGTTGTCTCCCCGTTCACGGGCTGAGGGGCTGAGGGGCTGAGGGGCTGAGGGGCTGACGGGCCTCTGTCGAGCAGCTTCCCGAAGACCTCGACGGTCCAACGGGGTGACAACGACGTGGGGGCTCGTCGCGGGGAGCGCCGCCGCAGGCACTTCTCGCCCTTCCTGCTGTTCACGTGCCTCGCCGGTCCGTCGACGGGGCTCGGCTGCGTGTTCGTCGTCGGCCACCTGGAGCTCCACCTCGGCGTCGTCTGCCTGGCCTCGATCAACATCGGCACGTTCTGCCGCCACGGGTTCGACGAGATGGCCCCGGGTCGGGACTGGCTGCGCGTTCCCGAGAGCTGTCTTCACAGGCTTTCGTTTCCCGATGGGACGCTGTTCGCGATCGTTACGCGGACTCTCTGGCGGACGTTCGGGAGCCGAGCTCCGAATCTCCCTCGGGCTCGGTTGCGTCCCGGGTATAATCGGCTCCGGGGGGCGATCTCTCCTTCGTTTGGGACTCGTTCGACGACTCGGGAGTTTCGTGCTCATGTACGCGCGGTGTGCGCTGGCGATGACGTTTTTTCACCTTCTGTCCGCTGCGACACTGCCGGCAGGGGTAGACGCGGGTGCGCTCGTCACCCGGGGTCCCTACCTGCAGGTCTTGCTGGAGGACAGCGTCGAGGTTTGCTGGTCAACGGACCTCTCGACACAGGGGCGGGTCATCGGCGAGGGGCCGGAGGGCGAGGCCTTCGACGTCTCGGCCGACGACAGCTTGACACACCGCATCGTGGTCGACGGCCTGCGTCCGGGAACGGAGTACACGTACCGTCTTTACGATGGCGACGACCTGCTCGAGGACGGACCGGGCCTCCGTTTCCGCACGGCGCCGCTCACGGGCGGGGGGGCGTTTCGCGCCGTCGTGGTGGGCGACAGCGGGACCGGGTCAACCGTCCAGGACGACATCGCGGCGGTGATGACGTCGTTGGAGGCGGATCTCTTCCTGCACACGGGCGACCTGCTCTACGTGGACGACGTCGACAGAGGGATATTCGGTCCCTTTCGCGAGCTGCTCTCGCGGACGGGCTTCTTCCCGTCGCGAGGCAATCACGACTTCTCGCTCGCACGCAACAGCCAGTCGTGGCGCGATCTCTTCACGCTGCCGGGCGACTCGCCTGAGCGTGAGCGCGTATTCTACTCCTACGATTGGGGACCGGCGCACTTCCTCGTGCTCGACTACGTCTCTTCGCGGATCGAGACGCCTGCGCAGGACGCGTTCGCCGAGGAGGATCTTCGGGCCGCGCGTGCTCGCGGCGTTCGCTGGCTGATCGTCTACCAGCATGTGCCGATCTACTCGGTCGGCAACTACGCGAACCTCAGGCACCCGATCCGTTCCAGGATGCGTCGCTGGTGTGACGAGTTCGGGGTCGACCTCGTGCTCGGCGGTCACGACCACAACTACCAGCGGACACATCCTGTCGAGAACGAGATCGTGCGCGACGCCTGGCAGGGTTCGGTCGTCGGGTCACCACGGGGTACGGTCTTCGTTGTCACCGGTGGGGGAGGGGCGCGGCCCTACGGCCGGAACTCGTTCGCGAGAGAGGCGGAGTTCAACGCCGTCTTCGAAGCGAGGCACCATTGCATCGTGCTCGACGTGTCGTTCGACGAGCTGCGCCTGCAGGCCGTCGGCTTCGAGAGCGAGGTCTTCGACGAGTACACGATTCGCAAGGACCGGCCGAGGCCACCTCTCTCGTATCTGCGCGGCGATCCGAACGGGGATGGCGTCGTCGATCTCGCCGACGTGCTCGCCACGTTGGGGGTGCTGTTTCTCGGGGACGATCCCCTGCCCTGCCTGCCCGCGGCGAGCGGCTTCGACGACGGGTCGAACATCACCATCACCCACCCGCTCTTCCTGCTCTGGTTCCTGTATCGAGGCGGGTCGCCGCCCACGCCGCCCTTTCCCGCATGCGGTCCGGTTCCGGGAGCGGACGACGGATTCTGCTACGAGGCGGGGTGCTGAGGGAGGGGCCGGGCGCCCGGGTGCTACAAATACCGACAGTCTTTTCTTGGAGGCCGTTTCGACCCGGCCTTATCTTCGCGTGTCGGGTGGTCAGTCAACGTGGGGATTCGAAAGGCACCGGGATATCGGAATGTGGAACACCGAAGGAAGGGGCGTTGGCGCGCCCGTGCTCTCGTTCGCTACGGCTTTCGCGTTTGCGCTGCTCGTTCTTCCGCCTGCAGGCGCGGATCTCGTCATCACCGAGATCCACTACGACCCCGTGACGGCTGACGGCACGCCGCGGCCGGATCTCGAGTTCGTGGAGATCTTCAACGACGGCCCGGAGGTCTACGAGCTGTCGAATTACCAGTTCTGCCGGGGAGTCACCTTGGTCTTCCCGGACGGGACGTTCATCGGCGGTCGCTCCTACCTGGTGGTCTGCCGCGACGAGGCCGCTGTCCGTGACGAATACGGAATCTCGAACACCCTCGGCGACTTCGGGGGCACTCTCGACAACTCCGGCGAGACGATCGAGCTCTGCAACCCCCAGGGCGTCGGCGTCAGCCGGTGCGGCTACAACGATCGCGGACAGTGGCCAGGCGGTGCCAAGGGCACCGGCCATTCGCTCGCCATCGAGAGTCCGTATCGTGATCCGGATGACCCCGACAGCTGGGCACTGTCGACCCAGATGGGCGGCACGCCCGGGCTCGTGAACTTCAACGACCAGGCGACGTTCGTCGAGACGGTGATCTTCCCGGACGACTCGATCTGGCGCTACTTCAAGGGCACCTCGAATCCGCCGTCGACATGGAGGCAGCTCGGCTTCGACGACGAGAGCTGGAGCTCCGGCCGAACCGGCATCGGCTACGGCGATGGTGATGATCGCACGGAGCTCGACGACATGCGGAACAGCTACGTGACGGTATTCTGCCGCAAGGTGTTCACCATCGACGATGTCTCCGATCTCGACCAGGTCGTTCTCAGCGTCAGCCTGGACGACGGCATGGTCGTCCATGTGAACGAGACCGAGGTCGCGCGCGTCGGAATGGATGGCGGCCCGGTCGACAACGAGACACAGGCCTCCGCCGTGGTCGGTGACGCGCCGGACGATGCGAACGAGGAGGTGACGATCGCCACGAACCTCCTGCGGGACGGTGACAACATCCTCGCGGTCAGCGTTCACAACACCAGCCTGACCAGCTCGGACCTCTCGTTCGTGCCGCTTCTCGTGAGCCGACGTGTGGTTCTCCCCGAGGAGACGGCGACCGTTCCCGTGACGGTCAACGAGGGCCACTTCCGCACCTCGGACGAGCGATTCGTCGAGCTCTACAACGACAGCGACGATACCGTCGACTTGAGCGGCTTCCACCTCAGCGACGACTTCCTCGACCTGACGAAGTACGCGATCGCTGCCGGCACGACGATCCCCCCGAAGGGCTTCATCACCTTCACCGAGGGACAGCTCGGCTTCGACCTGAGCATCGTCGACGGAGTCAAGGAGCGCGTCGAGATCGCGCTTTCGAATATCGCGGCGAGCCGTGTCGTCGATGCGCGGGTCTTCGAGCCCAAGGTCGACGATCGGAGCGAGGCCCGCTTCCCCGACGGGGAGGAGTCCTTCGCGCCCGCCGCGATGCCGACGCCCGGCGCCGAGAACGAGGTTCCGGTGGTCCGGGACGTGGTCTTTAACGAGATCATGTACCATCCGATCTCGGGTGACTTGCGGTTCGAGTTCATCGAGCTCTACAACCGCGGAGCGGTCGGGCACGACATCGGCGGCTGGGTCGTCGAGGGGGTTGGCGGCTACACGTTTCCTCCGGACACGACCATCGGTCCTGGAGAGTACCTCGTGATCGCCAGGGTTCCCTCGCAGATCCGGTCCGTCTACGGTCTCGACGCCTCGGTGGTCCTCGATCCCGGATACTCCGGGAGTCTCGCGGATGGCGGTGAACGTCTGCGTCTGCGCGACCTCCACAACAACGAGGCGGACAAGGTCAGCTTCTCCGACGGGGGCGAGTGGTCCCGCTGGGCCGACGGCGGCGGCTCGTCCCTCGAGAAGATAGACCCCTTCGGCGAGAGCTCGGTCGCGACGTCGTGGGATGCGAGCGACGACTCCTCCGAGGCGGTGACGCAGCAGTACTCCTACACGGCGCGTCATGGTGGTGGAGAGTCGGATCTCGGCATGCTCCTTCTCGCGGAGGGAATCACCATCGTCGACAACGTCTCCGTGACACGGACGAACGGCGGCCCGAACCTGGTCTCGAACGGCCGCTTCGACTCCAACACGAGCGGCTGGCGTATCGAGGGGACGCATGAGTCGTCCGGGCGCACGACCGATCCGGACGAGCGGATCGACGGCGCCGGCAGCATGAAGCTGATCGCCTGGGGCGGCGGCGGTGACTACAAGGTCAACCGCATCGAGTGCAACACCTCGTCGCAGTCGAACGGCGTGACATACCGGGTCGCGTTCGACGCCAGGTGGCAGGTGGGTAGCGCCTCGTTGCTGGGGATCGGAGACTACAGCGTCGGAAACCCCTCGAGCGCCGGCATCTCCGGATCGAGCTTCCTCAACGTGCCGCAGACGCTCGGCTCGCCGGGCGAGATCAACACCGCCACCCGGCGGCAGATCGACCGCCTCGGCTCCGCGAATCAGGGGCCGGCCATCGACCGCGTGCGGCACTCGCCAGCGGTTCCTGGCGGCAGCGAGCCGGTAGTTGTCAAGGCTCGCGTGCGCGATCCGGACGGCGTCGATCGCGTGCGCGTCTTCTATCGCACCAACTCGGTCAGCGGCAGCTACTCGAGCGTGACGCTGGTCGACGATGATGGCAACGGTATCTACTCGGGGACCTTGCCCGGGCAGTCGCTGGGAACGCGCGTCGTCTACTACATTGAGGCCGACGACAGCAGCGGCCGCACGGAGCGCTACCCGCGGGACATCCTCAACCGCGCCCATCCGCCGGTCGTCAACCCGTCGACCGCGCCGCGTTCACGGGAGCTGTACTGCATCTACCGCCACGACACGCGGCTGCCCTCGACGAGCTACCACAGCTACCGCTTCGTCATGCACGAGGAGAACGAGCAGGAGCTTGCCTCACGCCGCGTGCTCTCCAACAAGATGCTCGAGGGGGCCTTCATCTTCGGTGCCGACGACTCTTACCAGAATTCGCGTCTGCGATTCGCGGGAAGCCCCTGGCAGCGCCCGGGGGGCGGCTCCTTCAGCAAGAGCTACACGCTCAAGGTCCCGAAGGACGATCCTCTCCACGGCCGGAAGACCTCGTTCAACCTCGATGAGCATGCAACCGACGGCAGGGAGCGGTTCGGCCACTGGCTGCTGCGCAAGAACGCCGGTGACACGCTGCTGCCCTACTTTGACTTCCATGCGCTCGTGCGCTTCCAGCTCAACGACGTTCGCACCGGCACCTACGAGGCGCTCGACAAGCCGAATCGCCAGTACATCGATTTCTGGTTCCGGAACGACTCGGATGGTCCTCACTACGAGATGGACGATCGCTTCGAGTTCAGCGACAGCGGCGGTCGCCAGGGCAATGCGGAGGGCAAGGTGCTCTATCCTCCCTACGGCTCCACCAGTCTCGGTAGCAACAAGGAGAACTACCGCTGGTACTTCGCGCTGCGCAATCGCAAGACGGCGGATGACTTCAGCCCGCTGCAGCAGATGTGCCGAACCATGGACCCGCGCACGACGCCGAACACGAGCTTCGACCGCCAGATTCACGCCGTGTTCGACGTCGACGAGCTGCTGCGCGTACTGGCGATCGAGCTCAACATCGATCACTGGGACACGTGGGGCGGCAACCGGGGCAAGAACTGCTACTTCTACCAGGCTCCCTCTGACGGTCGGTGGCGGCTGATCCCTTGGGATCTGGAGCTCACCTTCAGCAGTGTCAACCGCGGTGAGTTCGCGCTGCCGTCGAGCCCGAACGGCACGATCGGCAACCACTTCACCGAGATAGCGCGTCTTCTCAACCGTCCGATCATCAAGAGACAGTACTACGGCATCCTCAAGAACATGGTCGACCGGTTCTTTCGCAACGATGGCAACTCTCCGCTCTCGCGTTACGCGTCGAGGCTTTCCGGCTCCGGGGTGTCGAGCATCGGCAGTGTCACCGGGTTCGTCGGCTCGCGCCGGAGCTACCTTCTCTCGCGCGTCAACTCGGCGTCGTATCCGAGCGTTCGCCTGCGCATCACGACCAACAACGGCAACGACTTCACCCATGTCGACCCGCTACCCTTCCTCGATCTCGAGGGCGAGTCCCCGGCCGAGGTTCGCAGGTTCATCGTGCTGCGGAACGGCGACGTCCTCGAGGACCTCGAGTTCGCGTTCTCGTACAGGGACATCCGGGACTTCACGATCGAGGACGTTCCTCTGATCGCGGGGGCCAACGAGGTGGAGATTCTCGGTGTCAACGATATCGGCGAGATCGTCGACTCGGATTCGATCACGATCACCGGCACGGGAGGCTGGGAGGCTCCGGTCGTCGATCAGGTCAGCCCGAACCCCGCACCGGCCGGTTCGATCCTGCGCATCGATGGCAGCGAGTTCCGTGACGGCTTGCGGGTGTGGTTCAACGGCGCTACCCGGATCCGCGGAACGGACGTCGAGTTCGATCGGGACACCGACCCGACGACCATCCTTGTCACGCTTCCGGAGAGCGTTCCCGCAGGGAGCGTCACGGTAGAGGTGGAAAACCTCGACGGTCAGTCCTCGAATCTCGTGGCGCTCACGGTGATCCCTCCAGCGCCGAAGTTCGTCCGCATGGATGCGAACATGGACACGGACATCGATATCAGCGATCCGCTGGTCGTCGTCCGTCACCTCTTCGCCGGGCTGGCGGTCGACTGTGAGGATGCGCTCGATGCCGACGACGACGGTGTGCTCTCGGTCACGGACGCGATCTACGGCCTCGACTACCTCTACCGCGACGGGGAGTCTCCGCCGGCTCCATTCCCGGTGCTCGGGCATGACTCGACCGACACGGACGCGCTCGGGTGCGAGACCGGGCTCTGATTCCGTCAGGTTATCTGACGCCGGGCATCGGGGACGTCGCGAGGTGACCGGACACTTGGTCCAAGTCGCCTCGTACGTGTTGAACCGGCGACCGCCTGACGTCAGAATACGGACCGCCCGTCAGTGGCGGTCGCCGCGACGCTCGCTGCGAGTCGCTCTCTGCGGGTCGTCCGCTCCGGATGTTCCGGCCCGGGCAGCACAGCCGAGATCGAAGACCGCATGTCGACACGGACGACGACGACGACCGATGCGAAGGATGCGGACCTTCCCAAGCTCGTTTTTCGCAGCGGTCCCTGCCGCGGCAAGGTCCTGTTGATCGAGCGGGATCGCGTCTCCTTCGGACGCGAAGAAGACAACGACGTGGTGATCGACGACGACATCGTCTCCTCGCGTCACGCGATTCTCTGGCGCGAGCTTCCGGAGGCGGCCGAAGCCTCTTCCGGGACACGACGGATCCTGCGCCTTCAGGATCTCGGATCGAAGAACGGCACCTTCGTCAACGGTGAGCGCGTCGAGAGCGCCGAGCTCGCGGAGGGCGATGTCATCTGGTTCTGCCAGCGTGGTCAGGAGGTCGAGCTGACCTACCGCGAGCCGGAGCTGCCGTCGCTGCTCGCCACCTCGACGTCGACCTACGGACGCACGGGGTCGATCGCCAGCGCGGTCCGGGAGCTGTTGCCGCAGTCGGGGCACCGACAGCTCATCAGCGCGACGGGTGTGCGCGAGCTCGTCGCGGGCACGCTCGAGGAGAGCTCACGGCGCCAGCGTCGTACCGTGATCCTCTTCGGCGGGCTCGTCTCGGGTGTGCTCGTCATCGGGTTCGTGCTGCTTGCGGCTCTCCTTGGCGGCGACCGCACGAGCGGCGGCGCTGGCGGCGGACGATCGGTCGCGGTCGACGGAGGGGCGATCACGGGCGAGGGTGCTCTCGAGTCGAGGGTCCGTCCGCGAGTACGCGTCGATGTCGACGTCCGCCCGATCTTCAGCAGTCTCTTCGACTCGTACCGCGAGGACGGTATCGGCGAGATCTGCGTCGAGAATCGTGGGGACGAGCCGGTCGACGATCTGCAGCTGTCGGTCGACCTGACGGCCAAGGGAAAGCGGCTGCTTGCGGAGGCGATGCGCTTCGAGGTCCCGGTGCTCGCGCCGTCGGCGCAGTGGAAGGCAGAGCTGCGGCCAGTGCTCACCGGGGATATCGTTACGGACCGCAGTCTCGTCGCCACGATCGTCGCACGCGTGGTGAGCGACGGTGAGGAGATCAGCTCGTTCGATCGCGCGGTGATGATCCACGACTATCACGCCTTCAGCTGGGAGCGACCCGAGCGTGTCACCATCTTCGTCGACTCGAACGACGCCGCCGTGCGGGCTTTCGCCGACGCTGCGTGGGCGCGTCAACCCGAGGTGTCCGACCGCGGCTTTCCGCCGGCGAACGTCGTCCGGTCCGTGACGCTGCTCTCGGCGCTCGCGTCGCACGGCGTTCGCTACAAGCCAGACGCTCGCACACCGGTCTCCGTGTCCCGGCGATGGAAGGCAGGCGATCGCCTGAACTTCCCGGGCGAGACCCTTCTGAGCGGCACTGGCGACTGCGACGACCTCGTCGTGCTCTGCTGTTCCCTGCTCGAGACCGCCGGTGTTTCGAGCGCGGTCGTCGTCGGCGAGGATCACGTACTACTGATGCTGGACACCGGGCTGCCTGCTCCGGGTGTCGGCGAGGGCTCGGCAGTCGGGGAGCGTACGACGCTCTTCTCGCGCGGCTCCTTCGTCACTCGCGGGGGACGCGTGTGGATGCCGATCGAGGCGACGGAGCTGGCCCGTAAGGACGGCACCTTCTCGACGGCCTGGGGAGCCGCCTGGAGCCGCGTCGAGGCGATCGAGGCCGGCCGCATGAGCATCGTCGAGGTGCGCCAGGGATGGAAGAAGTACAGGCCGCTGCATCCTTCGCCGTCCGACGACGTCCTGCGGCAGATCCGGGATCCGTCCTCGTGGAGGCTTTCCGGGCTTCGAAAGAGAATCGAGACCGAGATCAGGGCCCTCCGGGAGCACGGTCGTGACAACTTGAACGATGGGCAGCGAGCGCTGGAGGAGGAGTACGATGGCGCAGAGCTGGCCCAGGCTCGTGCGCTCCTTTACGCGAACGCAGGCCTCTATCTCGATGCGGTCGAGGTCCTCGAGCGAGAACTCTACGGCGAGGACGCCCCGCGCAGCGCCGAGGACATTCGCGTGCGAGCGCGGGGTCTGTGGAAGGGCGCGGTGCCGTTCGATGCCGCGGTGCTTCTCGCCGATCTGGGGCTTGATGTGACGCTCGCGTCTTCGCGAAAGGCCGATCTCGATCGTGCGGTCGCCTGTCTGGACATCGCGATCTCCGGATTCCCGGACGATTTGCCCGAGAAGGCGGAGATGATGCTGCGACTGGGGCTGGTCCATCTTATCCGCGGGAAGCTAGGGCCGTACCGGCGCTGGAAGGAGGAGGCGCTGGCTCGCGATCCGGATCTCGAGCCGCGCCTGGAGGCTCTCCTGAAGTCGACGGGCGCGGTCGCGTCCGCCGGTGAGAGCCCGCGCGTCGCGGCCTTCCAGAAGGCGGGCATCCGACGACTGCGCGCCGATCGGTCCCGATAACGTCATCCGGTGTCCGCGGGCTTCCTGGGGCCGGTGTCGTTCGACGGTCCCCGGAGGGCGTGGTAGCTTTTTCTGACGTCCTACGGACACAAGCTACCCGAACGCCGACGCTTCATGAGAACGGTCATCTGGACAGGTGGGTTGATCCTCTCGCTCACCTTCACGAGCCTTGCTCTGGTCCTTCAGCCACTTCCGGGAAGCGCTGGAAGCGAGGAGGCAGGCCACACCTCCCCCGTCGCGGATCGGAAGGAGATCCTCGGGGAGATGCGCAGCGACGTGCAATCGACCTTCGATGCCGTTCGCTCCGGAGTCGACGCCGAGCTTGTGAAGATCAAGGACCGCTTCTGCTCGCTGGAGACTTCGGAGCTGACCGCTCTTCTGGCGCGGGCGGAGGTCGACGCGAGCGCACGAGCGGAGGTCGACGCGAAGATCGAGAAGATCCTCGCCGAGCATCTGCGTGAACGGGAGCTCGAGTGTCTGTTCCTCGTCGACCACCGCGGCCGGGTGGTCTCGCCTCTCGGCGGGGCTGACGGTGAGGCGGGCGACGGCGGGCTCGAGCCCACAGCCGTCGATCGGGCGGCTCTCACCGGTTTCGCCGCTCGATTCCTGCGCCAACGTGAGTGCAGCTCGAGCAAGGTCGCGTTGCCGCGTTCGTTCGTCGTCACGTTGCCCCGACAGACCGCCCGGCAGCTGCGTGGAGATGCGGTCGGGAGCGAGGCTCTGACTGGCGACGAGATTCCGCGGATGACGCTGCTGGCGATCGGTGTCCGACCTATCTGGGTGCGCCCGGACGCCCCGTATTCGCTTCTCGTCGGTGGTGTGACGATGACATCGATGATCGAGAGGCTCCACCACGAGGTGGCGGGCACGACGGAGACCGACACCGAATGGCACGCGTTCAGCGTCGCCGGGATCGACGTGCCGGTGGTCTTCGCGGGTGGTCGCGTCGGCGTGCTCGTGCGTCGTGGGTTGGTGGGCGACCTTCTCTCCGGGGCGTCGAGCGAGCGCGCCGGGTTCACACAGGTCGGTCCCGAGGTCTCCTCCTGGGGTGCCATCCGCTCCTCGAGCGGCGAGCTCGTGGGCGGCTGGGGCGTGTCGGTGAGCGAGGACGGCCTCGCGTCGAAGCTCGCGCCGAAGGCCGACGCCGCCGGCCACGAACTCCCCAAGGCTTTCTCGGTTTTTCCTGTTCTCGACATGACCGTGTCGGCGGTCCTGGTCTTCACCGGCGTTGCCCTGCTCTGGATCCTGCTGGCCATGTGGGCGAAGTTCGTGCGACCGAAGTCTGCTGTCTCGACGACGCCGGGTGAGCGACTCTCACGGGGCGAGGCCGAGAATCCGGTCACCGACCTGAGTAGCTTTCACCGTAGCTGTCGGGGCTTCGTGCAGCGAACCGAGGCGCTCTTCGACAGGAGTTTCCGCGCCGCCGGGGTCTCTCCCGAGGATCTCGAGGGACCGTTGCGCAAGCGGTTTACTCGCCTGTCCGAGCGCGTCGGTGGCTTCGAGGCCGAGTTCCGGGGAGCGAAGGAGGGCGGCCTCTCGATCTCTGACAGACGTCGAGCGGGCTTCGACGCCAAGTTCAAGGATTTCGAGGAGACCTTGTGCAGCTTCGTCGCGGTTCTCGAAGGACGCTGGCGCGCGCAGCATGGCAGGCGAGCGGACTCCGACGTCCAGCAGGTATCGTCGCAGTATGAAGCGAAACTCGACGACCTCGAGGGCGTGGTCAACTCGGCTCAGACTGACGGTCGCAAGCTCGCCGAGGACCTCGCCGCTCTGAGACAGGTCGAGAAGGACCTCCGCCGGCAGCTCGACGACTCGAACAGAGTCGAGTTCGAGCTGCGTCAGAAGCTCGAGCAGACGCACCTGCGTAGCGAGCAGGTGGCGCTGCAGGAGAACGCCGCGGTACGTCGGCTTCAGGAGGTCGAGTCCCGGGCGAGTAGCCTGCAGAAGGATCTCGCGAAGAAGATCCGCCGTGTCGACGAGCTCACGGAGCAGCTCGCGGCGCTCGAGCAGCGAGAGAAGGTCGTGAACGAGGAGCTCGCTCGGTTGCAGTCGTCGTTCGAGTTGCTTCGAGATAAGGAGCAGAGTGCGCGACAGAGCAACGAGAAGCTTGGCCAGGATCTCGCGGTTCTAGAACAGAGTCTCGCCGAGTCGCGCGACTCCACGGAGAACCTCGAGCGGCGCTCGAGACAGGAGGCCGTTGAGCACGAGGAGGCACAGGATCTGCTCGCCGAGCGCAACGTGGAGCTCGGCAGACAGGTGGCGGCCGGCGAACGAGAGCTCGAAGACCGCGTGGCCGAAAAGACCATCGAGCTCCGGAAGAAGGCGCGGGAGCTCGAGGCTCGGCTGCAGACGCTGGAAGAGGAGCTGCACGCCTCGCGCAGGTCCGAGTCGGGGCTGCGGGAGGAGAAACACGCAGTCGAGACCGAGAACGCCGGCTTGCGAGAGCGCGTCGAGGTCGAGCGCGGCAGGATCGCAGAGATCGAGTCGCAGGCCGGGAAGGTCACAGCGAACATCACTGCCGAGGTCGAGGTTGTCACCGCCCGTGCGGAAGCCGCTGCCGCGGAGACAGAGGAGGCGGTGGGGCTTGCGGAAGCCGCTGCCGCCGAGAGAGAGGAGGCGGTGTCGCGAGCGGAAGCCGCTGCCGCGGAGACAGAGGAGGCGGTGGGGCTTGCGGAAGCCGCTG
>CAYMLL010000015.1:0-2646 GCA_964390645.1 uncultured Planctomycetia bacterium | reverse complement strand
AAGCCGCTGCCGCCGAGAGAGAGGAGGCGGTGTCGCGAGCGGAAGCCGCTGCCGCCGAGAGAGAGGAGGCGGTGTCGCGAGCGGAAGCTGCTGCCGCCGAGACCCTCGAGGCGCGTGAGACGTGTGCGCAGCTCGAGCTCGGGAACGCGGCCCTGGCGAGGGAGAACGAGGCGCTGCGCCGTCAGGCCGACAACCACGCGCGCCGGCTCGAGGAGGCCGAGCACGCGGCGCAAGCCGTCGGGCAACCGGACCAGAGCACGGCCGCGGTCGATGCCGAGCCGGTGAGCACGGACGACACGACCAGCGAGAGCAGCGGTGTCCAGCACGACCGCCGGGACGTTCCCTGTTCTCGCGAGGAGCTCGCCGAGCTGCGTGCGCAGATCGAGGATGAGCGCGAAGGGAATCGGCGCCTCGCCGCTGATCGTTCCCGACTTCAATCTCGTGTCGAGGAGCTCGAGCAGGGAGTCAACCCCTTCCTCGAGACGGAGGTCGAGCCCACCGGCACCGCTGTCGTCGCGGACGACAGCGGGCTGCGCGAGGAGCTCGTCGAGCTGGAGAAGGAGAAGGTCGCCCTGCAGGAACGGCTCGTCGCCGCTCGTAGCGAGGTCGAGATTCTGCGCGAGGCAGCTGATGGTGTCCGAGGCTTTCACGGCGCGCTGGTCGCCGGCAACCTTCCCACGGCGCTGGGCGCGGTCGATTGCGACGGGAGGGTGTTCGTCTGGAACCCTGCGGCGGAGAGGCTCTGGGGGCTGCGGGCAGAGACCGTGCTCGGCAAGAGCCTCCGATCCGTGGCGCTCAAACCCGAGCCGTTGTATCAGCGGCTCGCCGAGGAGGTCCGCGGCTGTGTGAGGGACGGACGTCCGTCGTCGACATCCGTTCTCTCCTTCGAGACCGACGGAGGCGACGAGCTGCACGTGCGTCTCTTCTGCGAGCCGGTGGAGGACGCGCGAGGCGACGTCGCCGGCGTGATCTTCAGCGTCGAGGACGTCACCGAGTCGACGACGAACGCGATCGAGTCCGAGCTCCTGGGGCAGTTCCAGGACACTCTTGCCGGCTCGATCCCGATGGCTCTCGTCATCACGGATTCCCGGCACTGCGTCGTCAGCTGGAATAGCCACGCCGAGGAGATTCTCGGCGTCGAGGAGGACGACGCTCTCGGTCGGTCCATCCTCGATCTGCCGCTGCGTCTGTCAACGGGCGAGTTCGGTCCCAGGTTCCTGTCGGTCTGCGAGGAGCAGCATGCGTCGCGCTTCCTCGTCGCGACGGCCGACGACGAGGAGTGCCTCGTCACGGTGTCACCCTTCGAGACCGAGGAGGGCGAGCTACGCGGCTGGATGCTGCTCGTCGAGGAGGTCGCCCAGGAAACCCCCTGAGCGTCAAGGCCGCCGGGAGACTCGGGGCGATCTCAACGCAGCCCCGGGCACGGAAACGCGCCGCAGAACTCGCGAATCTCCTCGCGGATCGCCGCGAGCCTCGCGTCGTCCTTCGCGCAGGTGATCGCGTCGTCGATCCACGCGGCAATCCGGTGCATGTGCTCTTCCTTCATGCCGCGTGAGGTGACCGCCGCGGTTCCCAGACGTACACCGCTCGGCTTCATCGGCTTGTCATCACCCGGAATCGCGTTGCTGTTGGTCTCCAGCCCCGCCTTCTGCAAGGCCTCGGCTGCGGAGTTTCCCACGACTCCCCTCGGTCTCACGTCGACGAGGACCAGGTGGTTGTCGGTGCCTCCGGTGACGAGGGGGAAGCCACGCTCCAGAAGCGCGTCGGCGAGCGCTCGGGCGTTGGCCACGACACCGTGCGCGTAGGTCTTGAACTCATCGTCGGCCGCTTCTTTCAGAGCCACCGCGATGGCGGCGGTCGTGTGGTTGTGCGGGCCGCCCTGTAGGTTGGGGAAGACGGCACGATCGATCTTCTTCGCGTGCTCCTCGGTGCGGCCGAGGATCATACCGCCCCGGGGGCCGCGCAGCGTCTTGTGCGTCGTCGTGGTGACGATATCGGCGTGCGGAAAGGGATGCGGATGCGCACCGCCCGCGACGAGTCCGGCGAAGTGCGCGATGTCGGCCACGAGCACGGCATCGACCTCGCGAGCGATCTCGCCGAAAGCCTCGAAGTCCCATCTGCGCGGGTACGCCGACGCGCCGGTCCAGATCAGCTTCGGCCGCTCCCGGAGCGCGAGGTCGCGCACCTGGTCCATGTCGATACGGTGCGTCTCGGGGTGGAGACCGTACTGCACCGAGCGGTAGTGCATTCCCGAGACGCTGACGCGCCAACCGTGCGTCAGGTGGCCACCGGCGGGAAGTGCCAGTCCCATGATCGTGTCGCCGCAGTGCTCGCCCGTGGGCTCGTGCCGGTGTCCGGCGTCGAGGAAGGCCACGTGCACAGCCTGGTTCGCCGGCGAGCCCGAGTATGGCTGCACGTTGGCGTATCCGGCGCCGAAGAGAGCCCTGGCGCGCTCGATCGCGGTGCGCTCGACCTGATCGATGATTTCCTGACCCTGGTAGTAGCGCCGACCGGCGTAGCCCTCGGAGTACTTGTTCGTCAGGACCGTTCCGGTCGCCTCCATCACCGCGGCCGAGGCGTAGTTCTCCGACGGGATCAGGCGGATGCGCTCAAACTGCCGTCGCTCCTCGGCGATGATCAGGTCGT
>CAYMLL010000014.1:0-55014 GCA_964390645.1 uncultured Planctomycetia bacterium | reverse complement strand
CTGCGGACGGAGAACGGTCTGCGGACGGAGAACGGTCTGCGGACGGAGAACGGTCTGCGGACGGAGAACGGTCTGCGGACGGAGAACGGTCTGCGGACGGAGAACGGTCTGCGGACGGAGAACGGTCCGACGGGCGTGAACGCGAGCACCGAAAAAACTTTCCGGTGACCCTCCGATGACGAAGGTGCGCGATTCTCGATGCGTCCCGTGCGCTGGAGTCCGGCGGCCGTCAGGCCCCACAGAGACTGCGGAGACGTCCAGAGAAGCCGACAGCAGCCGTGAGAATCCGTGAGAATCCGTAAGAAGCAAGTTCCAGGGACCGGATCAGCCCGCGGGGTAGGAGCCGCGAGGCGGGTTCGGGGAAAGGAGCGAACCATGCGAGGCAAGGTCAACAAGCCGCGGAAGAAGCCACTCGTCGTGGACGGCCACGGGAAGAGGCGTACCGCCGGGGCTCTAATCCCATCGTCGTCATCGCCGCCGCTGGCGTTTTCCGACCTCGAGGTGCCGGTAAGGCCGCTGTTGAGTCGAGAGGAAGAGCACCGGTCGGGCACGAGTATTCAGAACTCGCTCGCACGCATCGCGAGGCTGCTGCCTCGTCACCCGCGTGGCTACCGTCGCTTCCTGGCGCGCATGAACGCCGTGGCTCAGGGGGGCGGACTGATGTTCTCGTGGCTCTCCCTGCGCGAGCGCATGGCCGAGGACCTGAAGAAGGCGACGCGCGCTCTCGAGCGCAGCGAGAAGCTGGCTGCCGAGAACCCGAAGAAGGCGTGGCGGGCGTTCGAGTCCGGAGTCAAGGTACTCGACACCTACCCGCTCGCTCCGGAGAACCTCTACCAGTGGGCTCGTGAGGTGGTCCAGGGATCGTTTCCGGAAGGACCCCTCGCGGAAGGTGGTGTGGGGCGGCTCGAGCCGAGCGTCAAGGTGCATCGCATTCTACGACGACTCGTCGGCACGCTGGAGCGGGGACGAGACGAACTCGTGATGCCGAACTTCCGCCTCGTGCTCAAGGAGGTATTTCGCTATCACCCGACCGGCATGCGGCGAAGCGACCTGTTCCAGGAGGGAGTTCTCGGCCTGCAGAAGGCCGTGTTCCGCTATGACCCCGGGCGTCGGACACGCTTCTCGACCTATGCGACCTACTGGATTCGCCAGTCGATTCGCAAGTCGCTGATCGACAAGTCGCGTCTGATACGCGTGCCGCAGGCGGTCCAGGAGGATCTGCGTCGGGATCAGTGCAAGCTGAAGCCACAGGACGCGGATCGGGTCCGTCGACTGATGAGCGAGACGATGCTCTTCTCGGCGGCCGAAACCGATGCCGGCCGCGAACGCAACTCCTTCGTCGTCGAGGATCGCAGGCATCCGGAGCTCGGTGAGCAGCTCCACACTTCGACTGTGCCTCGCGTCGTCTTCAGGGCCCTCGATGGGCTCGACGCGCGGGAGCGCGAGGTGCTGCTGCGTCGCTTCGGGCTCGCCGGTGAGCGGCCGCAGACGCTCGAGGAGATCGGCTCGAGAATGGACCTGTCGCGTGAGCGGATCCGTCAGATCGAGCGCGACGCTCTGCGGCGGATGAAGCGCGTTCCGCGACTGAAGGAGGTCTACGAGGATCTGGCCGTGGCGGCTTCCGGGAACTCGCCGAGCTCGAACTAGCCGCATCGTCGCCGATGCGCGACCGCACGCGTCGGCGACGATGCGTGCGAAGCAGCCTTCCATGGCGTATTCTCGGGCGCCATGGAGGACTTGCTCATCACGGCCGACTGGCTCGTTCCGGTCTCGTCGCCGCCCATCGAGAAGGGAGGCGTTCGGGTTCGAGATGGTCGGATCGCGGCCGTCGGTCCGGCCGTCGACGTCGCGGTGGGCGCGTGTGGTGCGAGATGCCTCGACCTCGGTCGAGCGGCGCTGCTGCCGGGACTCGTCAACGTGCACGGCCACCTCGAGCTCACGGCGCTACGCGGCTACCTCGAGGGGCCCGACTTCTTCGCTTGGATTCGCAAGCTGACCGACGCGAAGTATGAGCGTCTGGACGGTGAGGAGCTCCTCGCGTCCGCTCGCTGGGGCGTCGCCGCGGCGCCGCGCGCCGGGGCCCCCACGCTCGGCGCGGGGGGCGCCCACGGGGGCGGGGGGCGCGCGCGCCCCCCCGGGGGGGGGCGCCCGGGGGCCGGGGTCACCACTATCGGCGTGGTCTGCGACCTCGGCGTCTCGGTGCGCGCGCTCACCGAGGGTGGGCTGCGCGCGGTGGCCTACCAGGAGGTCTTCGGTCCCGATCCCGCGCGGGCGACCTCGAGCCTTGCGGGGCTCGAGGCGAAGCTCGAAGCGCACGGGGAGGCCGCCGGACCGCGCGTACGTCTCGGTGTCTCGCCTCACGCGCCGTACACGGTGTCGTCGAAGCTCCTGCGGCTGGTCGCCGATCTGGCGATCGAGCGCGGTCTGCCGACGACGATTCACGCCGGCGAATCCGCTGCCGAAGGGGATTTCGTCCGGCGTGGCGAGGGCCCCTTCGCCGATTTCCTGCGGCGCCGGGGCATCGAGGTGGAGGGCACTGGATCGTCGACGATCGGCCTCCTCGACAAGCTCGGCGTGCTGCGGTGCCGACCGCTCCTCGTGCACTGTGTTGACTGCGACGGCGACGATCTCGAGAAGATCGCCTCGGCTGGTGCGACGATCGCGCACTGCCCGAAGTCCAACGCCAAGCTTGGCCACGGCATCGCGCCGTGGAGAGAGATGCGGGACCGTGGCATCGGGATCGGCGTCGGATCCGACGGAGTGATTTGCAACAACGCGATGGACCTCTTCGAGGAGCTGCGCTGCGCAGCGCTGCTCGATCGTGCGCGCGGCGTCCCCGCCGGCGCCGTGCCGGCGCCGGGTGCGCGTGAGCTGCTGCGCGCTGTGACGATCGACGGTGCGTGCGTCCTCGGGTTCGGCGAGGAGACCGGCACCATCGACGCAGGCAAGGCGGCGGATCTCTGTGCGGTGGACCTTAGTGGTCCGCACATCGGACCGGTTCACGATATCGAGACGGCCGTCGTCTGGAGCGCCTCGGCGGCCGACGTCTCGATGACGATGGTCGGGGGTGACGTGCTCTGGCTGGACGGTCGATGGACTCGTTGGGATCTCGACGGGTTGCGGGCGGACGTCGGCAGGGTGCCAGGAGTGCTGCGCGACCGGGATTCGTGAACTCCTGCGTGACACGGTTGATTCCGGCGTGCGATGGTGATACACGAGGGCTCGGCTCGCGTGTCGCGTGATCCGGGCGGGTCCGGTTGACGGCTCCACTGTCTTCCGGGAGCGTTTTCCAGGCGTGTCGACGCGCAACGCGATTCGAGCATTCTGATCCTCGCTGTATCCGTGGTGTGACCGTGAAACCTCCCACTCAGCTGCGCTCCTGGCGTCTTCTCGAAGAGCGCTTTGCGGACGTCCAGAACCTGTCGCTGCGGGATCTGCTCGACCAGGATCCGACCCTTGCCGAGCGGCGCACGGCCTCGCTCGGCGACGAGCTGTTCCTCGACTACTCCAGGAACCGAGTCACCGAGGAGACCCTGGCGCTTCTCTTCGATCTCGCCCGGGAGGCGCAGCTCGGTGAGTGGGTCGAGCGGATGTTCGATGGCGAGAGGATCAACGTCTCCGAAGATCGCGCTGTGCTTCACGTGGCGCTGCGCGACGTCACGGAATCGAGAATCGTCGACGATGGCGAGGACGTCGCGTCGAGTGTGCGTCGGGTGCTCGACAAGATGAGGCGGTTCTCGCAGGAGATCCGCTCCGACCGCCACCCTGTCTTCGGCGCGAGGAGGATCACGGACGTCGTCAACGTCGGCATCGGGGGATCCGACCTCGGCCCGCTGATGGCGAGCCAGGCGCTGAAACACTTCGCGGACGGCGGGCCGAATGTCCACTTCGTTTCGAACGTCGATGGCTCGCACCTCGCCGAGACCCTCCGGCGCCTCGTCCCGCAGACCACGATCTTCATCATCAGCTCCAAGTCGTTCACCACCGACGAGACGATGACGAACGCGGGGAGCGCGATAGACTGGCTGCGCAGAGGGCTCGACAGCCCGGATGCGGTGGCGTCTCGGCTCGTGGCGGTGACCGCGGACGCCGCGGCGGCCGGGCGCCTCGGCATCGATCCGCAGAACATCTTCCCCACCTGGGACTGGGTCGGAGGGCGCTACTCGATGTGGGGAGCGGCGGGTCTGCCGATCGTTCTGTCGATCGGGATGGACCACTTCGAGGACATGCTTCGTGGGGCGCACGCGATGGACGAGCACTTCCGGTCAGCTCCCTTCGAGTCGAACATCCCGGTGATCCTCGGCGTGCTCGGAGTCTGGTACAACAACTTCTTCGGGTGCGAGACGCATGCGGTCCTTCCGTACGACCAGTATCTCCACCGGCTGCCTGCGTACCTGCAGCAACTCGAAATGGAGAGCAACGGCAAGAGCGTCGACCGCGACGGACGCCGGGTCGACTACTCGACCGCGCCGATCATCTGGGGAGAGCCGGGGACGAACGGTCAGCACGCCTTTTTCCAGCTCATGCACCAGGGCACGAAGCTGATTCCTGCGGACTTCCTGGCGGCTGTCGAGACGCACCATCCGGCCGGCGAGCATCATCGGAAGCTCCTTGCCAACCTCTTCGGACAGACTCGTGCTCTGGCGGTCGGGAAGACGCTCGAGGAGGCGACCGGCGAGCTCATGAGTGCGGGCCTAGGCGAGGACGACGTGCGCCGACTGGCTCCGTTCAAGGCGTTCGAGGGCAACCGGCCATCGAACACCATTCTCTACCGCCGGCTGAATCCGTACACGCTCGGCGCGCTGGTCGCGATGTACGAGCACAAGGTCTTCACGCAGGGTGTGATCTGGAACCTCAACTCGTTCGATCAGTGGGGCGTGGAGCTCGGCAAGCAGCTTGCGAAGGGAATCCTGCCCCGCGTCGGCGAGACCGAGAGCTGGTTCCGGGCACTGCGCTGACCGCGGGCGACGGGTCGATGCGGGCAGCGAGGGCCGGTCGCAGCGGCAGATACCGTCGGTGGATCAGAGCCCGGCGCCGGCGCGAGTTGCGCAGAGCGTCGCCGAGTCGGTCGCAGCGTCGATGCGCATCGGCAGCATCCGCGGAAAGGGGATGCTGCTCGGTGCGACCCGCGGTCCCTTCTCCAGTCCCGTGCCGGGCCGCCAGACGAGCGGCGCCTGACGTAGCATGCGCTTGCCGTTCTGGATGCTCTCGACGGCGTGGTGAAAGAGAATACGGATCTTCTGTTCGCGGTTGAGATCCTTCCAGCCGTCGCGCTCCGCGAGATCGCGCGACAGGCCGGCCTCGCACCAGAAGCACTCCTCGTGTGTCGGGCGTTCGCCGCGGTCGAAGCGATCTGCAGGCAAGAGTGAAAAATGGAAGAGCGCGACCGGATCTCGGTCGTCGTCGCTCTTCATCCGTCGCCAGTTGTGGAACTCGAGAACCAGCTCGCTCATCGGGGAGTACCAGTGCCTGTTCGGTGGTTGGGGTCGAGCGCGTATCTTAGCTCGAAACCGGTCATTTTCCGAGGGTCTGCTCTGCGACCCTCCCCCGTCGTGACCTTCCTGGTGCCGGCGCGGCGTCCGTGCGCTCCTTCTCGCGGACCCGGGTGTCGCGTGCCGACGGTCCGCGGTCCGGAGCCGCTCAGCTCGGACCGCCCGCAATTCCCAGCTCGTGTCGTCGCGTCGCCTGCCACGCGTCGATTTCCTGCGTCGAGATCCTGTCATGGTGCCACAGCGACCAGTTGAGGCATGAGATCAGGTCGTCCGCCTCCTCGAGCCCGACGCCGAGGCGGACGAGGCGGTCCATCCCCATGCGCTCGAGCTCCTGCGCCGGCGTGAAGTACTCGGACACCGTGCGGTGGTGGTTGAGCTTCGTTGCCAGGCCGTCGAAGCTCAGCGCGTAGCGGGGGAGCACGGTCATCGCGAGAACGTCGCAGTAGTGCCGCGTCGCGTCCTCGTCGAGTCCGGCGACCCGGTAGCTCAGCAGCGATCCGGGCAGCCGGTAGTGACGATCGATCGCCTCGCGGTCGACGTGATCCGGGAGCGACGGATGCCAGACCTCCTCGACTCGGGGATGCGATGCGAGGAATGCGGCGACCTCGGAGGCCGACCGGCAGCGCTTCTCGAAGTCGCTGCGCACCTGACCCCACCGCGCGAGGATGGCTTTCCCGCGTCGCCAGTCGAGAATTCCGCCGCGCATCGCCTGCAGGTCCATCACCTCGTTGAGAGTGTCGACGTCGTTCGACGCGATGTACCCCCAGAGGTCACGGTCCTGCCCGCCCAGTGCCTTGGTGCCGGCCGTGACGACGTGGTCGACGCCCGCGTGATCGAGGAGCGGCCGCTTCAGGGCCCACGGGGTTGCGATCGTGTCGTCGATGACGAGACGTAGCTTGCGGCAGCCGTCCTCGCGCTTCTCGAGACAGAAGGCGCCGAGACGCTCGGGATCGAGCGCGCGAACCAGCGGGTTGGTATACGTCTCCGCGAAGATCAGGCAGGTCTCGGGACGCAGCGTCGCGGCGAGGGCGTCCAGGTCTCCGTCGTCGACGATGTTGAACGAACCACCGACCCGGGCGGTGACGTGCTCCAGGTACTTGCGCGTCTTGTTGTAGCTCTGTGTCATGATGACCGCATGGCTCTTCGGCGTCACGAGGACGTCGAAGAGCAGCGCGCACGCTTGCATGCCGCTGTCCGTCAACACCACGGCTTTCGCGTTCTCGAGCTCGCGAACGTGATCGAGGAGTTGCCGTGTCGTCTCGGTGCCATAGCGTGCGTAGACCTGCGGCAGGCTTGACCAGCAGCCCTCGCCGGCGAACATGAAGGCAGCCTTGTCTTCCTGCCACGCGACCATGTTCTTCGAGCCGAGGAGGTCGAGCTGGACGGTCTGGCCCTCGGGATGGAGGTACGGCGTGCCACCTGCGCGGATCTGATCGTCGATGCCTCGGTGCAGCGCGATCGTGTCGGCGTGCATCCCTGTGAGTGCCGGGCGCTCCGCGGGACAGGACGCGGGATCGAGGTACTCGTTGGCTGGCATGCGCTGATCGTACAGAAGCGCGCGTGGCCTCGCTACCGCGCGCTACTTCCCGCCGCGCTGCTTGTCCTTGCCGCGTTGCTTGTTCTTGCCGCGCTGCTTGCCCTTGCCGCGCTGCTTGCCCGTGCCGCGCTGCTCGGGGCTCCTCGTCCTGTCAGGGTCCTTGCGTCCGGAGGGTCTGCCGCGGCGTGTCTGGCGATCGGCGTTGCCGCCGTCCTTCTTGTGCAGAAGCTCCTTTGCCTTTGCGGCGACGCGGTCGCGGTACTGCTCGGCCTTCTTCTCGGTCGAGAAACCCCGCGGGGTCAGCACCTTGAACACGACCGGTGCGGGCCTGGGTCCGGCGGGTTTGCGGGCCACCTTCTTCGTCTTCTTGTAGCTCTTCACCGCCCGGGCGTGGCGCTCCGCCGCCTTCTTGCGCAGCGCCGCGAGACCCTTCTTCCGGGCGACCTCGAAGTCACGCCCCAGCTGCACGACGTGCCAGCGATTCTCTTCCTTCTTCTTGTCGTTCTTCTTGCCCTTGTTGCCGCGGCCGCGACGGTAGTCTCCACCGCCTGCAGAGCCGCCGCCACGGGTACGCCTGGCACCGACGCGAGGCGGTCGGGGCGGGGGGGTGGGGGGGGGTTTCGGGGGCCGCGGGGGGGGTGGCAGCCTTGGCGGGCTCGTGTTGTCGGCGGCGAGGAGGGAGGCGCCGTCCTCGACCGGGACGATCGACGCGCCGAGAGGTATCGACCCGACGAAGACGACCAGGGCGAGCGAGGCGAGAAGGGCGGTGCGTCTCGAGGCCATGGCCGCGTGTTCCGTGGTTCTGTGGAGGCCTGACGGAGGGAGCTTCACCAGACTAACCGCGTCCGCGAGGCTCCGGCAAGGTGTTCTTCGAGCCGCGATCGCGCTGCGCAGCGTGCTCGCTTCGACGCCTCGTTCTGCGTTCTCACCGCCGCCGTTTTCCGGCGGCGACCCACGAAACCACGGTACGCCCTGCGGAGGAAGCGGAGACTCGTTGCGGTCGGGTGGCTCGAGAATAATTCGGGTTGACAAGAAAGGGCCCTCCGGGAATCCTTGTACGGCTTCCCGAGGAGGGTCGGCACGCGACTCGACGAGCGCCCCCCGACGGAAGACACAAGGCCGGACGACACGCCACCTTAGCTCAGTTGGTAGAGCAGTTCATTCGTAATGAACAGGTCACCCGTTCGAGTCGGGTAGGTGGCTCCAGATAACACACGGCGGTGAGTGGACTTCGAAAGTTTGCCTCACCGCTGTTTCTTTGCCGGCTCGGCTCTGGTGCCGTCCTGGTGCCATTCTTCCACGCGATTCATCTCGTCCGCGAGGCGCTCCGGCACGAGGTGAGCGTAGCGCATCGTCATCGTGATGCTGGAGTGTCCCAGGAACTTCGCGACCGACACGAGCGGGACCCCGTTCATCACCAGAGCGGTTCGGTCGCGACATCTGGGACTTTTCCGACGGAACTTCGCCGCCGAGACCGTAGCGTTCGTGGGGGCTGGTCAACGAGGCTTCTGGACGGGCCCACATCCTGCCGCAGAGTGGTGGTGCTGTCCACGTGAAAGGTACCCCAGGGGGTGACCGGCTCCGGGACATCGCCCCCTTCCAGAACGGTCCCGCTTTCGGATCGGGTCGCTGGACGATTTCAGCGTCGAGCCGCCCGCCTGGGGGCGGGGGGCGCTGACTGGCGGGCAGCTCACGATCGTCTCCGGTGTGGCGAGGCCGGACCAGTCCCTCGCAGTGGAGCGAGGAACTCCGCTCCGCACGGCGAGTTCAACGTCGCCGGTCTCGTGGGCGAGGTCACGAAGGCGATGATCGTATCGACGACGGGTTCGTCGAGCTTCCATGCTCCGATGATCGCGTCCGCGGGCGAGCGGCCGAGCACTTCGCGGCGTGTTCAGCTCGAACTCATGGCAGACAGGTTCTCCAAGTGCTGCCTTCGAGGTAGGATGGCGGAGTTCCGAGCGATGAAGTCTCGAATCTTCTAACGCGGAGCATGGCGTCAGATCCTGTCGACAGCCGGCTGCGCAGGATGAACAGTCGCTACCTTCGTCTTCACGGCTGGACGGGAGGGACAGCATGAACAGTGCGTGGATCGCGTTCCTGCCTGCAGCTCTGCTGGCTGCGCCGGCATGCGCCGCCGATGGCCCGCCGAACATCGTCTTCGTTCTGTTCGACGATATCGGCTACGGCCAGCCGACGTGTTACCGCGCCGACTCTCCGTTCAAGACGCCCAGTATCGACCGTCTCGCGAGGGAGGGTATGCGTTTCACCGACGCGCACTCGGCGGCCTCCAACTGCACGCCGGCTCGCTACGGCGTGTTGACCGGCCGCTACCCGTCACGCATCGGTCAGTTCGGTGTGCTGAAGACCTACTCGGCTCCGATCATCCCGAGGACGCGGCCCACCGTGGCTTCCTTCCTCAGGAAGCACGGCTATCACACCTCCTGCATCGGCAAGTGGCACCTCGGTATGACCTGGGTGGACGGGAAGCCGGGCACCGAGAAGCAGCTGCCCGTCGGTGCCCGGCCTTCACCCGGCGGCGGGGGGGGCCCGGGCTGCCCCACGGCCCGAACGCGGTCGGCTTCGACTACTTCTACGGCTACACCCACGCGCGGAACATCGGCTCCATCATCGAGCAAGACGCCGTGGTGGCCAACGTCAGAGCGGTGGAGAACCAGCCGCTGATGATCGCCAAGGCGGTCGACCAGATCGAGCAGCGCGCCGGCGCCGACAAGCCCTTCTTCCTGTATTTCCCGATGTGTCCACCGCACAGTCCTCTCGCGGTCGCGCCCCGGTACGCCGGCGTGAGCGGCGTGAGCGGCAAGGCGGGCAAGTACGCCGACTGGGTGCTGCAGGGCGACGCCATGCTCGGCCAGATTCTCGACGCGCTCGAGCGCACCGGGCAGTCGAAGAACACGCTGGTCATCGCCACCGGTGACAACGGTGCGGCAAGGCGTCCGTACCCGCCGCTGCGCGCGGCCAAGAGCAGCATCTACGAAGGTGGGCACCGGGAGCCTTACGTCGCCCGCTGGCCAGGGAAGATCCGGGCGGGGTCCGTCAACCACGACGTCATCTGCCTGACCGACCTCTTTGCGACCTGCGCGGATATCGTGGGTGCGACCCTTCCTGCCGGTGCCGCCGAGGACAGTGTCAGCATCCTGCCGTGTCTGCTCGGGACCGCCACCGCGCCCGTGCGGGAAGCCACGGTTCACCAGTCCCCCGGAGATGGGCGGCTGTCCATCCGCCAGGGGCCGTGGAAGCTCATCTTCGGCAGGAGTGGTCGGCGCGAGCTCTACAACCTTCGATCCGACATCAGTGAGGCCACGGACGTGGCAGGGGCCCATGCCGATGTCGTCGGGCGACTGGAGAAGCTGATGCAGAGCTACATCGACCGCGGCCGCAGCACGCCGGGTCCGGAACGGCGGAACGACGTCGAGCTGTCACTCGACGAACGCCGTGGCAAGAAGAAGAAGAAACGGAAAGAGGGCGCTCGTTCGTCGACGAGCGGCCGCAAGTGAGGCACGGCAGCCGGCAGGATGGTTGACCTGATGAGATCTCCTGGAATGAAGAGCCTGACCATTCCTTGCCTCGCGGCCCTGTCCCTGCAGGGACTGCACGCCGAAGCTCCGGCGGCCAGGCAGACGAACATGGTCTTCCTCATGACGGATGATCAGGGCTGGGGTGACGTCGCTTACAACGGGCATCCGCGGATCGAGACGCCGAACCTGGACGCCATGGCGGCGGCAGGCATCCGCTTCGACCGCTTTTACGCCGCGGCGTCGGTCTGCAGTCCGACACGCGCTTCCTGCCTCACCGGACGCTGCAACTGGCGCGTCAACATCACGCGTCCGACGAGGGCTGATCAGGGACACCTGCCGCAGGAGGAGATCACGATCGCCGAGGCGCTCCGGGCGAAGGGCTACGCCACCGGCCACTTCGGCAAGTGGCACCTGGGCGGGTTCGATCGGGAGATGGCCGGGCCGCACGTCATGCCGCCGTGGCAGGCCGGCTTCGACGAGTGCTTCTCCACCTTCAATGTCCTGCTCACTCACGATCCTTACGCCCGGCCCGGCAAGCACGGCATCCGGGCCGCCTACTGGCACATTGGCCGAAACATCGCGTTCGTGGTGGGCCTGGCCGATCCGGCCCTCCGCGGCGACGATGCCGCCATCGTCATGGGCAAGTCGATCGGCTTCATCAGGAAGCAGGTCGCGGCGAAGAGGCCCTTCCTGGCGGTGGTCTGGTTCCACAACGTGCACACACCGCTGGGAAAGAACCCGGAGCTGATGAAGCGGTATGCCGATTGCCCGCCTCAGGAGCAGGTCTACTACAGCAACATCACCGCGGTGGATACGCAGGTCGGTGTTCTGCGCAAGGAGCTGCGCGAACTCGGCGTCGCGCAAGACACCATGCTGTGGTTTACCAGCGACAACGGTCCGAACCTGAAGGGCAAGAAGACCGTCCGGTACGCCGACGCCCAGGGCGGCAAGTTCAACTACACACCGATCGGCTCCAGCGGGGCGTTTCGCGGCTGGAAGCGCGACTGTCACGAAGGCGGTCTGCGCGTTCCGGGCATTCTCGAGTGGCCCGCGAAGGTGAAGAGACCGTTTGCGACCGACTTCCCGGCCGTGACGAGCGACTATTTCCCCACGGCGCTCGACGTCGCGGGTATTCCGCTGCCCGCAGATCGTGAATACGACGGCATCAGCTTGCTGCCGCTGATCGAGGGTCGGGTACGCCGGCGAGAGAGAGCCATCGGCTTTCATGCCAACGGCATGCAGGCCTGGACGGAGACGCGCTACAAGATCGTTCGCACGGTCAAGGCGAAGAGAGGTTCTTCCGGCGCATGGGAGCTCTATGATCTGCTATCCGATCCCTTCGAGGAGAACGACCTCGCGTCGGAGCGGCCGGAAGTCGTCGCCCGGATGGCGAAGGACTTCTCTCTGTGGGCAAGCTCGGTCCAGGCTGATCAGCAGAAGGTGGTCGAGAAGTACTATCGCGAGAAGCGGTCCCGCAAGCGCAGGAAGGCAAAGGCTGCCGAATCCCGCTGAATCGAATCTCATGGTGAGGCTGAAGGGGTCACGTCCGACGTCGATGGACAGAAACGGAATCCACGTCTTGTTTCGATCGGTGGTGCCGATCCTGGGGCTGCTGGTCTTGCTGGTCGTCAGTCGGCCCTGCGAAGCCGCGGACAAGCGTCCCAACATTCTCTTCATCATCGCTGATGATCAGTCTCCTTTCGATCTGAAGGTCTACAACGCGAGGTCGGCGCTTCGAACGCCGACTATCGATCGGCTGGCGCGGAGCGGGATGGTGTTCGATGGCGCGCATCACATGGGCGCCTGGGTCGGCGGGGTCTGCACGCCGTCACGGCACATGATCATGTCGGGCAGGACCGTCTGGCACATCCCGGACAAGCCGGGCCGGCTGATGAATCCCCACGTGACCGATCCCGTGATGGTCCCGCCCGACCTCGTCGATCACACGCTGCCGGCGGTCTTCAACCGTGCCGGCTACGACACCATGCGCACCTGCAAGAACGGCAACAGCTACGCGGCTGCCAACAAGCTGTTCACGGTCCGGCGCGACGGTACCCGCCGGGGCGCCACGGATGAGCGGGGCAGCGCCTGGCACGCGAAACAGGTTCTCGACTACCTGGACCGGCGCGAGGCGGCGAAGGACGCTGATCCGTTCCTGATCTACTTCGGCTTCTCCCATCCGCATGACGTGCGCGACGGCAAACCGGAGCTGCTCGCGAGGTACGGCGCCGTCAATCATGTCGACAGGGGGAGCCTCCCTCCCGCCAATCCCGGACAACCGGCGCTGCCCGTCAATTACCTGCCGAAGCACCCTTTCGACCACGGGCACACCACGGTACGCGACGAGGTGGGCGTGAAGGGTGTCTGGGACCGGCGCGACGAGCGCACCATCCGGAACGAGCTGGGCCGTGAGTTCGCCTGCAGCGAGAACATCGACATCCAGGTCGGCCGCGTTCTCGAGAAGCTCCGGGCGACGGGTGAGCTCGACAACACCTACATCTTCTACACCGCCGACCACGGCATGGCGATCGGCCGGCACGGTCTGCAGGGTAAGCAGAACGTCTACGAGCACACCTGGCGCATTCCGTTCATCGTCAAGGGTCCCGGAATCGAGCCGGGGTCGCGAGTCGTCGGGAACATCTTCCTGCTCGATGTTCTCGCCACGTTGTGCGATCTGGCCGGCATAGCCGCGCCGGCAACGTCGGAGGGTATCAGCTTCAAGCCCGTGCTCGAGGGCAAGAAGGCCATCGTTCGCGATGTTCTCTACGGTGTCTACTGCGGCGGCGGCAGGCCGGGAACGCGTTGCGTCAAGAAGGGTGACTGGAAGCTCATCAAGTACGACGTGGAGAAGACGCAGGTTCATCACACCCAGCTCTTCAACCTGAAGCAGAACCCTCACGAGCTTCTCGTGGAGCATCGGGATCCGGCGGTGGTCGCGTTGACGGGTGCCGATCCGCGCAAGAATCAGGTGAATCTCGCAGGCGATCCGGCCCACGCGGACAAGCTTGCGGAGATGGAGGCCCTGCTGCTGGCCGAGATGCGTCGACTCGACGACCCGTACCGCCTCTGGAACCAGCCGGACGACGGGCTCGAGCCCCCGAAGATCAGGGGGCGACCCGGCAAGAAGAAGAAGTCGCGGCAGCCGAAGAAAAAGTCGCGGCAGCCGAAGAAGAAGACCGCTTCGAGACCGTACCGGTCTCCGGACCGCCTCGCGAACACGAGTTCGCGCTGAAGATCACGCGGAGCGAATCACCGAGGACCTGGAAATCATGACCTGGACGACGAGACGAGCGTCTCTGTTCCTGCTGACGGTCCTGCCGGCCGTACGGGCATTCGCCGGTGAAGAGCGGCCGAATCTCGTCCTTATCTTCGTCGACGATCTCGGCTGGAACGGTCTCGGCTGTACCGGCTCGGACTTCTACGAGACGCCCAACATCGATCGCCTCGCTCGCGAGGGGATGATCTTCGACAACGCCTACGCCGGCGCCGGCAACTGTCAGCCGAGCCGGGCCTGTCTGCTGACGGGTCAGTACACACCGCGACACGGTGTCTACGCGGTCGGCAGCACGAAGCGCGGTCCGGCGCACCGCATGCGGATGATTCCGGTCCCCAGCCGCAAGAGCATCCCGGACGGCAACGTCACCGTCGCCGAGGCGCTCGCGAAGGCAGGCTACGCCACCGGTGGCTTCGGCAAGTGGCATGCTGGGGGCGCGGCTCGCTTCCAGGTCTCGACGTCCCGCAGGAAGCGGAGGGACAGGGGCGACGATCCCAAGGGGCTCTATTCCACGACTCGCGCCGCCTGCGAGTTCATCGAGAAGAACCGGCAGCGCCCCTTCTTCGCGTACGTCTCGCACCACGCGATTCACAGCCCCCTGGAGGCGCGGCCGCAGACGCTGGCGAGGTTCCGCGGCAAGAAGCCGGGAAAGCAGCACCGGGACCCGCTCTATGCGGCCTGCACCTACGATCTCGACGACGGCGTGGGCATCCTGCTGAAGAAGCTGGAGGAGCTGGGTCTCGCCAGGAAGACCATCGTCGTCTTCACCTCGGACAACGGCGGCACGCCGAGGTCGTCGCAGGAGCCCCTGCGCGGCGCCAAGGGGGGCTACTACGAGGCGGGCATCCGCGAGCCCTTCATCGTTCGCTGGCCGGGAGTCGTCAGCGCGGGAAGCCGCTGCCCCGTGCCGGTGATCCACCAGGACTTCTACCCGACCTTCCTGGCCGTCGCAGGAGCCGGGGCGCCCGATGGCAAGGTCCTCGACGGCGAGAGCCTGCTTCCGCTGCTGCGGCAGAAGGGCGAGCTTGCGCGCAAGTCGATCTTCTGGCACTTTCCCGGCTACCTGAACACGGCGGTTCCCCGCGGGCGTGATCCACTGTTCCGCACGCGGCCGGTCAGCGTCATCCGCAAGGGCGACTGGAAGCTGCACCTCTACCATGAGGAGTGGGTGCTCGACGGTGGGCGTGAGAAGATCGCCACCAGCGATGCCGTCGAGCTCTACGACCTGAAGAGCGACGCCGGCGAGCGCGAGAATCTGGCGCTTTCCAGCACCGGCAAGCGTGACGAGCTCCTCGGCGAGCTTCTCGGCTGGATCGACTCCTGCGGAGCACAGCTGGCGTCGGAGCGCAACCCTGCGTACGATCCTGACAAGCCCGCGGGGAAACGGAAGAGGGAGAGAAAGCGGGTCGGCAAGAAGCGTACGAAGGAGAGCTCATGAGCTTTCGAAGGACGCTTCCGTCATCAGCTGTTGCCGGGCTGCCAGCCGGAACGCCGTCGGCGATTCGATCCTTCCAGCGCGAGTGAGAGGGTGATCGTCGCGTGAGATACGCCGAGCCCTGGCGGATCGTCAGATTGATCCGCTCGACGAAGGACGTGTTGAGCGTCGTGGAGTCTTCGGAGTCACTCAGCACCTCCTCGAACCGCGCGGCGCTACCGATGGCCTGGCGTCTCTCGATCTTCACCAGGCGATCGTTCCTGCGGGTCTTCGAGACCTGCCCGTGGAGGCGGGTCGCGCCGGGGACCTCTCGCACGACACGCGCGTAGTACTCGAAGCCATCGGTGACGATGAACTAGGATGACGGAGTCCCGTGCGATCGAGGCCCGAGTGTCGTGACGCGGAGCAGGATTGTCGGCCGTGGTGCCGTCTCCGAGAAACAACGAGGACAGGGACGATCCCGGGGTGGGCCTGCCGCGAGACCGGAGCTCCAGCCAGGGGTCGCGAGACCGGTCAAGCTCCGCTTGGCTTCCCAGGAGAGCTTGCGATGAATCGTTACCCGCAGAACGGGACGATCCGCGTCGTCACACTCGCGATGGTCGTCTGTCTGTTTCCCGTTCTGCTTCGTGCAGACGACAACTCGGGCCGTTTCCTGCTTGTTTCCGATATTCACTTTGACCCGTTCTACGACGGAACGCTTTTCGAACGGCTTGCTCGAGAACCCGCGGAAAAATGGGCAGACATCCTGGCGACGTCGCAGCCGTCCGGTTTCAACTCCCCGGGAACGGACAGTAACTATGCGCTGCTGAAGAGCAGCCTCGACGCAGTTCGCCGCACGATCCCTGAACCGGATTTCATCCTCTACCCCGGAGACTTCATGGCTCATGGTTGGCAGAGCCGATACGACGCTCTGGCCAAGCAGTCTCATCTCGATAACCCTCGAGCCTATCGCGAGTTCACCACCAAAGCGATCCGGTTCCTGGCCGGGCAATTCCACAAACGGTACCCCCACACTCCTGTGCTGCCCACACTGGGCAATGACGATTCGTACTGCGGTGACTACATGATTGAGCCAGAGGGGTCGTTCCTGGAGATGTTTGCGGCTGAATGGACGGCGCTGCTCGGTCCGCAGGTCGATCGGCAGGTATTCGGAAAGACGTTTCGCGCCGGCGGTTTCTACACGTTGCCGTTGCCCGGCATGAAGAGACATCGGCTGATTGTTCTCAACAGCGTGTTCTTCTCGATCAAGTACAACAATGCCTGCGGCAAGAGCGCTCAGACGCCGGCGCTGGACCAGCTGCGCTGGTTCGCCCGGACGCTGTCGCGTGCCCAGGCCGCCGGTCAACAAGTGTGGTTGCTGATGCACATCCCTCCCGGCCTCAACAGCTACAGCTCGTCGAGCAACGTTCAGAAAGGTCGCGCAGCTGTGACGTTCTGGCAACCGACGACGACCAGCCGCTTTCTGCAACTCGTGAAGCAATATCGAACAACGATCCAGACCGCGTTTGCCGGTCACACTCACATGGACGACTTTCGCGTGATCCGGCTCGACGGAGAACCCACGTTGTTGAGCAAGATCGCTCCCGCAATCAGTCCGATCTTTGGCAACAACCCAGGCTACCAGATCTTCCAGCACGATCGGCAGGAGGGAGTCTTGCGCAACTATCAGACTCATTACCTGACGAACCTGAGCGCTGACGGTCGGCCCACGCTCGGCATCGCCGGCCGCTGGGCACTGGAGTACGACTTTCGAAAGGCGTACGGTCTTGCCCGATTATCCGCTCGAACGGTCGCAAGCCTGGCGCGGTCCATCGGCACCGATCCCGCCACGGTCGCGAACTACACGAAGTTCTACAGCGTCAGTTCCGACCCGGCGTTCGATTCCGAGACGATCGACGTTTACCGCTGCGCTGTCCCGAGTGTCACGCCTGCGGAATTCCAGACGTGTTACAGCGGTGTTCCGAAGCCGAGAGCTCCACCACCCCTTGCCGGTCGCAAGGCCGCGGTCGCAGATAAATAGGCGACGAGATCGTGTGACCCGATCCGTCGAGGGTGTCCGGGAATCGGGAGCGCGGACCACCTCGGCGGCTGGGGATGCTCGGCACTGTGCTCGAAGAAGAGTGCTCGCAGCTCGAGCCGGAGTCCCAGGAGGAGCTCAACCGGGATCCTCCCGGTGGTGACAGGCTGGTGTGACGCGCTCCTCACTCGCGTCCTGTCCAGGAACCGGAACGACCGGCAACTCGCGCAGCGAGGCCGACTTGACCGTCGTCGATGGGAGAGCATCACGATCGAGCGGCGTCTCGGTGCGCACGAGTGATCGAACGGTATCGGAGATCCGGCTCGGCGTCTCCGCTGGTGGGCGCGATCAGCGTCTCTCCGAGCCCCTGATGTCATCGACAATCGGCGCTGAGCCGGCGATCGGCAACGGCGGCGCAGCCGAAAGTCCGTTGGTGCGGGGCTCGGGCGCTGTCGCTATGATCAGCGTGCGGGTCGTCGGGTACGGAATACCGCGCGTCGCTTGATTACGGGGTCTTGCCATGAATGCTCGCCTTCAGTCCGGTAGTCGTGTCTTCTTCGCTGTGACGGTTCTGGCGATCGTGCTGGTGGTGGGGCGGCGTCTCGGGGCGCAGAAGCTCGGCGAGGTGTCGCGAGTCGCGCCGGGTCCGTCGTGCGATCGCGGCGTGGTGCTCGAGTGGACGTCGGCCGAGGGGCGGCCGTACTGGTATCGAGTGCCGAAGAAGATCGACACGAAGAAGGCGCCGCGGCTCGTGTTCATGCTGCACGGGACGGGTCTCAATCACGGGTGGTCGTTCTGGAACTACCCGATCGCCAGCGGCCGGTTCCGAGGTGATGACATTGTCGTGTCGCCGGATGCTCTGACACCGGGGAACGGGGACACGTTCAATTTCGTTCAGGGGAAGACGGACGGTAACCAGATCCTCGGCCTGATCAAGCTCTTCAAGTCGCGCTTCCCGGTCAGTCAGGTCTACGTTTACGGCCACAGCCAGGGGGCGTTTTTCGCGTACTGGATGGCGGGTGCGTACACGGAGTGGGTGGATGGATGCGGGGCGCAGGGGGGCAAGGTGCGGCTGGTGAAGCACACGCCGCTGTCGCGACAGAAGCTGGCGGTGGGAATTCTCCACGGCGAGGCGGACGCGGTGGTGCCGGTGAGCTGTGCGCATCGTTCGGCCAGGATCTACCGTGACGAGGGATACAAGAAGGTGAAGCTCGAGATCGTCGAGGGGCTCACGAAGAGGTCGGGTCACTGGCCGTTGCCGAGTCAGGTGGCGGAGATGTTCGAGTGGCTCGATTCCGTCACGACGTCGACGCCGTCGCAGTCGATCGACGCGGCGGTGATGGAGCTCGGCAAGCCGGAGCCGTCCTGGCTCCTGGTACGCGAGTCTGTGCTGCGGGCGAGGCAGCAGCTGAAGACGACGAGACGGAAGAAGCTGAGCAAGGCGGAGCGCAAGGAGCTCGAGGAGCGTCTCGATGCGTTGGAAGAGCTCGTGACGCACGCCGAGAAGGCGCACGCAAAGAGAATCGTCGGAGACCAGAAGGCAGCGGACGGCGACGACTACGCGGCGTGGATGGCGCACTTCCGGACGATGCACGGGGTCTTCCGTGCGTCGAAGGGATGGAACCGGTCGCTGAGGAAGATCGCGTCGAAGGCGGCGAAGCAGGAAACGAAGATCACGCGGGTGCTGAAGGTCCTCGAGAAGACGACGAGCGGGAAGGCATTCCAGCAGGCGTTGGCGCTCTTCGAGCGCAGTCCGGTCGCCGCGAACTACGACGACCTCGCCACGCGCCTGCGCGAGATCGCCGCCGACTCCAGCGGCACAGCGCCGGAAAAGAGCGTTGAGAAGCTGACAGCGATCCTCGCCGAGCGCGAGAGTGTGGACAAGGAGGGAGGCCGGAGCGCGGCCGAGGTCACCCGGGCGGTGGCGGAGGCCTTCCGCAAGTCGAATGCGGAGCTCTTCCCGGGTGCTACCGCTGTCAAGTGTTGCGCAGTTCAGCGTCGGTCGCTGTTTCAAGGCGGTTTCTGACAACGTTCTCGCCACCGGCATCTGGAAGTCGAGGATCTCCTTCCCACGCATTCTCATCAACGGGGATACATGCGGCTGGCCAGCACTTGATGGCGGCAGCACCGCGAGGGTTACGACGAAGAGCCGCGACGGGTGAATCGTGCTCGTGAAGGGCGATCGTATCGGACCGATCGACGGGAGCGCGACCGCCGGCGGGGCTCTCCGTCCGGAGTCGATCGAGCTCCCGGACAGGACGGCCGCACGCCGGAGGTTCGCGGCGCTTCGGTTCTCGTCGACGTTCCCCGCCAGTACACAGGAAGTTCGGTTTCCTTGCTATCGATCGTCTCCTCGGGACACAGCCGGGCAGTACGAATGCGCCGAGTGGCTCGTTTGACCCGTCGAGGGTGGTTTTCACCCGAACGCCTGAAAGGAGTCCGTCATGCAAAAAGTACTCGCGGCTCTGGTCGTCGTTGGAATCCTGGCAAAGCTTCCGGATTCGAGCGTGCGGGCCGGTCACACCTTCGTTCGAGGCGATGCGAACGGCGACGGAGAGCTCGGACTCACCGATGTGATCGTGTCGCTCAGCTATCTGTTCCTGGATGGTCCTGTACCGGATTGCCTCGAAGCTTGCGAATGGAATGGAGACGGAGCCATCGAGCTCTTGGATGCCGTCGGGGAGCTCAACTGGATTTTCGTCTTCGGACCCCCTTCGGTATCTCCCGCCGCGTCCACGTCGATTTACCCGCTGGCGGACTGCGGACCCGTTCCTGCCGGGGGATTCGGGTGCCTGGTCTCGCCTTGCCCGTGACGTGAACCTGATACGAGAGCCTGGACGGATCTTCACTTCGTCCGGGCCCTTGTCGATGTGATACGAGAGCCTGGACGGATCTTCACTTCGTCCGGGCCCTCGTCGATGCGCTTCTCGGATCAGCGGACCGGTATGGCGCAAGAGCTCGATCCGCGTCCAGACGCGGGCTGCCGGCGACTCTGCGAGCATCGATGCGCCGGCAATCCGTGTGGCCAACAGACTCGAACGCTCGCTCCGGAGCCATCTCGCGGGTGGTTCGCTGTCGATCCTCGACGCCCTGATCACCGGCAGCACGCGTGACATGTCGGCGCCGAGAGAGCTTCGGGTGAAAGATCCTCTGCTGACTCGGGGTCGCGAGATGAGATACTCCCTGTTCAGGACCACTCGATGGCGCAAGCGCTCGAGGAGCAGATCGTCGCCGAGGTGCCGCGGTCGGCTTCGCTGTTGCAGCAGGGACTTCGCGACGCGTTCGACGTCAGGGTGACACGCGGCGTCGACACGGGATACGACGCCGTCATCCGTCGAGCTCGCACGCGAGGCTCACTCCGGGAAGGACGAACATGAACAATCGATCTTCGAATCGATGCACGGAAGCCCCGCGTCGGGAGTTTCTCGGAAGCTGTGTCCGGTCCGGTGCGGGCCTCGCTCTCTGCGCCTCGGGGGCTGGACCGATCACGGCCGGAGCGGCTGCGCCGCGGCCGCGCACGCCCGAGATCTGCGTCTACTCGGAGAGCTTCCAGGACTTGCCGATTCCGAAGGTCTGCGACACGTTCCGGGGAATCGGCGCGGACGGCGTTGACCTGACCGTCCGGCCCGGAGGGCACATCGAGCCGCGTGACGTGGAGGAGAAGCTGCCGAAGGCGCAGGAGACCGCCAGGCGAGCGGGACTGAAGATTTCGATGCTGACGACAGGTATCACCGATCCCGACGATGACGCGCGCAGGATACTCGCGACTTGCGGCAGGCTCGGAATCCGGCGAGTGAAGCTCGGCTACCATGACTACCGTCGATTCGGTCAGCTGAAGAAGGAGATCGACACGGTGCGTCGCAAGCTCGAGCAGCTCGCCGAGTTCGCGAAGCCCTTCGGCGTGCTTCCTTGCGTACATGTGCACGCCGGTGCGAGCATTCCGTCGAGCGGCATGATGCTCTACGAGCTGCTGCGGAATCTGCCGCCGGAGCAGATAGGCGCCTACGTCGACTCCTCGCACATGACGCTCGAGGGAGGTGGAGACGGCTGGCGACAGAGCATCGACCTCCTCGCGCCCTGGATCGGGCTCGTGGCGCTGAAGAACTTCTGGTGGGAGAAGCAGGACCGCGACGCGCTCGGGCAGCAGAGATGGCGATACCGGTTCTGTCCGCTGCAGGACGGTGTTGCGTCGATTCCCGGCTTCGTCGGAGCTCTCGAGCGCGTGGGCTACAAGGGGTTCTACACGCTCCACACCGAGTACAAGAGCGGCAACAGCTACAGGCAGCTGTCGACAGACGAGTGCGTGCGTCAGACGGCGGCGGACTTCGCCTTCTTGAAGCGCATTCTCGCCCGGCTTCAGTAGTCCAGGAGACAACGTATGCTACCGGCAAGTCGGATCTCGTGTGTCGTCAGCTTCGTGTTCGCGCTCGTCGGCGCCCCGGGCTTGCGAGGTGAGGGTCCGGAGCCACGTCCGAACATCCTCTTCGCGTTCGCCGACGACTGGGGGCGTTACGCGAGCGCCTACGCCAGGATCGACCCGGGCGGCCCCAGTGACATCGTCAAGACTCCGAACTTCGATCGGGTATCTCGGGAAGGCGTGCTCTTCACGAATGCCTTCGTGAACGCCCCGTCATGCACGCCGTGCCGTAGCTCGATCCTCTCCGGGCAGTTCTTCTGGCGCACGGGACGCGGCGCCATCCTCTCCGGCGCGGTCTGGGATCCGGCGATCCCGACGTATCCGCTCCTTCTCCGTGACACGGGGTATCACATCGGTTTCACGTACAAGGTGTGGTCTCCCGGGACGCCGCGCGACGCGCCGTACGGCGGAAGCGAGTACTCGTTCGAGCGTCGGGGTCGGCGCTTCAACGGCTTCTCGCAGTTCGTCAGCAAGGCCGGTGATCGAGAGGCGGCCAGGAAGCGGCTCCTCGAGGAGGTCCGAGGCAACTTCCGTGATTTTCTCGAGGCTCGAAAGGGACAGCCGTTCTGCTACTGGTTCGGTCCGACGAACACTCATCGCAAGTGGGTGCGAGGCTCCGGTCGTGACCTCTGGGGGCTCGACCCGGACAGGCTCGAGGGGAAGCTCCCCGCGTTCCTTCCGGACGTCCCCGTCGTCCGGGAGGATTTCTGCGACTATCTCGGCGAGGTCCAGGCCTTTGACGCGGGACTCGGCGTGATTCTCGACGAGCTCGAGAGCGGCGGCGAGCTCGACAGGACCCTCGTCGTCGTCAGTGGCGACCACGGCATACCGGGCTTTCCGCGCGGCAAGTGCAACCTCTACGACTTCGGCGTGCATGTGCCGCTGGCGGTGCGCTGGCCGGGGCGAGTGCCCGGCGGGCGCGTGGTCGAGGATTTCGTCAACCTGCCCGATCTCGCCCCGACCTTTCTCGAGGCTGTCGGCGAGAGTCCTCCACGAGCCATGACCGGACGCAGCTTGGTCGGGATTCTGACTTCCGGGAAGAGCGGCCTCGTCGACCCCGGTCGTGACTTCGCCGTCTTCGGACGCGAACGGCACGTCGCATCGGCCCGTCCGGGGCGTCTTCCGTATCCGCAACGTGGGATCCGAACGAGGGACTTCCTGTACATCCGTAACTTCAAGCCGGAGCGCTGGCCGATGGGGGTCGGGCCGGGATTCGGCGCGGCGGCCGGCGAGATGCCATCGTACGACGAGCTCGAGGGGCGGACGGTCTGTGCGTTTGCCGACCTCGACGCGAGCCCGACGAAGGCCTGGATCGCGACCCGTCGCGACGACGCGGGGATGAAGCCCTATGTCGACTACGCGTTCGGACGGAGACGGGCAGAGGAGCTCTACGATCTGCGCAAGGACCGGGATCAGGCGCGAAACGTCGCCCGGGACGAGTCCTACGCGGGCGTCCGCAATCGGCTCTCGCGACGACTCATGAAGCTCCTCGGGGACACCGGTGACCCGCGGGTGACCGGAGACGGAACGACGTTCGACTCTCCGCCGCTCGCGGGACCACCGCAGCCGCGAGCGAAGCGCGGGGAGCGGAGATGACCACGGCGGTCGAGCTCTCTTCGCGGATCCGGCCGCGGACTCGAGCTCCGGTCCGGCTCCTCGTGGTCGGAGCGATCAAGCCGCGATGAGCCGCGGTCGTGACCACACGGACCGTGCACGAGCGAGCTCACGACCGGAGCTGCAACCGGTATGCGATCAGAGGTCCAGGTCGCCCTTCAGAAGGCGTCGGGCGATGGTGCGATTCAGAATCTCGTTGGTGCCGTCGGCCACGTTGACGATGCGTAGCGCGTGCCAGGCCTCGGTCAGGCCCAGCTCGCTGGTGAAGCCCATGGCGCCGTGGGTTTGCATGGCCCGATCCACGGCACGAAAGCCCACCTGAACCGAGTATGCCTTCGTCATGCTCAGCTCCTTCACCGCCGCATCGCCTTGATCGAGCAACATGGAGGCGTTGATGCCCATGAGATGGGCGGCGTGGAGCTCCGTGGCAGACTCCGCCAGGGGAAACGTCACCCCCTGATAGTCGGCGATGCGACTGCCGAAGGCCTCCCGGGTCTTGCTGTACTCCAGAGCCAGCTCGATGGCCCAGCGGCCCGATCCCACGCTGCGTGCGGAGTTGTAGATGCGCCCGAGAGAAACTCCGTAGAGCGCGGCCGCAAAACCCTGATCCAGCTCTCCGACCAGCTGCCAGGGCTCGACGTGGAGGTCTTCCACGGCCAGCTCCGCCTCGTCTCCGCCAACATGACCGAACAGCCGGATGACTCGCTGTACGGTGAATCCGGGGGCGCTGGTGGGAACGATGAATGCGCTGATACCGCCCTGCCTGGCGGCAGCCCTGCCCGGATCGGTGACCGCGAACAACACGCAGTAGTCCGCGATGGGTGCGTTGCTGGTCCAGATCTTGCGACCGGAGATGCGCCAACCGTCACCGTCCTTGACGGCTCGGGTCGTGATCATGCCGGCGTCCGATCCCGCGCCCGGTTCCGACAGCCCGAAGCACATCGAGCGAGCTCCTTCCATGAGACCGGGCATGATGCGGTCCTGAGCTTCCGGTGTGACCTGCTCCAGCAGCCGGCTGGGTCCGAACGCCCAGTGGGCGAGTGCGTGGAGCATGAGCTTGTTGCGCGGACCGCAGCGATGGAACAGAGCCTGCCAGGCGACATAGTAGGCCAGGTGGCCCAGTCCCCCGCCGCCGAGCGATCCGGGAGCGCACATCTGGTAGAAGCCGGCCTCGGCCGAGGCGACCCGCACCTCCCTGATCAACTCGATGAACGCGTCGGAGAACCGGCCGTCGTTCCGGTAGAGAGCTCTCGGATTGTCGAACAGGTCGCGATTCCGCTCGTGGCGCGGAATGACCTCCTGCTCCGCGAACGCTACGATGCCGTCCCGGGCAGCGAGCACAGCTTCGGGAAGATCGATGGCGATGGCGCCCATCTACAGAATCCTGTGCCGTGTCATCCTGTGGCCGGATATCCGGACCGGATTGCGGGCTGACAGACCAACGAACGAGAACCACTGGCGTGGCTCACGGAATCGCGATCGAGAACGACCGGCGTTCTGTTGTGCATCATTCGCTGCGTTGCGGACGGATTCGAAGTCTGTGTGATCTGCGCGGTCGGGGCTATTCGTCGCGTGCGGCTTCACCCCGGGACATGATAAGCGGGCCCTGCACGACATGATCTCCGAAATCAGGGTCGATCGATGATGGAAGTGCCCGGGTCCAGAGGAATTCGGTCCAGAGGATTCCGCGGCGGCCGAGTGCAGAGAACTCCGAGTCGAGAGACGGCGGGCAGTGGCGCAGGACGCGTTCCGCTGCTGTTCGTGACGACATGTCGGAGAAGAAGTCGAAAGCTCCCGCGACGACGAGCGAGCTGTCTCCTCGTGTCAGAGGTTCGAGACCTTGTTGACTACTCCCACGCCTCACGCTTTTCTTTCGGTGGCGCAAAGCCCTCGGGGAAGATTCGACGCAGCCGCTCGCGGCGCGCTGGCGAGATCTCGAAGGCGATGTGAACGCCGTCGGTGCGGTAGTCGGTGGATTCGATCTCGGCGTTCTCTCGCAGGTAAGCCACGACGTCCCCGCGGGAGTGCGGCACCTCGAGCTCCAGCCGCGAGTCCTCGCGCTGCACGTAGTCCAGGACGCTCGTCTTCAGCGCGTCGAGTCCGTCGCGCGTACGAGCCGAGACCGAGTGACAGCGCGGCTCCCACGGGTTCTCGGGGACCCTCTCGCCGACGGTCGTGTCGATGACCTCGGCGGTGGCGAGCCCACCGAGGTTGCGCGCCTCGATGACGCGATCCTCCTCGACGCCGTCCCACTTGTTGAGGACCATCCATGTCGGCTTCTCGTCGCACTCGAGCTCCTTCAGGACCCGGTTCACCGCCTGGATCTGCCAGACGGCGTCCTTCGAGCTCGCATCGACGACATGAAGCAGCAGATCAGCGCGCTGCGTCTGCGCGAGAGTCGCGTGGAAGCTGGCGACGAGGTGGTGAGGCAGATCACGGATGAAGCCGACCGTGTCGGTCAGCAACACGTGGCGACGGGCGTTCACCTGCCAGCGTCGAACGCGCGTGTCGAGTGTCGCAAAGAGCTTGTCCTCGACGAGCTCGTCGGAGCCGGTCAGCGCGTTGAGCAGTGTCGACTTGCCGGCGTTCGTGTAGCCGACGAGAGCCACGACGAACTCCCGCATCCGACCCTCGAGCGTCGACTCCTTGCGCTTCTCGATGCGGGTGAGCTCACGTACCATCCGCCCGATGCGTCGGCGTACGATGCGCTTGTCGGTCTCGAGCTGCTTTTCGCCGGGCCCGCGCATTCCGATACCGCCTTCGTATCGCGAGAGGTGCGTCCACAGGCGCTTCAACCGCGGCAGGCTGTATCGCAGCTGTGCCAGCTCCACCTGCAGCCTCGCCTGGTGGGTCCGAGCGCGCTGCGCGAAGATGTCCATGATCAGCTGGCTGCGGTCGAGGACCGTGCGCTCGGAGAGCTTCTCGATGTTGCGCTCCTGGGCCGGGCTGAGGTCGTTGTCGGCAAGGATGAAGTCGACATCGAGCTCGGCGGCACGCTCGGCGGCTTCCTGCACCTTTCCCTTGCGGAGGTACGTCGCGGCGGAGGGGCGGTCGAGGCGCTGGACGCAGCTCTCGACGACCTCGATCCCCGCCGTCGTGGCCAGCGATCGGATCTCGGCGAGCGGGTCATCGAAGCGTGGATCCTGCCGCAGCTGGGCCTTGATGACGAGTGCCGTCCGCGGGGTGGCTTCGGTTTTTCGTTGTGGCTCGGGCATTCGCGGTCGTCAGCGTGGAAAATCCTGTCGGGCGATCGTCAGATGACGTCTCCAGTGGTCGTCGTCGCGCTCGGGATGATCCGAGCGGTAGTGGACACCGCGCGACTCCTCGCGTCGCAGGGCCGACACGGTCACGAGGTACGCCGTCTGGAGCACATTCTGGAGGCACCAGCTCCTCGGATCACGGAAATCCGAGCCCATCGGATAGGCCATCCACGAGCGCAGCTGCTCCAGCGCCCCGCGGAGCCCATCACCGTCTCGTTCGACGCCGACGCGGTACCACATGAGGCTCTTGACGCTCGTCAGCAGGTCGTCGAGATTGAGTACGCGTCCGGGTACGTCGCCGTGGCCGGACTCGATCGCGCGGTCGTTGCGGACGCCGTCACCCTGCCCGGGTGCGTCGCGCGTCGATACGGGAGCCGGTCTCGGTGTGTTGTCGCACGCTCGAGCGGCGGTGGCTCCCGCACGGTCACCGAAGACGAGGCCCTCCAGGAGAGAGTTCGAGCCCAGACGGTTGGCGCCGTGAAGCGCCGTGCACGCGACCTCGCCGGCGGCGAGCAGTCCGGGGAGGTCGGTTCGTGCATCGATGTCGGTCGCGACGCCGCCGATCGAGTAGTGCGCGCTCGGTCGCACGGGGATCGGCTGACGCGGGATGTCGATACCGAACCCGCGACAGATTTCTCGGATCCGGGGGAATCGATCGTGTACGCGTTGGGGCTCGATTCCCGAGAGATCGAGCCAGACGCGGTTCTCGCCCGTCTTCTCCATGACCCGCAGGATCGATCGGGATACGATGTCACGCGGTGCGAGGTCTCCGAGCGCGTGAAGGTCTTTCATGAACGCGCGGCCCTTGCTGTCGCGCAGCACGCCACCTTCACCACGAATCGCCTCGGTGATGAGGAAGCGATCTGCGCCGGCGACGTAGAGCGTCGTCGGATGGAACTGCACGAACTCGAGATCACTCAACGTCGCGCCGGCGCGGAAGGCCATCGCCAGGCCGTCACCCGTGGCGATCGCGGGATTCGTCGTCTCGCGATAGAGTCGTCCGGCGCCGCCGGTCGCGAGGACGGTCTGACGGGCCCAGATCGCTTCGACTTCGCCGTTCGCGGTCCATGTGAGCACGCCCGTGACCGCGCCTTCGACCCCGAGCAGATCGATGGCGAAGGTGTCGGGTAGAAGCAGCACGTTACTCTGCTCGCCGATCGCCGTGACGAGAGCCCGCTCGATCTCCTGGCCGGTCGTGTCGCCGCGATGGAGGATCCGCGGCAAGGAGTGAGCCCCTTCGCGCGTCAGCCGCGGCTCGCCGCTTTCGTCGCGGTCGAAGCCTGCTCCCAGTGCGATCAGCTGCCGCACGCGCTCGACCCCCTCGGACAGCGTGGAGCGTACGACGTTCTCGTCCGCGAGGCCGGCGGCGCCGGCGAGCGAGTCCGCGACGTGCTGATCGACGGAGTCTCCGGTGACCTGCGGCCGAAGGACCGCCGCGATGCCGCCCTGGGCGTAGCGAGTCGCCGACTCCTCGAGGCTGCGCTTCGCCAGGACGATCACCGAGAGATCCTTCCTTGACGACGCGGCGAGAGCCGCCGAGAGTCCCGCGATGCCGCTTCCGACCACCAGGACGTCCGTGAAGCGGTGTGGAACGCGGGCGACGTCGAACGTCGCCAGATAGCGGCGGTGGATCGACGGCACGTCGTGGAGGAAGGGCTCGTGGGATGTCGGCAGGGGCATGAGCGTCGGCGGCACCGGGTCAGGACCCCTTGTACCCTCCGGACCCGCCGATGAGAACCGCGGGAGGTGCTTCTTATTCAAACACCGGATACAGGTTCGTGGCGCCGTCACGGATCACCCACCTTCGCCGCGGCCTGGTTCCGGGGCTGTCAGCGGAGTCCCTCGTCGGCGGATAAAGTTTTCCGGTGCAAGCACTTCGGCGTAAGATGCGGTGGCCAGCTCCGGTCCATCTTGTGGCTCTGACGCGCGGTGGAACCGCGCTTGCTGTGCTATCGGTCGGCCGGGGATTCGGCGTCCGTCGCGGAATCTCGGCCCGGACCCGCCGGCAGGACCGATCCGGCAGGCCAGCCTGTGCAGAAGATCTCCACCCTGGTTACCTTCGAGGCCGAAGAAGCATCTGGAACGATGGGAACTCCGCGTCTTCACCACAGACCGGCTCACGTCGCCGATGCCGGCGCGTCCCGCCTGCGAGAGTGCTCGCGTCCGCGGACGGTCCTGGCGGGCTGCCGAAGGGGAGGCATCGCCTTGATGGTGGTGATGATCCTCTTCGTCGTACTCTATATGGTGGTCTTCCACCTGCACTTCTACACGAAGATGGAGGAGAGGGTCGCGCAGGTGCGCCACGGGGATATCCAGTCACAGGACGCCCTTTACTCCGTCGCCCAGCTCGTCGTCGCCCAGCTGGTGGAGGACCTGTCCCAGGACTACTCCGAGGGCGCTGACTCGCAGGGGGCTGGAGCGCCGGGCGCGAATCCGGGTGACGCCGACGCGGGCCTCGCCGGTGGTGGTCGGGCCGGTGGCGGGCGCGGCGGCGCGGGGCGAGGCGGTGCGGGGGGGGGCGACGCGACCGCGGACGACTCCAGCTTCGTGCCGATCGCCGGTGTCGGGGGTGCGTCGCCGGGAGTGGCCGCAGGTGGCTCGCCGCAACACATCGACTACCTCCTCGAGGCCGTCTTCAACTCGCAGACGCAGTCGCTCGGCGACGTCGAGGTGAAGGTCGAGATCGTGGACAACGAGCGTCGCTTCGATCTCAACCGGATTTTCCGGTACGTTCGCGTGCCGGAGGAGGACGGCGCTGTCACCGGACCCGACGGCACGCTGACCGAGGGCGACCTTGCCGGCCTGGCGCAGGAGGCCGGCACGGGCGAAGAGGGCAGCCGCACGCTCGCCCGTCGCATGCGCGAGGAGATCGGCCTCCTCGGCAATGCGCGTGAGCGGTCGCGCCCCGGCCAGGGCGATGAGGCCCCGCAGGACGATCCGGAGACGCCCGAGGACGAGTCCGTCACGGCGGCGGAGGCCGCGATGGGGCTCGGCGAGGAACGCGCGCTCATGGAGTTCGTCGAGCCGTCCGCGGAGCGCCTCGAGGCGACGACACAGATGCTCGCGCGTGCGATCGAGGTCGTTATCAGCCTCAACGAGGACCGTGGATTCTTCTACGATGGCACCTACGAGTCCTCGCAGATCGCCGACGAGATCGTCGACTACGTGATCGCTCGTCGTACGGCGGAGGTGCAGAATCGCCTCTACGATACCGCCGAGCTCCTCAACCTCGAGAACGTCACCTCGGAGCTCTACTTCGGTCCGGTGCCGAAGGAGATTCCGGAGGAGGGGCTCATTCTGGACGGTGGATTCGTCATCAGCCGCGACAAGTTCGGTGACCTCGTCGCGAACTTCACGTACGACGATTACTTCCTGGAGGAGCAGGCCCTGCGCCATGAGGAGCTGCAGGAGCTCGAGGAACAGTTCGGCTCCCACATGAACTTCCCCGGCATCGGTGGTCTCGAGGGCAACTCGTTGACGCGTGGCATGACCGGCCCCGCGCAGCTCTACGACGAGGAGAGCGACAGCGAGTATGTTGCCGAGCCGACGTTACCGATGGGTATGCGCGAGATTTTCACGACCTTCTCGACGGGCAAGATCAACCTCAACACGGCGTCGGTGCCGGTACTCTACGCGCTGCTGCCGTCACTGACCGAGGGCGCCGACGGCCAGGCGAACCAGGTCGCCGTCCTGATCAACCAGCATCGCTACGGCATGCAGCCGTACGACGAGTCCGGCGAGGGCGTCACCACGAACGTCGCGGACACGCCCGATCTCGGTCAGCCGCGGCGTAAGCCGCCGACCGAGGAGGATGGCCTGGACGGTCTCTACGACGGACTCGGCGCGGAGTCTCTCTACGATGATCCGGTCGGCATGGCGGGCTCCGGCGGCTACGGCGCCTACGACGCGGGCGTCCAGATGGACGATATGGAGACCAACTACTTCACGAACCTCAATCAGATCGAGCTTGTCGACGGCACGGACGGAGGTCAGGAGGACATCCTGTCGAGCAAGATCGGGATCGATCGCGTCAGCGAGGAGGACGACAGCGTGCTGCAGCGGGTCCTCAACGACTACGGCTCGGTGATGGTCTTCGGTAGCACCTACTTTTCGATCAAGCTGAAGGCGAGGGCCGAGAACAGCCCTCTGGTCAAGTCCGGATTGTTGATCGTCAAGCGCGATCCGGTGGAGGGTATGATGGAAATGGTCTTCTGGAAAGAGCTGCAGAACTAGGCATGAAGATTTCGGTAAAGAACCTCCGCATCGCGATGATCGTTCTGAACCTGGTGTTCGCACTCGGTTTCGCGATCCACTACGGTTACGGCATGGCGCCCGAGAAGGTCGCCGAATGGGTGCCTTTCCTTTCTGGCGAGTCCGTGACCGAGGTCGTGCAGCTGCGCGATCCGAAGAGCTTCCAGTACAGGGAAGGCCAGGGAGGGCGTGTGAAGGAGGATCCTGGCTCGCAGGTGCGCGTCGTCGGTCTCTACCTGCAGCCTGTGAAACCGCTGCCGCCGCCGCCGCCGGTGGACCCGACGATCTCGGACACCGTGGATGATCCGGACCCTGAAGACGAGGGGCCGGTGGAGGGTGGGCCGCTGGCGCGGGACAACTGGGAGTATGTGCAGGCGATTATCTTTCCGGAGAACCCGAAGCTCAGCCGCGTCACCATCGCGAAGAAACCCGGGGAGACAACGACCAGCTCGAGCCGCTACAGGAGCAGGTACTCGCAGAGCTCGCGCAGGACCACGTCGAAGAGTCGCTCGCGGGCACCGGCGGAGACCTTGCTGATCAACGTCTCCGACCGTCACTTCATCGACGAGGAGAAGGACCTCGACTTCTGGATCGACAGTGTTGACATCGACAGGCTCGTCTACTGGATCGACGATCCGAAGAAGATGTACGCGTTGCCGTTTACCATGGACAGCTGGTGGCGCGAGAAGGGAAGGGAAGACGGGACACTCGGACCACGCCCCGAGGAGGATAGCGAGGAGGACGGCGAGGGGGAGAAGAAGGAGAAGAAGCACTTCGAGGTCGTTCCCGCCAACTACGAGGATCTGCGCGATCAGGAGTACGAGGAGATCAAGAAGGGCAAGACCCTCGGCGAGGACGGATACATCAAGGCGGTTGATCTCGCTGAACGTCGTGGCAAGAGCGCGTCGAAGGCGACTCGATCGAAGTTCAGCTCCCGGAGGACCTCCGCGGCGAAGACGGCTTCTTCCGGGAAAGCTCCGCCTCCGCCGACGAAGTCGAAGCCCAAGAGCAAGGCCGAACAGATGCAGGACCTCGGCAGCGCGGTGAAGGATGCGCTCAACAGTGACAAGGCGAGCGCGAAGGACAAGGAAGAGCTGCGCAAGCTCAACAGGGCCTTGAAGGGCAGTCCGCGCAAATGAGCCATCTTCCTCTCCCGAGATTCTATCGAGCTGTCAGCCGGGGACGCCGATAAGTAAGCACCATGGCGCTCGTAGTAGGACTGGATATCGGCACCAAGACCCTGACCGGGGCTGTCTTCTCGGGGAACGTGAAGAACTTCCGTCTCGTGGACTACTTCACGGAGGAGATCGAGGAGCTCCGGTCGGGAGACTACAGCGAGGACGGCGAGTATGTCGCTCCGCTGAGTCGAGAGGAGCTGCTTGCCAAGGTCATCGCGGATCGCAAGCTCGCGGACGCCGACATCGTAACGGGCGTCGATGCCAAGGATTGCGTCATCCGCGAAATCAACGTTCCGTTCACCAAGGACGAGCAGATCCGCAAGACCGTCTTCTTCGAGGCGGAGAACCACTTTACGGGATTCGACCTCGAGGACGCTCAGCTCGAGTACGTCAAGATCGAGGAGATCGAGGACCAGAGCCGCCTGATCGTTGCCGCTCTGCGCAATGATCTCATCGCGTCGCGACTCGACGACTGCAAGACGGCGGGCTTCGACCCCGTCTCCGTCGACATGGACGCGTGCGCGCTGTTCAATGCGTTTGCGGTGTCTCCGATGTTCGATCCGACGCGCACCTCCCTCGTCGTCGACATGGGGACCACTTCGACGAAGATCCTCCTCGTGGAGAAGGGGGAGCTGCGCAAGATCCGTTCACTGCGTTTGGAGACCTTCGTTGCCAGCCAGCCGAAGAGGATCACCGAGCCGGCCACGGTGGGCTCGGATGGCCTCGAGGTGCAGGTCGACATCGTCGACGGAGAGATGCCTCCCGGGCTCGGCGACTTCTCGCTCGAGAGCCGCTTCGCCGAGATCGAGAGCGCGCTGCGTCTTCTCGACCCCGTTCCGGAGTCCGAGGACGGCGCCCCGATTGCCATCCTGCCGGACGACGAGTTCGAACGCGTGCGTCAGACTGCGCAGGAAGATCAAGACGGCGTCGGTCTTGCAAGCGCGACCAGCGAGGACCCCTCCGGGTCGCGCGAGGGGTCATCGGGTTCTGCCGCCGCGGACTACCGGTCCAGGTTTCCGGGGCAGCACACCCAGGATCGGGAGTTCGACTACCAGGAGTACCTCGAGCGTATCGGCGTCGAGATCCAGCGGAGCCTCGCCGGTATGCGCATGGACTCGCCGATCGAGCTGATCTGTCTGACGGGCGGTATGAGCGATCGTGACGAGGCGCGCCGCTTCTTTGGCGAGGAGTTCGATGTCGAGACCGTCGCGCTCGACTTCGGCGATCACCTGGGGGTGGAGCCGACCCTTGGCGTTTCGGCGAGGCGGCTCGGCTCGCAGGGTGCGGTTGCGGTGGGGCTCGGGCTGAAGGCGATCGGCCAGGATCGTCTTCAGGTCGACTTCCGCAAGGGCCCCTACCGCTACGAGCACAAGTTCGAGCGCGTGAAGGTGCCTCTCGCCGTCGCGGCGAGCCTGCTCTTCCTCGTCTTCCTGCAGGCGACGTTCTGGGCCTTCCACGACTGGAAGGCGCAGAGCAAGCGCTACGATGGCCTGAAGGCGGAGAACCGGCAGGTATTCGAGGCCTTCTTCGGCGCAGCCCCGACGCGCAGCAAGCCTCTGGCGGAGGCGAACGATATCAAGAAGGAGTGGCTCGGCTACGGCGCCGGCGATATTCCGCGTTTTGTCGAGTTCTCCGACGCGATTCGTAGCCTCGCCGATGTCATGAAGGACGCCGGGCTGTCGCACTTCAAGCTCGACTCGATCGACTTCAAGTACAAGATCAAGTCGGCTCCGCGTTCGAGCTCGAGGAAGGGTTCGAGCTCGAAGCGGCCGAAGCGGCCGGATTCGGTCGCGGATGCGAACGTCTCGTTCGAGACCGACGATCCCGAGGCCTACACCAAGGTCGAGAACGCATTCCGCACCTCCGCGAAGAGCCTCTTCACCGCGGCGCCGCAGCAGAAGAGGCAGGGCGAAGCGTTCAAGGTCACCATGAAGCTGACCATGAAGCCCGAGAAGATCGAGAAGTACTGACTGGAGCTCCTGATGACGCGCGGAAAGAACAGCGACTCTCCCAGCGAGCTCCTGCAGATCGTCATCCTGACGCTGGCGATGACCGGCGGCGGGTTTTGCCTGCTCTACGTCGGCCTGAAATTCTGGATGATTCCTGAGGTCGTCCGGAAGGTCGACATCGAGAGACGCGACTACGAGAAGCTCGTCGAGCTTCTGGAGTCGGCGGATATGGTGGACCTGCGCGCCAACCACAAGGAGCAGGAGGACACGAACCAGGAGTCGCTCGCCCAGATCATCGACGAGGAGAGACAGCTCAAGAGGCTCTCGTTCTCGAGCCGCACGCCGGGACGTCCGAAGACCTCGGGCCAGATCGTCGAGGAGAGCCAGACGCTGAAGCTCGAGGCCGCTCCGATGCGCGACATCGTCGAGTTCATCGCGCGTGTGCGCCACGCGAAGAAGACGGTGCGCATCGAGAGCTTCAACCTGAAACGGGCGAGCAGAAGCCGCAGCGCCACGGCCGAGGACGCCTGGAGCGCGACGGTGCAGATCGTCGAGTTCAAGTCGAAGGCATGAGATCTCTCGCGTAGCTTTCCGCCGGTATCCCGCGTGGACAGCTCGAGTTTCGCCAGCCTCCGCCGTCCTGGTCTGCCTCGATCGACCCCGCCGGGGATCGCTTACGACCTTCTGCGCACCTGCCTGCCTCGGGAGGGTGTCGATAAGCTCCCAGGCTCGACGCTCGACGGCGAAACTCGAGGCCAGCCCGGGTTTCTCACCGATTTCGCGGCAGGAAGCGGTGAGACATGCGGGCTAGCGCCTGCGGAAGGTGACGAAGAACGCTCCGCGCGGGGGACGTCCGTCCTCCTCGATCCATGTCTGGAGCCGACTCTTGCCCGCGGGCAGCGTGATCTCGAGGCGGGTCGCCGAGCTTCCGGGCGTGAGCTTCGTTTCGCGCTCGACGTCGCCGACCTTGATACGCGCCTTGCCCGCCCGCAGCGCGTAGCTGTCATCTCCGGCCGGCCGGGTGCGCAGAGTCACCTCGAAGATGCCGGGGACCTCGACCTCGACGGCCCAGAATCCGTTCGCTGCCGGGGTCTTGCTGACCGCTCGCTGGTGCCACGGGACGTTGCCCGAGTGCCAGTCGTGGCAGGTGAGCGTCGTCGGGTTCTCCCTGGGCGAGCCGAGGACGATTTCGCAGTAGGTGTCGAACTTCTCGTCGCAGCTGCCGTACCAGGCCTCGTAGCGGCTGCGAAGGTCGAGAACGACGTCGGGTGTTTCCTTCGCGACGTCTCTTTTCTGGCCGGGGTCGGCCTGCATGTCGAAGAGGTGCTTGCCGTTGACCAGGCGCCAGCGGCGGGTCATCACCGCGGACTTGCGCCACGGCTCCGGATGCTCGATGCGGTGCGATTGCACGAAGAGCGTGCGAGCGGGCCAGTCACGGATCGCGGTGTCGTTTCCTTCCAGCAGTGGCCGCAGCGTCGCGCCGTCGACCGTGCCCTGTCGCTGCCCCGGTCTCGGCCTCTGGATGCCGCAGAGATCGACCAGAGTCGGCAGCACGTCGATGTGAGCGGTTAGCCGGTCGATATCGCGTCCCCCCTCGAGCCTGCCCGGCCAGCGGATGAAGAACGGCACGCGGTGGCCGCCGTCGAACTCCGATCCCTTCCTGCCGCGCATGCCGGCACTGAAGTGGCCTGCTGCCGTGCCGTTGTCGGTCATGAAGATGACGATCGTCTCGCGTTCGATTCCGAGAGCCTTCAGCTTCCTGAGCAGGCGGCCGACGTTCTCGTCGAGTTCCGTGATCATACCGTAGAACTTCGCGGTATTGCCCTTCACGCCTGCTTCGCGGTACGGCTTGCTGTACTTGTCGGCGACCAGATACGGGCCGTGGGCGACGTTGGTCGGGATGTAGCAGAGAAACGGTTTTCCCTCGCTCTTCTCGATGAACGCGATCGCGTGGTCGAAGAAGACCTTGGTGCAGTAGCCTTCGGTTTTCACCGGCTTGCCGTTCGCGAGGAAGACGTCGTCGAAGTAGTCGTTCTTCCACTGATCGGGCGTTTGGCCGATGCCGCCGCCGCCGTGTACGAGCGATGTGCCGAAGCCGCGGTGCTGCGGGCGGAAGGGGTAGTTGTCGCCGAGGTGCCACTTGCCGAAGATCCCGGTACGATAGCCGGCTTTCGAGAATATATCCGCGATCGTGACCTCATCGCGTCGCAGCAAAGAGCGGCCCATGATCGTGTGCCAGACCCCCGTACGCGGTGAGTAACGCCCGGTCATCAGCGCGGCGCGCGTCGGCGAGCAGGTCGGGTCGACGTGGAAGTTCGTCAACCGGATGCTCTCCGCGTGGAGAGCGTCGAGGTTCGGTGTCTTGACCACGGGATTGCCGTGGCAGCCGAGATCGCCGTAGCCCTGGTCGTCGGTCATCACCAGGACGACGTTGGGGGGCTCGGCTGCGCAGAGAGGTACGATCGACAGGCACGTCAGGGCGGCGAGAGCTCGGAGAGTCTTCATGGAGTGCATTGTACGCGCCATGCGGAGAGACGCGAAGGACGGACCATCCACGAGTCGCGGGCAGGCTTCCCGTCGGCCTCTGGAAGATACTCCTCGCGTTGACGACCTTCTTCAACGCACTGGGGTCTCGCGAGGCTACCCCCCGACGCAGAAGGAGGCGTCGCACTCCAGCTCCGACGACGTGGCGTCGAAACCGCAACCTGGCGACGGCGCCGCCGGGGCGGCGTCTGCGCGGAAGAGGTAGTTGAAAATCACGATGGCGTCGGTGATCTCGATCGTGCCGCTATCGTTCGAGTCCGCGGCGTCCTGGCATGCGAAGGGACGTACCGTCTGGCCGAGGAAGAGAGCGGCGAGGAGGTAGCTTGGATCGGAGATGTTGATGTCGCCGTCGTTGTTGGCGTCGCCGCGTCGCAGCGGCAGGCTGTCGATCCGCGCGGTGTTCATGGACAGGCGGTAGATACGGTTCGTGTCCGATGCGGACACGTACTCCGTGCTGCCTGTCGCGTTATCATGGCGGGCGATGCCGACCGGACGGTTGGCGTTGATGACCCGCCTCAGGTGCACGTTCCAGGCCTGCTCTCGGTCTGCGAGTGAGTCGCGCTGAAAGGTCAGGCGGACGATCGAGTCCGCGATGCCTTCGTTTGCAGGTCCGACCGTGATATCCATCGTCACCGAGCTTTCATCCGCGGCCACGATGTCGATGCCGCCGCCGAGGACGCTGTCCGCGACGGGCTCGTTGATACGCGACCCTTCGACGAATCGGCCGTCGAGCGTGCATGCGTGGATGAGGTGGTTCTCGGTGTCCACGAGCCAGAGCTGCTCGGCGCCGGCGTCGTACGAGAGATCGCCATAGACCGGGGTGCGGAGCACGTTCAACGGCGCCTGGACGCTGACGATCTCGCCGGCGTTCGTGCCATCGAGCCCCGTTGTCTGGAGCACGTTGTGCGGGCCGAAGCGGGCCAGCCAGACGATCCGGCCGGTCGTCGGGTCGATCTCGAGCCCGGTCGTCGATCCCTGAACGCCGATCGGTCCGACGATCTCGCCCTGGTTCTCGAGTGTGTCGAATGCGTAGCGCTGCGCGACGCCGGTCGATTCGTCGAGGACGAGCAGGTTGTCGTCGGTGGTGGCGACTCCGGCGAGGCGGACGGATCGACGCGTCTCGTCCTCGCCACTGCCCTGGAACTCGATCGAGTCCACCAGCGAGCCGCGTCCGATGACCGTGACGCAGTGAACGTCCGTCGACTGGTCACCGCCCCTTCGACTCCGCGCGGTGTACTGGTATGTTCCGTCCGGAGGCACCGGGAAGTTGACGTCTATCAGCGACCCGGGATCATCGGCGAACGTGGTCTCGAAGACGACCTGGTCGTTGCTGTCGCGCTCCGAGAGGCTGCGTCGCAGGATCTGCAGCGAGTCGTAGTCCGTCTTCCTCCAGCTGAGGCTCGCGGCGGCGCCGCCGTCGTAGACGCACGTGAAGTCGGCGATGTTGCTGACCGTAGGCGTGTCGGCCGAGACCTCGAGAATTGTGGGGGGGCCGCCGGTGACGTCGTGGACGATCACGAACTCGCTCGACTGGTTCGCCAGGCAGGAGTCGTGGTAGTGGGCGATGCCGGTCGGGAATGCGGTCTCGCGTCGGCTCGCCGCGAGAAGAGCGGGGATGATCGGAAAGCCGACGCCGGTGTCACCGCCGATCGGGAAGCCTGCGGCGGTCGGGTCTGCGGGCGCGTCGACGCGCAGGACGCGTGTGGGTCGACCTTCCGCGATGGTGCCGACCGGGATGTCGAAGAACTCACCGTCGCCCTCCGTCGCGTAGGCGATCGTGTTACCGAACGCGCCGGCCCCTTGCGGGTCCCGGGCGGGGCTGACGAAGTGGATCGGATTGCCGTCGTCGTCGAGCGACAGGCTGCCGTCGAGATTGAGCTCGAAGTAGATGTCGTTGACGATATCGACCGTCCACAAGGTGTCGCGACCGAGGTGGTAGGTCAGTCCGCCGAGCTCGACCGGTCGCTCGCCGTCGCCGAAGAGCGCGGTGGCGTAGGCGGCCAGATCGACGCTGGCTACCTCGAAGAGGCCGTCGAAGGTGTGAACTTCCGGACGGCCGCTGCGCTGAACCTCCGTGCGCACGAGCGAGTTGTCGATCATCCAGAACAGGACGTCCTGCGCCGGGTGGTAGGCGATGCCCGTCGTCGGGCGTGAGCCGAACGGCGAGATCAACGCGCCCAGGGGGCCGTTTGCGAGGGCGTCGGCGTCATAGCGGAAAGTGAATCCCGAGTAGACGTCGGCGATGAACAGGAAGTTCCTGGAGCTCGGGCCCGGCTCGATGAACGGAGCGACGACCGCGCTGCCGGCGAATTCGCCGCTGTAGCCGTCGGCTTCCGTCAACGAAGTGTGAATGCAGTCGCCGAAACCGTTGATCGTGGGGCAGGGGCAGCTGCCCTGGCCCAGCGCCTGGTGGGAGAGGGCGCAGACGGCGAGAACCGCCAGCCCACACCCGACGAAAGCCTGCTTCATCTCACGTACGGGATGCATCGATTCCTCCGCGATGGGACACCAGGAGCCGTGGGCCGAGAGCCGGACCCGCCGCAAGGGGACGGATCTTGACAGACGTAGAGCGCCAAAGCCCCCGGCACGACAGGCTACCGGTATCCAGGCTGAGCGTTCAAAAAGACCCCGCTCCAGGATGGGAACAAGTAGCGAGTATACGTTTCGCGTGCGGCCAAGTCAATTTGGCCACCGGGGCGAGGCCCGCAAGCGAAGAAAGCGCGAACGCCGGGAGCTTGCGGCGGGTGACCGGTCGGGGGCTCTGTGGAGAGCCTGCGGGCTCTGGCCGCCGGGCTGCGGCTGCGGGGCTCCGGGCGTCAGCCGGCGAAGCGAATGTACTTGCGGAGTTCCTTGCCGACGGTCGCGCGAGCGCGCTGCAGCGTGTCGGCGACGGCTTGCTGCGTGACTCCCAGACGCCGCGCGATCTCGTCCTGAGACAGCACGTCGCGGTAGTAGAGTGTCACGACCTCCCGCTGGCGAGCCGTCAGCACCTCGAGGTTGTCGAGGAGGGCGTGCGTCATCATGCGGCCCTGGTAGATGCGCAGGAGATCCTCGTAGTCGACGCGTCCCTGCTCCATCGACGGGAGATGGGGCTCGACGTAGCTGCAGAGCTGATGGCAGGTCCGCCGTAGCGGACAGTTCGTGCAGAGCATCCCTGTATGCCGTGGAAGAAGGCGCCTCGCTGATTCCGGTGACCCCTGACGGCCGCAGCCGTACGGTCGTCGACAGTGGAGTCCATCAGGATGAGCCTACCACGGGCTTGCGGTGGCTGTCAAAAGGGCCGCCGTGGCTGCCGGCGCAAGCTCGCCGGCGGCGGATGGAGCTGGCTTCGCCTGGCCGCGAGCACTAATCTCACCAGTGGCGCGTCTCGTACCGAGGCGGCCCGAAAGGAGAATCCGGCAGGGGATGCGACGAACGGCGAGCGAGTGGTCCATGACGGGGATTCTGGCGACGGTGGCGCTCGTTGTGACCGCGGCTCGCGCCGACGGTGACGAGGTCTTTATCGAGCTATTCGAGGCTTCGTTCTTTCCGCGGACCGTCGAGATCAGCGTCGGCGACACCGTCACATGGGTCTGGCTGGCCGGCACGCACGGGATCGCCAGCGGCACGGGTCCCGACGACTCCAGCGCCGGCGAGCTCTTCGACAGCGTCGTCGATGTCGACGCGCGTCGCTTCAGCTTTGTTGTCGACCGTGCCTTCCCCGACGGCATCTCGTTCTTCGACCGTGAGCACCCGCATCGAGTCGGCTTCATCGCCGTTGACGACGGCGAGATCTCGCACCGTGTAGGTGTGGTGGATAACGTGTACATCCCCGACATCAGCTGGATCTTCGAGGGCGACACCGTGCGCTGGGAGCACGAGCCGATGGAGATGTTTCACACGGTGACCAGCGGAACCGGAAACGCGGACCCACGGGCCGGCGAGATCTTCGATGCGTCGTCCTCCGACGAGTTCCCGGTCTTCGAGTACACCTTCGAGGACGTCGGCACGGAGCCGTATTTTTGCCGACCCCACGAGCACCTCGGCATGGTCGGAACGGTGTACGTGCAGAATCGCTTCCTGCGCGGTGACACGAACGACGACGGCGACGTCGATATCTCGGACGCGTCAGCGACACTGAGCTTCCTGTTCACGGGGGCCGAGCAGGTGAGCTGCGACGACGCTCTGGATGCCAACGACGATGGTGGAGTCGACATCGGAGACCCCGTCTACACGTTGAATTACCTCTTCCTCGGCCGCGCCGAGATCCCTGCTCCCTTTCCGCGGCCGGGTCCGGACCGCACGGAGGACGACCTGCACTGCATGCCGTGAGGTCATTTTTGGGTTTTCGATCCGAAGGCGTTCCGGCTATGCTCGTTGGTGGCCGCTCGGTGGCTGGGGTCTGTCTGGCAACGAACGAGGATGCTGTCCAATGCAGGCTATTCTTCGCTCGCGGTGTCTCGCCGTCTCGTCGGCTCTTCTCGGGGCGCTCGCCGCGACGGTATGGAGCGTTGCCGGAGACGATCTCGTCGGTGACGTCGAGGGCTACCACTTTGTCATCCCGACCGTCACCGCGGAGTCCGGCGGACCGGTGTCGATCGAGATTCAGGGCCTTCATGAGGAGAGCGTGCAGGGCTTCCAGCTCGTGGTGCGCTATCCTTCCGACGAGCTGACGCTTGATCGCATCCACGTGGAAGGGACCGTACTGGAGGCGATCGAAAGCGACTTCTTCGAGGTGACGAACGATGTCGCGGGCGGCTTCTTCAGCGTCGGCTTGCTCGTCGAGCTCGATCCGCCCTTCGAGGGCCAGACGATTCCGAACATCGGCCGTCCTCTGACCTTTCTCCACCTTGATGGGCGGGTGTCGGAAGACGTAGAGGACGATCTGACGTTGCGGCTCGAGGACGGGCTCTCGAGTCCGCCGCTGCGCAACGTCTACGTCGTCGACAGCCAGTCGATTCCCGTCGACGAGATGGCCGAGGGCCTCATCGAGGTGACGGAGCCGTTGCCGATTCCGGTTTTCGTGCGCGGAGATGCGAACTCCGACGGTCTCCTCGATATCTCCGACGCCGTGCGTATCCTCGAGTACTGTTTTCTCGGTGGCGCTCGCCCCGAGTGCATGAACGCCGCCGACGCCAACGACGACGAGGATCTGAGCATCAGCGACTCGGTGTTCCTTCTCTCCTATCTCTTTCTGGGCTCGACGCCACCGCCGCCGCCGCTGGTCACCGCGGGAGTGGATCCGACGCCCGGTGGGCTCGGCTGCGAGCACCCCGTCTCGTGGGTGGGTCCTTGATCCACGCGGCGCCGGCAACGCGATAGCGATCCGGGATCGGGCACTGCTTGTGGTACCATCGTCCACGGGTGGTCTGAAACTCCCGTCGAGCTCCCCCGTTCCGGTCGCTCGATCGGGCCGGTCATGCTTCTGTCATATTGCTGGTGAGCTGGCTCTGCCATGATGCCCTCCATGCCGTTGTTGCCATCGAGTCTCGTTCAGCGAAGGGCGCCTGGCGCCGTCGTGGTCTTGCTCGCGCTCTTCGCGCCGGCCGTGCGTGCGGCGGATCTCGTGATCGAGCCGCTCGAGACGCCGGTGGCGCACTGCAACGAGATCGTGCTCGAGATCCGGCTGACCGGGCGCGATGCCGGCGTTCGCCTGTCGGGCTACCAGCTGTTTCTCGACTTCCCGGCGTCGCAGCTCGCGCCGCTACGGTTCGAGGCGGAGGCGTTCTCCTCGACGGTGTACACGGCCGGGGCGGCGCCTTTCGGGGCCGGCTTCGACGGCTGTCCCGGCTGGGGGGATGGCGAGTTGCAGGACATGGTCGCCATCGGCGCGACGGTCTTTCCGGACTCGGACGGCGTCGTTGTCGAGGAGGTCCCCGTGGACGGCGACCTGGTGCTCGGTCGGCTCGTGTTCGAGCAGATCTCGCCGGTCTTCGGCTCGATCGAGCTCTTCTTCTTTCCGAACGACGAGTCCTGCAGGGACTCGTTCGACGAGTCGACTGCCGTCTATGACGAGGACGGCGGGGTGATCGAGCTCTCGACTCCTGATTTCGCCACCGTCACGGTGATGGACGCCACGGGCCCGGTCGAGGACCTGGTCTGTGCGTTCGACGACTCCGAGACGGTGGTGCTGACGTGGACGAACCCGCCGGGTGCGAGCTTCGGCGCCATCCGCGTGCTGCGCGACGGCGAGCTGATCGACGAGATCGACGGCGCTGCCGAGTCGTACCGTGACGGGTCCTTCGCAGGTGCGGACGCGCCAGCGTACACGATTCTGCCGCTTGTCGGCGCCGTGATCGGGTGTTGTGCGACCTGTGGGAGGGCCAGGGGGGGCGGGCCTTTTGTCCGCGGCGACGTCAACTTCGACGGCTCCGTCAACATCACGGACGGCGTGCTGGTCCTGGGCTTCCTGACGGGGGGTCGGGTCGTCGCTTGCCTCGACGCGGCCGATGTCGACGACGACGGGTTGGTGGCCATCACGGACGCCATCTACGAGTTCAACTACCTCTTTCAGTCCGGTCCCCGGATCCCGCCTCCGATCGACGAGCCCGGGCTCGACCCGACCGACGACGAGCTCGGCTGCGACCGCTGACCCCGGCGTGGAGGGCGTCGTGGATGGGAATTCCTGGGAATGACGGCGCGAAGGGGCCGGATGAGGCCCCGCCCGGGCCCATGACCCGATCCGACGTCCCCGTCGGTTGCCCGCTGGGCCGTACTTTTTTCGCACGTGCGCCGGGTTCCACCCGTCCCGAGCCGATCGCACTGCCATGAGATGGGGCCTCGGACCCCGACAGCCACAAGGGGTGGGTCGGGGGGGTTTTTTTGCGAGTCGTGCTTGTTTTTGCCATCCCATTACGTACGGTGGATCGCGCTCCCATGTGATCCCATTAGATCCCAGCGGGGGCCAGGGGTCGGCGGTGGAATTCGTCGACCACACACCAAGGGAACCGGGCGCTCGCCGCGAGGTGGCCGTCCGGGGACAGAGCCCCCCGGGTGGAGGGCGAGCGGAGCATGAGGATTCGGGACACCAGGCGCGAGGTCGACACACGAGTGATCGTGGAGAGGGGACGATCTCCTGCGCCTGCGTGTTCCTTCAAGGGTTCTCCAGGGCCGCCCACCCGGTTGGACGTCAGCGACAGAGAGCTGCGGTTCTCGGAGGAGCTCGATTGGAGTCGTCCCGAGGGTCGAACTTCGCTCGGGCGAGGGCCGGAGTGCTGTCACCGTGCGCCGCTCGAGAGCGTGCGTACGCAGGAGAGGTCCTTGGAGAGGAAGGCACGAAGAGAAGTTTTCAGGGGTCGGCCTGTCTCGATGCCGCTCGGTCCGAACGCGCCTTCGCCCGGTGCGGCGGCCGTAGCGAGCGGGATGGGTCGATCGTGATCCTCGGTGGCTCTCTCGAGTCGAGCGTGCCGCCTGCTGTCAGTGGAGATTCGCCAGATCCCCGCGCGATGAAGCGAGAGCCCCGGGGCCGGGGACGGGACGGCCGCAGGGAGCTCTCCCTGCCGGGAGGTTAGAGGACGGTCCGACGGCGGACGGTCGCTCGTGGTGTTACCGGAAACCGTGGACGTGCGAGATGCTCTTTCAGGGTGAGTTTCGCCATTCCCTGGATTCGAAGAATCGCCTCGTCCTTCCGGCCGCCTTTCGAAGAGAGTTACCGGAGGATGACGCGCGTCGGTTCGTCGTCACCATCGGTCGGCGGGCGCAGTGGCTCGGTCTTTACACGAGGGAAGCCTGGCTGAAGCGGGTGGCTGCTCTTTACGAGAAATACGACGCGGACAACGAGGAGGACGAGAAGTTCCTGCGGGATACGTTCTCCTCGGCGTACGACCTCGACCTGGACGCGCAGTTCCGGTTCGTCTTGCCGAAGGAGCGACGTGAGCAGGTGGGTGTGGGCAAGGACCTCGTCTTCGTAGGGATGGGGCGGTACATCGAGATCTGGGCCGAGGATCGCTACGACTGGTACCGAGCCCAGCGCGAAGGAAAGCAGGAGCCGCCCGGCGGCAGAACCTGACGGTCACGGACCGCCGCCGCCCTCCCACGCCCCCCAGCGGAGACCGGAGAGCGAGAAAATGGTAGCGTCCAAGGAAGCACCTTACGGGGAGAGTGGAGTCGTGGGGCGCGTCCGTCAGTGGCTCGAAGATGTCGAGGCCGCCGAGGTCAACCCGCGGCTTCGCGGCGCTCGCCATGGGCTTTCTTTCGAGCGATCGCGGAGCTTGCAGCGCGATATCGCGCTGCTGCGCGAGCGGCTCTCGCGGCTTCACTCGATGTTCCCCCACCTCGCCGGCGTCGAGCTCGGCGAGCTCCTGGAGCGCGCTTCGGCGCGTATGTCCGTGGAGGTGAAGTGATCCTGCGGTGCGTCACAACGAGAGAGCGCCAGAGTGAACGACTCGCCGGCGAGCTCAGGACACCGTCCGGTTCTTCTGGAGGAGACCCTGGCGGTGCTGGCTCCGAGCCCCGGAGAGCTGGTGCTGGACGGCACGCTGGGGCTCGGTGGCCACTCGACGGCGATTCTCGAGAGGCTGAAGCCGGACGGGATGCTTCTCGGTCTGGACCGAGACGAGGAGGCCATCGCCATCGCGCGGGAGCGGCTGGCGGCGGTCGGCGGACGCTTCGAGACACAACACGGCATTTTCACAGGAATAGGAGAGTTTCTCCGGCTTGTCGATCGAACACCCGAGGGAGCATTGGATGGGTTGCTCCTGGATCTCGGCGTGTCGTCGATGCAGCTGGACCGGGCCGATCGTGGATTCAGCTTTCAGCACGACGGCCCTCTCGATATGCGGATGGACCCCACTGTCGGCGAGTCCGCAGCCGAGTACATTGCGCGAGCTCCCGTGGGCGATCTGGAGGATACCCTCCGACGCTACGGAGAGGAGCGTGCGGCTCGGCGTATCGCGCGAGCGATCGATCGGTCACGACGCAGGGAGCGAATTGAGGTGACCGGTCAGCTCGTCAAGATCATCGAGGGGGTCCTTCCTCGCAGGGGGCGGAAGACCCATCCGGCGACCCGGACCTTTCAGGCGATTCGTATCGTCGTGAATCGGGAGTTGGAGCACCTCCGCCGCGCCCTCCGAGACCTGGATCGATATCTGGGTCCGGGGGGGCGGGTGGTGGTCATTTCTTACCACTCCCTCGAGGATCGAATCGTCAAGCAGAGTTTCGCGCAAAGAGTCGCGGAGGGGCTGTTTCGTCCGCACCCGTCGGGGCTCGTTCGCCCCGGCGAGAAGGAGGTGAGCGACAATCCTCGAGCTCGCAGCGCTCGGATGCGAGCCGTCGTCCGCGAGGGAGGTCGCTGAGCGTCCCTCGGGAACCCCGAACTTCGTGTCCGGGTCGCTGGACCAGGAAGACAACGGAGCACTCGTTCATGCCGCTCTCCACCGGCACCGCGATTCTCGCCGTCTGGCTACTCGTCGTCGGGCTGGTGTGCGTCCATATGGAGGTCCGCAACGTGCGCTCGGGAGTGCGGATTCGGCAGCTTCTCAAGGAGGAGGAGGTGTCGGTCGAACGCCTTCGTGATCTGCAGCTGCAATACCACGAGCGGCTCCGTCCTGATCGGCTCGAAGCCGAGCTGCCGCCGCAGTACCGGACCGAGGAAGGGTTTCCGGACAACGGTCGTGCCGTTTTCCATCCGCTTCCGCAGGAGGAGGAGACCCAGGTCGGCGCTGGGCCCGAGGGCAGGACATGAGCGCCGCGAGCCCGCGGACACGCACCGTCGCCGACGGAGGCCCTCGCCGATCGCAGATCGGTGTTCTGGTCTTCATCGTGTCGGGGTTGACGGTGGGATTCGGTCTTCTCGGCGTGCGGCTCTTCTTCGTTCAGGTGCTCGCCCACGACGAGCACCTCGAGAAGGCTCGCCGCGGCGTCGGGCGCACGGATCGGATTCCCGCGTATCCCGGCGACCTGCGCACGCGCGACGGGGTTATAGTCGCCCGCTCGCACACTGCTCACGACATCGGCATCGATCCGCGCGAACTGTCGCCTACGCAGCTGCGTACGCTCATCGAGCGGCTCACGGCGGAGCTCGGCTTCGCGGCGGACAGGCGTCGGGCGATTCTCGCGCGGGCGCTGGATCCGACGAGAGAAGGCGTACGCTACGTGCCCGTCGCTCGTGCCGTCACAACGGAGCTCAAGGACGCGGTCGAGCACGATGTCGCGATTCACCTCGGCCAGGAGGTGTGTGACGGTTCGCTGGTCGTCGATCGTGTCACCCGGCGTGGCGATCCACAAGGTGCGACGCGGTGTGAGGTGGTGGGTGTCGCGGGGCTCGACGGTGCGGGGCCGGAGGGCATCGCACGCGCTCAGATGGGGAGTCTCGTGCCGCGTCCGGGGCGGCGGCGTGTCGTCACCGACGCGCGTGGGGAGCTGCGCTTCTTTTGTCCGGAGAATGTCGAGGTCGCGCCGGTGAACGGCTACGACGTCGTCCTGACGATCGACAGTCGCGCGCAGACGATTCTCGAGGAGGAGCTGGAGCTCGGCATCGAGAAGCACGCGGCCGAAGCCGGACAGGCGGTCATGATGGACTGTCGCACCGGGGCCGTTCTCGCGATGACGTCGTGGCCGCGCTACGACCCCAACGAGTACCGGCGCTATCCGAAGTCCGAGCTCGAGCGTCGACGCAAGAACCGCACCATCGAAAACGTTTACGAGCCAGGCTCCGTGATCAAGCCGTTCATCGCCGCGACCGTTCTGGAGCGTGCCCTTGCCACGCGTGAAGAGCGGATCTGGAGCGGCGGCCGGTTCCACGTGATAGGGAGGCGGCGTATCGAGGACGTCAGTGATCACGGTCCGCTGACGTTCGACGACTGCGTTGTCTACTCGTCGAACATCGGTATGAGCCTCCTTGGCATGCGGCTCGGCAAGGACGGGCTCATCGATTCCCTCGATCGCTTCGGGTTCTGTCGCAGAACCGGTGTCGAATTGCCCTTCGAGGCGTCCGGAAAGCACACTCCTCGGGAGGAGTGGAACGACGTTTACTCGAGTGTGTCGGTGGCCTTCGGCTACGAGGTGATGATCAGTCCGATCCAGCTCTGTGCCGCATTCGCGGCGCTGATCAACGGCGGCTACCTGTACCGCCCGACGATCATCGATCGCTACGAGATCGATGGCCGCGTCGAGCGAGTGCATCCGCATGTCGTCGGTCGTCCGATTCGTGAGGAGACCTCTGGAGCCCTGCGGGAGATTCTCGGTCGTGTCATCGAGGAAGGCACCGGAAAGTACTTGCGGATGGAGGGCTTCGAGTTCGGCGGCAAGACCGGTACGGCCGACATGGACCCGCGCTACACGAAGAAGGACTACCTCGCATCGTTCGAGGCCTTCGCACCCGCCGACGATCCGGAGGTCGTCGCTCTCGTCATGGTCGAGAAGCCTCGGAACGGCAAGTACTACGGTGGCTCTGTCGCAGGGCCGATCGTGGCACGGACTTTCCGGCGCTATTTCCGGGTTGCGCAGAGGCCGCGTTTCGAGGAGCTTCAGCTCAGAGGATGGTAAGCCTGGATCATTCACGACATACCAGCGTGCGGGCGATCGGACTCAGGTCTGGCGCGGTGCGGGCTTCGGCGGCGGGTGAGTGTCTTGCTCGTCGAGGGACGAAGCGGTCGTCGCAACGCGGTCCGGACGCCGCGGAGCCTCGTTCGTGGCAGGTGGATGATGAATCGTCCGGGGTGAGGCTTCGAGGCCTTCGTGTCTCGTGGACCGTCAGGATGAGGAGAGCGGTCTGCGGAGGCACCGTGCGGAGATCAGAAGCCCGGAAAGAACCGGAAAGAAGGGAAGAGACATGCGGCTCGATGACTTGATTGATGAGAGCTGGGTACAGATTCCGGCGCGGTATCGCGCTCTCGACATCCGGCACGTCACGGCGGATTCGCGGCGAGTCGAGCCCGGATCCCTGTTCATCGCGGTTTCCGGCGAGACCACCGACGGATTGCGCTATGCGAGCGATGCAGTACGTGGAGGGGCGGTCGCCGTTCTGGCCGGGAAGGGGTGCCGGGCCGGTGTCTCCGCACGCGACCTCGGGGTGCCGCTTCTGCGCCTGCTTGATGTGCGCGAGGCGATGGGTCTGCTCGGCTCGACGTTTTATGGTGACCCGAGTCGCGAGCTCGAGGTGGTGGGCATCACCGGCACCAAGGGGAAGACGACGACATCGTGGCTCCTCGACCAGGTTCTCCGCGTCGCAGGCCGTACCACGGGGCTCTTCGGCACCGTCGAGAACCGCGTCGCGGAGCGTCGATTCGAGGCGCTCAACACCACGGCCTCGTCGCTTGATATTCACTCGTGGCTGCGAGAACTCGTCGACGCAGGAGGACGCAATGCTACCCTCGAGATTTCGTCGCACGCTCTCGAGCAGCAGCGCACCGCAGGCGTCGAACTCGACTGCGCGGTCTTCACGAACCTCGCACCGGAGCATCTCGACTACCACTTGACGATGGACCGCTACCTGGCCGCGAAGTCCAAGCTCTTTCGCGACCTGAGGGGTTCCGCCTTCGCGGTGCTGCCGCGTGCCGAGAAGGCGTCACATTCCATCGCCGAGAGCACGAAGGCGAACATCCTCTGGTACGGGACGGACGAAGAGGACGGCGTCAAGAGCCTGACGATGTCTCCCGCGGGTACCGAGCTCACCTGGAAGGGGCACCGTCTGAAGACCCGCCTCTGGGGCTTGCACAACGTCGAGAACACCCTCGCGGCGATCACCGCAGCGGAGTGCCTGGGCGTCGACATCGACGCAATCGCCGAGGCGATCCGCGAGCCCACGTTGCCTCCGGGACGCATGGAGGAGGTGACCTTTCCCGCGCCGTTTCGAGTTGTCGTCGATTACGCGCACACTGATGGCTCGCTCGAGGCTGTTCTCGACGCGCTGCGTCCGATGACGCCCGGTCGGCTGATCACCATCTTCGGATGCGGCGGCGACCGTGATTCGGCGAAGCGTCCGCGCATGGGCAAGATCGCTGAGGCGTGCTCGGATCGGATCATCGTCACGTCGGACAACCCGCGCGGCGAGGCTCCGCAGCGCATCCTCGACGACATCGTCGAGGGGTTGGCTAATCCGAACGACGCGGCGGTCGTCGATGACCGTCGTGAGGCGATCGCGCTCGGTATCCGTATGGCGCGTGAAGGGGACACGGTGCTGATCGCCGGCAAGGGACACGAGACCTACCAGGAGCTTCGAGGCGAGCGCGTCCACTTTGACGACCGGGAGGTCGCTCTCGAGTTCTTGCGCGAATCTCGGGGGGAACGGTGATCTCATGCATCGGCTCGAGTGGAGCGAGGTTGTCGAGGGGGTTTGCGGCAGGCGGGTCGTCGGCGCGCTGCCGACGTCGATCGTTCGGAGCGTGTCGACCGACACCCGCTCGATCCAGCGGGGGGACCTCTTCTTCGCGCTGAGAGGCGAGCGGTTCGACGGCCACGAGTTCGTCTCCGGCGCCTTCCGCAAGGGCGCGGAAGCGTGCGTTGTCGCGGAGGATCGCGTCGATGACCTGCTCCGGTCTCTCGGCGGCGCGCCGGGCGTGTGCATGATCGCTGTCGATGACACGCTCGACGCCCTCGAGGGCCTCGCGGTCCGGAACCGCCGTATCGGGAGCTTCGAGGTCGTCGCGATCACCGGTAGCGTCGGCAAGACGACGACGAAGGAGTTTCTGCGCGCCGTGCTCGCGAGGCGCTTCGCGGTCGCGGCCGCTCCCGGGAGCTTCAACAACCGCATCGGCGTCGCGCTGACCTTGCTGTCGGCCGATGACGGGGTCGAGCAGCTCATCGTCGAGATGGGGACTTCCGGCCCTGGCGAGCTCTCGCACCTGTCGAGGCTCGTGCGGCCGGAGCGAGTCATCGTAACGGCGATCGCCCCGGCGCATCTCAGCGGCCTCGGCGATCTGCAGGGGGTGATCGAGGCGAAGAGGGAGATCTTCGAGGGGCTCGTTCCCGACGGCGTCGCCTACATCGATTCCGGCATGCCGGGGTTCGATTCCTTTGTCGAGCGCGCGCCTGGTGAGGTGCGGACCTTCGCGGCTCCGGATCACGCTCGCCCGGCGGATTTCCGCGTCGAGTGTTGCGAGCCTCTCGGTGGCGGTCAGACCGGCCACCGATTCGAGCTCTGTGGCGAGACGTACTCGCTTCGCATCCCGGGACGGCACAACGTTCTCAACGCGGCCGCAGCCGTCTCGGTCGCGTTGGATCTCGGGATGACACCGGACGAGGTGCGCGCGGGCCTGGCGGACTGCTCGCTGCCGCCCCGAAGGCTCGCTGTCCACTTCGAGGGCGACGTTCTCTTCGTCGACGACTCCTACAACGCGAACCCCCGCTCGATGGAGTCGGCCTTCGACTGCTTCGCGGAGCTCTCGCTGCAATATCCGGGTGGACGACGCATCGCCGTTCTCGGCGAGATGTGCGAGCTCGGTGACGCTTCGAGGCAGCTGCACGAGGGAGTGGGACGACGACTTGCGGAAGACCCCGTCGACGTGCTCGTCACGGTCGGAGGGGATAGTCGACACGTGGCGAGCGGCTTCGCGAAGGGGCTCGAGAGTCGGGGCGACGCGGGATCGGCTCAGCTGGCGCACTTCGATGGTGTGGCGGACGCGCGTGAGTATCTCGAGAACGATCTGCGCAGCGGGGACAAGGTTCTTTTCAAGGCGTCGAACGCTGTCGGCGTCGGCCGACTCGCGGAGGAGCTGCTCGCTGCGCGTCGGAAGGAGTGAGCTCCGTCTTCCGGAAGGACTTGAAGAAGGTTGCTGTATCACCTGCATGAAGCTGCTCCCTGGCTGGAGTTTCTCCGGCACGCGGAGATTCGAGCGCTGCTGGCTGCGATCACGGCCTTCCTCGTGGCGGTCGTGTTCGGACGCTGGTTCATCCGCTACCTGCGTCGCCGTCAGATCCTCGAGCGCACGGAGAAGGGGGACTCGAACGAGCTCCGAGTGCTGCACGAGCACAAGGGCAAGACTCCGACGATGGGTGGCGTCATCCTGCTATTTGCCGTGCTCGTCTCGACGCTGCTGTGGACGGAGCCCGGGAACCGGCTCGTCCTTCTGGTGCTCGGCTTGACGATCGCGTTCGGCTTCTTGGGCTTCGTTGACGACCTGATCAAGTTGAGCTCGAGCCGCAAGGGGATGTCGGCGAGAACGAAGTTCATCTGGCAGGTGGCAATCGCGGGAGTGGTCGGAGTGGCGCTGTATTTCGACCCGCTCAGCGTCGAGTATTCGCCCATCGGTGCGAGCGCCGCTTCGGCCGGGAACCACGGCACGATGCTCTTCCTTCCGGTCTTCGAGAACGCGTACGTGCCGCTCGGCGTCTTCTACGTCGGACTCGTTGTCCTCGTGACGACCGGAGCGTCGAATGCCGTGAACCTCACGGACGGTCTCGACGGGCTCGCGATCGGCTGCAGCATTCTCGTTGGCGTGACGTTCGTGGCGGTCGGTCTGCTGGCGGGGCACGCACATTCGAGCTCTTTGCTGGGTATTCCTCATGTCGTCGGCAGCCTCGAGGTCGCGGTGTTCACGGCGGCTCTCGTGGGCGCCGGGCTGGGATTCCTGTGGTTCAACTGTCACCCTGCGCAGATCTTCATGGGAGACACCGGTGCGCTGGCGATCGGCGGGTCGCTCGGTCTCACGGCGATTCTCTGCAAGCAGGAGATTCTCCTCTTCTTTGCGGGCGGCGTTCTCGTGGCCGAGGCGATGTCGGTGATCTTGCAGGTCACGTCCTACAAGTTGACGGGCAAGCGGATTTTTCGGTGCGCGCCGCTGCATCATCACTTCGAGTTCGGAGGCTGGGCCGAGACCAAGGTCACCGTGCGCTTCTGGATTGTCGCGGCGGTTCTGTCACTCGGCTCGCTGCTGGTGTTGAGGTTCTAGGAGCGTGGTCATGTCCTGCAGCGCTCTGGTCTCGAAACTCAACCCGCGCGAGGTCTTGCTCTCGTGCGTCTTTCTGCTGCTGAGCGTCAGTACGGTGATGGTCTTCAGCGCCAGCGCGTTCCATCACCTGCTCGTTGACGACACGCACTACTTTCTGAAGCGTCAGCTGCTCTGGGTGGCGACGGCCATCGTCATCATGCTGCTCTTCTATCAGATTGACTACAGACTCTTCGCGCGGTTCTCGTGGCCCATCCTCGGCGTCACGGTGCTTCTACTCGCTCTCGTGCTCGTTCCAGGTGTCGGCATCGAGGTGAACCGGTCGCGTCGCTGGCTGCCGATCGGCGGGGGCATCCGCTTCCAGCCGTCGGAGGTCGCCAAGCTGTCCATGCTGCTGTTCACCGCCGCGTTCCTGGCGAACGACCCGACCCGCCGGCACAGATTCTGGAGCGGATTCCTGCCGCTGACGGTCGTGGTGCTGGCCGTCTTCGGGTTGACCCTGCTGGAGCCGGACCTCGGCACGTCGACGTTCATCGTCGGGCTCGCGGGCGCTCTGATCCTCCTCGGAGGCATGCGCATCCGGTATGTCCTCGGCAGCGTCTTCGTGTTCGGTCCTGTTCTGGCGAGCTTTGTCTGGGCCCGCTGGGAGATGGTCCAGCATCGCCTGCAGGGACTGCTCGATCCCGAGAGCCTTCACCAGCTGCGGCATTCGCTGCGGGCGCTCGGGTCGGGCGGCTGGACCGGGCTCGGACTCGGCGCGGGACTGCAGAAGCTACGCTACCTGCCGGAGGCGCACACCGACTTCATCTTCGCGATCATCGGTGAGGAGCTCGGCTTCGCCGGCTGTGTCGCGATCCTCGCTCTGTTTGTCGCGCTCGTCTGGGCGGGCGCCGCGATCGCCTGGCGTGCCCCCGACACGTTCGGGTTCCTGGTCGCGTCAGGAATCACGATCGCTCTGGGCTTTCAGGCCGCCGTCAACATCGCCGTTGTCACGGGTAGCGCGCCCACGAAAGGCATCCCGTTGCCCTTCGTCACCTTCGGCGGTACGGGGCTCTGTGTGACGATGGCACAAGTAGGCATCTTGCTGGCGATTGCGCGCAGCTCCGACAGGGTGGGGCACGACTCCGGTGAAGCACGGCCCGCGAGACGGTCCGCGGCTTCGGCGGCGATGGGTGAGGTGACCACGAACGAGGAAACCGTCAGATCCGAATGAGACCAACTCGCACCACGAACGACAGATCGGCCGGCAAGGGACTTCGAGCGCTCGCGTTCTTCGGTGGAGGAACCGGAGGACATCTCTACCCCGGGCTTGCGGTGGCGGAGCGGGCGCGCGAGCGGTTTCCGAGCTGCCGCATTCTTTTTTTCCGCACAAGACGCAAGATCGAGGAGCGTGTCTTCTCCGAGTACGGATTCCAGACTTGCTCGCTCGAACTGGAGACGCCGGCCGCGTCTCCGGTCGGCTGGCTGCGCTACTCGATGCAGTCGGTCCGGGCGATCAGCGAGATCCGTCGCCTGTTGCTGGAGGGATTCGACGCGGCCTTCGGACTCGGAGGCTACGCGTCGCTGCCCGGCATCATCGCGGCTCGCCAGGAGATGATTCCGATCGTTCTTCTCGAGCAGAATCAGGTGCCGGGGAAGGTGAACCGTTTTCTGGCGCCCTTTGTCAACGCCGTGTCGTGCCCGAACACGGCCGCGGCACGGATGCTGCGGGGACGGCGTGAGATCACCGGCAACCCCGTGCGGCGGGAGGTGCTGACGGCGGCCTTTCGTCGTCGTCGATGGTTCGGGGCATCGACGTTCAGCTCGCGCAAGCGTCGTGTCTTCGTCTGTGGTGGCAGCCAGGGGGCCCACGGGGTCAATCGCGCCGTCGTCGATGCTCTCGGAGAGTTCGACGGCTTGCGTGATCGCATCTGCTGGATGCACGTTGCCGGCGATGCCGACTGCGAAATGGTTGCGAGGAAGTACCGCGATCATGGGTGGGAGGCCGAGGTGAAGAGCTTCGTGCCCGATTTGCCCTACGAGATGGCGAACAGCGATCTGGTCATCGCGCGGGCCGGTGGGACAACGCTCGCCGAGCTCGCCGTGCTCGGTGTGCCGGCTATTCTCGTTCCGTATCCGCATCACAAGGACCAGCATCAGCTTCGCAATGCGCAGCTCCTTGTCGACGCCGGCGGCGCTCGCCTGATTCCCGAGGAAGAGCTCGGCGCGGCGAGGCTGCGTGAGGTTTTTGACGAGATCCTGTTCACGCCCGAACGCTTGCTCGAGATGGAGGATGCGACGCTCAGCCTCGGCAGGCCGAAGGCCGCGGACGCCGTCCTCGACCTCGTGCTCGGGCTCCACAAAGACGTCTGAGGCCGCCATGTCGCTGGGATTTCGATTGTTCATCCTGCTGCTGGTCCTGTTTGGCGCCGCCTGGGTGTACCGGACGCGCGAAGACGAGATCTCGGTGTGGCTGGGGATTGCGGATCCGCCGCCGGCGGTGCCCTCCGACGGGCTCGTCGGTCTCGCGACGGTGCGACAGACCGTCGATCTCGAGTCGAGGGTCGCCATCCGCGTCAGCGGTGTGACGACGCGGGCTCGCGGCTCCACGAGGAGGCCGGCGCGTGGTGTCCTGGAGTCGTTCGGTGGTTCGTTGCTGCTCGGCGGTGAGGGCGACGAGTGGCCGCGGCCGGGTCGTGAGCCCGACCCGGCCTTCGACCCGTCCTTC